>JAFQDR010000245.1 GCA_017415945.1 Oscillospiraceae bacterium
AATCACCAACAGATTCATGGCAACCGACAGAGCTGCACTACTGGCCAGTGCATAACACCAGCTACGTTTTTGAAGCTGAAATGCAGTCTTTATATTGGTCTTGCACCCCAAAATGAGATAAAGCACAGAAACAACCGCCAAAGTCAGAAATACGACTGCGATCATTTCACTGCGCTGGGCATAATTCGTCCATCGCTGCTGTGCAATCACAATGGTACTGTAAACACCATTTGCAAAAAACAGCAGGGCTACCCAACCGTAGAAACCCTTCTGAACACCGATGGATTCTCTGTTGTTCAGATTTAGATATACAAATGAGAACAGCACGGCAATCACGCCAAGCATCTGCAATGCAGTCAGACTTACGCCCCACAGGAACCGTTCAAAGAGCAGCGGAAGCAGAACGCAGCCGAACATACAAATAATCGCCTGAATGGAGTACGGGCCGGTCTTTGCTGCCCGAATATTGCCCAGATCGTACAGGAACAGAATACAGCCCCCGCTGATACCGCACAGCAGCGTGGTCATGTTGGGAAGCTGAATACCACCGGACAGCAAGATCGTAAACAAGAAACCGGAAAAACCTGTAATGGCAGAGAAGATCGGAGTTGCCATAGAAGGCTTTCCATCGTAGGAGATTGCGAAGAGCTTGTTCGTAAAACTGCGGATGGTATACAGAACAATATCGGCAATGCTCAGTAAAACAATAAATACAGGGGACATGGCAGAAACCTCCTTAATTGGTATCAAGGAAATTATACTGCCACAATCACAAAATCTATATCAGGTTAACGCCTAATACTTGTCTTATCCTGCCAATTCGCACGATACTCAATTGGCGTACAACCTTTCTCACGGGTGAACACTCTGCTGAAATAGCTTCCGGAGCCAAACCCGCAGGAGTATGCGATTTCTGTAACAGACAGATTGCTTGTGGTAAGCAATCGGCTGGCTTCCTGCAGCCGGCAGCCGATGATGTAGTTGACCGGCGTCGTATGCAGGCAATCCCGGAAAATGCGGTAACATTCCCGCTGGCTGAGAAAAACCGCATCCGCCAGTTCTTTAACGGTGAGGGAGTCTGCCAAATGCTCCCGAATATAGATCATCATTCGCTTTGCAGCATCTATGTTTCGGGACTTGCCGCAAGGAACCGTTTCCTGCTTGCGGTACAGAACGAAAAGCTTCAGCCATATATCCAGCAACGTCCGATGCAGGCGGATTTCATAGCCGACTTCCTGCTCATTCAGCAGGAATGCGTTCCGGATCAGATGCAGGATCTCAGCGTGTTCCGGCACATCGGGCAACAGCGGTATGATTTCAAACATAGGATCAGCAAGCATGGGAAGGAAGTAGGTTTGCTCGATTCTACTGCCAGATTGGCCCGAAAGAAAAGCAGGGTCAAATATGTGCAGCTTCTGGGTCGTGATATGTGGGTAATCCAAAATGCGTGTCTTATGCAGCACATTGGAATTGACCAAGCCACCGCTGCCCTGCGGAAACACAATCGTTCCGCCCGGTGTTTCGTATTCCAGACGCCCTTCTTCCATATAGAACAGTTCCACCGCTTTATGCCAGTGCCAGGGAACAAAGGGATCGGCATATTTTTCAAGCTGAGCGCAGGTGGCGATATAAGGAAAGTCCAATGCGAAGCCCGGTAACTGTTCTTCTCTGGTTTCCTGAATCAGCTTGATTTCCTGTATGTTCTGCATTGAATCACCTCTTTCCATGCCAATAAGCACATATGTATATTCTGTGTAACCGATAGATCAATTTTAGCAAACGAATCTGTTATAATCAATGCACCATGGAAAAATAGTTAAAACAACACCTGTTTTTGGATTTTATTCCAGGATTAAAAAGAAATACCGGACTTGAAATTGTATCAAGTCTGGTATCTTTTATGGTTGCGGAGGCTGGATTTGAATGGGGCGACCGACCGGTTATCGCATCGCGCCACCTTGCGGCGACGAAAAAATTGACGACAAAAACAAAGGTCGTCGATTTTATTCTGCCGCTGCGGAAAATTGCGACCCCTTCATCTGCCACAGGCAGCGGGGTCACAATTTACCCAACGAGCTGCGCTCGTCGGCCTCATAACCCCGAAAGCTGTAGAAATACACTCGAAACTAAAAAAAGCAGCCCGCCTGACGGCGAACTGCTTTGTTGGTTGCGGAGGCTGGATTTGAACCAACGACCTTCGGGTTATGAGCCCGACGAGCTTCCCCTGCTCCACTCCGCGATATTCTCTCTTGAGCTAAGTTAGTATAGCACAGTGTGCCCTCTGTGTCAAGCATTTATTCAAAAATTGGGATGAGAATTTTGAATGCACTACATTTGGGGGTAAATATCTTATTTTTGTACATTATTTTGTAAATGCATCAAAAAAACGGTCGATTCGGGAATTTTTTGCGTTTTGGAAACTGTACTTCGGAGAAAAACCCTTGATTTTCTAAGAAAAACTGACGCAAAACTTCCGCATATTGTTATAAAACAAAAGCAGCGAATTGTTGAATATGATAAATTTAACGAAGTCTATTGACAATTTATGAATTATTGGTTAGTATATTAACAATATCGGCGTTCATAGAACGTACATAATTCAAGGAGGCTTCTCTTAATATGGAAAAGAAACAGTTTAAGGGCTGGGGCATTCTGGTGGCAGCGTTCATCATGTCCTTTATCCCCACTGCAATGCTGAACAACAGCTTTGCTCTGTACATGAACCCTGTTTGTGCTGACCTGGGCTTCTCCAACAGCGCATGGTCCATGGTTAACCTGATCGCTTCTCTGACCTCTGCAATCGGCGGCATCGTTGTTGCAGGCTTGTATCAGAAGAAGAACATGAAGCTCATGATGTGTGTCTGCGCAATCGGCACCGGTCTGTGCTTCGTTCTGGCTACCTTCTGCACTCAGATTTGGCAGATGTACATCGTTTTCGGTGTTGAAAACATCTTCCTGGCTGGTCTGACTCAGCTGCCCATCTCCATGCTGGTTACCGCATGGTTCGAAGCTAAGCGTTCCACCATGATGTCCATCGCTATGGCAGGCGGCGGTCTGGGCGGCTTCGTATGGTCCCCCATTCTGTCCAAGATGATCGCTGCTTCCTCCACCGGTTGGAAGACCGCTATGATGTTCTCCGCAGCTGTTACCATCGTTGTAATGTGCGCAGTTGCTCTGATTCTGGTTAAGCGTTCTCCCCAGGAATACGGCACCGAAGCTTACGGCGCAGGCACCACCACCACCGATGGCGCTGCTGCTGCTCCCGCTTGGATCGGCGTTTCTCAGGCAACTGCTAAGAAGAACAAGGCATGGAAGGCTTGCATCGGCGTTGTAATGCTGGTTGGCGCTCTGGCTTCCGGTGTTACCACTCACGTTCCCAACTTCATCACCACCATCGCTCAGGACGGCGGCGCTCTGCAGGGCACCATCCTGTCCTACTACTCCATCGTTACCATCGTTGGCATGGTTGGCGGCGGCGTTATCATGGACAAGGTCGGCATCAAGAAGACCGTTCTGATCGCTGTTGGTCTGATCACCATCGGTCTGGGCTGTGTAGCTGCTGTTGGCTTCACCGGCAACGTTACCTTCGCATACGGCTACTGCATCTTCTTCGCACTGGCAATGTGCCTGCCCAAGCTGCTGCCCGCTATCCTGTTCTCCGAAGTATTCGGTGTTAAGGACTACGGCTCCATCTACGCAAAGCTGAACCTGTTCTTCCTGATCGGTGCTGCTCTGGGCTCCATCCTGACCTCCATCCTGCAGGGTATCCTGGGCTACGCTCTGACCTGGATCGTTTACATCGTATTCGCTATCCTGATGTACCTGTGCGTTGCTACCGCTCTGAAGGGCGGCGCAGAGCTGAAGGAACAGTACCCCAACGGCGACGACGTAGAAGTTGGCGCATAATTGAGGTTCACTTGAATCTAAGGCTTAAAGCTTAAAACAACAACCCTCACCCAATTGGGTGAGGGTTTTCTATATGTGTTTATACGAAAGAGCTCCCCATTCGACACCAAATGGGGAGCAATTGTTTATTTTTTCTTGTTCTTCTTTGTTTGCTGATTGGCTCTCTTTTCTTCGATTCTGGCCTTGCGTTCAGCCTTCAAGCGAGCCTTTTCTTCTTTTTCCCGTTGTGCACGTTCTTCCTCTGCCTTCTTGTGGAAGTGCTTGTAGCCGTACCATTCAGCGATCATTACGGGCCCCATGATCAGCAGCGCGCGACCAATCAGGTTCCAAATGCTGACACCCTCTGCGGGGTTACTGTGTACCACCGCAACGTTCATGCCTGTGGAGAACACAGTCATCAGCAGGGTCAAAATCAATGCGTATTTCAGCAGCTGTTCCAATTTTTCAGAATTCAAAATCTCATCCCTCCGTTAAATCTGCAATGGCAATATTTTACCATTGATACGACTATATTTCAATGGCATTCCGTTGGGCGCGGGAAATAAATATAAGCTGAAATGGCTTGTGTCATAATTTGAACTTATGGGTTCATATAAAATTTATGTTGGACGGAGGCTTGTTAATTTGTTATCATAGAATCAGAAAACTGAGGTTCAGTCCTCCAAACACATATAGAAAGGAACAGATATATGATTACCAAGAATATGTTCGAAGAATGCAAGGTATTTGACGGCAAGGTCGTTGTCATCACCGGCGGTAGCCGCGGTATCGGTTTTGCAGCAGTCAAGGAATTTCTGAAGGCAGGCGCAAAGGTTTGCTTCCTAAGCCATTACGAAGAAACCGGTAAGGCAGCTCTGGCCAAGCTGGCAGAGATCGACCCCAACTACCCCGTCATCTGGCGCTGCATCGACCTGTGCTCCGAAGAACAGGCAAAGGCACTGTTTGAGGAAGTGGAAGCTCTGTGGGGCCGCGTGGACGTTCTCATCAACAACGCAGGCATCTCCAACGACGATGCTCTGGTTCATCATACCAAGGATCGCTGGCAGGCTGTTTTAGATGTTAACATGACCGCTGTTTACAACATGAGCCGCTATGCGATCTCCGCTCTGAAGAAGACCGAAGGATGCATCATCAACACCTCCTCTGTTTCCGGCGTATATGGCTCTCCCTCCGGTATTGCCTATCCCGCAACCAAGTCCGCAGTCATGACCATGACCAAGACCATTGCTTATGCTCTGGCTCCTGTGGGCATCCGCTGCAATGCCATTGCTCCCGGCGTTACCCATACCGAGATCATCGACAACCTGCCTCAGTTCGCTCTGGACTCCATCGGCGGCACCATTCCCCTGAAGCGCAGCAACCATCCCGCTATGGCACGCACCGAGGACATCGCATACTCCATGATGTTCCTGGCATCCGACTATGCGGAATACATCACCGGCGCAACCCTGCAGGTAGACGCAGGCTACCGTCCCTCCAATATGCATCAGTTCGTGGACTGGGGCGAAGAAGCAAGACACTAATCTTAAAAATTTTAACCCTCCACCCATAGGGTGGAGGGTTTTTGTATGGTGTGAATGATCAAAACCAATAGGTATTCATTTCGGAAAGGATGTTATCGTCTATGGGTTCATCGATACGATCGGGGAGGATCGCATCAATGCCACATTTGGGGCACAATGCGGTTTGTTCCGAATCAATGAATTCGTCGATGTCCTGTGCATCCACGGTGGATTTGCAGTAGAAGCAATAGCATTTGTCGGAAGCTTCGACCAAACGTTTGTTATGGGTGCAATAAGAGTGTAAGCGCTCCAATTGGGTTCGCTTCTCATGGGAATAGGTGCCCAGATATTTGGAATTGATTACCCCTTTATGATTTCCGATCACTTTACAAATCAAACCTCCTGTTGCGATAAAGACCAAAGCTGCATCCTGTATATAGTCTTGAATGGTCAAATCGGGATTGGTGAAAACAAAGAGTGAGAAAGCAAGGACAGAGAAGGCAATTGGGAACAATATTTTTTTCAAAAGCGTGCCTTTGTTATGGGCGGCGGAGCATTCCTCATAATGCTGCTTCACTTCAAACGGGTTCAAGATCTTGGTTCCCAGCTTCTTCTGGATTCGATTTAGGATGCATTGTTCATCGTAGGCGGTGCGTCTGCCGCAGGAAGGGCATTGGAATCGTTGATCGTATACTTCATAATCTACCCGAGGGAATTGGCCCACGTCGTGGTATCGGTAGTAATCCGGGTCGTCCTTCGTGACAATGCGATGGGTTTTTTCTGTTTTTAGCTTCGTTCCGCAATCGGCACAGTAATACCTCTTAAACAACATTCCGAAAGAAATGGAATAGGTTTGTGCTTTCATGAATAACTCCCTCTTTTGATATTTGAAACCGCAGCGGCTTGCCGCTGCGGTTTTTGGTTGTCAGATGTTGGGGGCTATGGTAAGATAAGATTACTTCTTAAAGCCCTTGATGTGTGCGCTGATGTCGCCCATTGCGTGGGTGCAGTTGTTGCGATATACGAATTCCCACTTGCCGTCGATCTTTGCAAACTTATCGAACTTGCGGTCCATCCAAATGATCTGGGGGTTGAACTGACCGGTGATGCCCTGGGTGACTACCAGATAGGAGCGAGCCTCTGCGGTCTGACCGTCTTCGCTGACGGTGATTTGGGGATTGACGCACAGGTGCATGGTCTTGGGTGTGCCGTCTTCGTACTTCATAATGCCGCGCATGGTCTTCAGATAGCCTTCGGGGCTCTTGGAGAAGCCGGGCTTGCCGTCGAAGAATGCGTCCATGTGCTTGAACAGCTGACCGACGCCTTCAAAGTCGCCGCTGTCAACCAGCCAGCAGTACTGATACAGGAGATTCTGGATTTCGATGATATCCTTGGTATACATAAGAAAACTTCCTTTCAAATTTATCTGATACTATTTTAACAGAGTAGAGAAATACCGTCAAGAAGGGGGATTCCCGTGATTGAAATTTTGTACAAAGACCGCCATATTGCCGTATGTGTGAAGCCCGTGGGTACTATATCCGAGGATGCGGGGATGCTTGCGCTTCTCCGTCAGCAGTTGGGAGGCGAGGCCTACTGCGTGCATCGTTTGGATACCGTCGTTGGCGGGGTCATGGTCTACGCACTGACAAAAAAAGCAGCGTCTGCGCTATCTGCGTACATTGCGGGGGATATGCTGACCAAGGAATACTTGGCGGTGGTAGAGGGGATCCCGAACCCGGATGAGGGCTACTGGGACGACCTGCTGCTGAAGGATAGTGCCAAGGGCAAGAGCTATGTGGTGCAGCGAATGCGCAAGGGCGTGAAGGATGCCCGCCTGCAATACAAGGTGCTCCAGTCCGTGGCTACGGTGAGCGGCACATACAGCCTTGTATGGGTGCGCCTCATTACGGGACGATTCCATCAGATTCGCGTACAGTTTGCTTCCCGCAAGCACCCTCTGGTAGGGGACGGGAAATACGGCAGCAGGTGCAACAAATGCACTACAGCCCTGTGGGCATGGCGACTGACCTTCCCTCATCCCAAAACAGGGGAGTGGAGACGATACGACAAGACACCTCCCGAGCAGTTCCCTTGGAATCTGTTCAGCTCGGAACAAGCTTGAGGTATTCGCTTTATGGAAGCTCGGTAACGTTTCTGCTTCATGGAAAGGATGGGACACATGGACAAGTTTATGGAAGGCGCAGTCAATGTGATTGCTTGGATCGGTCGACTCCTGCTCGGTGCATTTCTTCTGATCGCGGGACTTGTGCTGGGTGTTATGCTTCTGCTTAACAGCTTGGATTTCTCATGGACTGCCAGAGAGTATAACTACTATAAAGATCCCACCCAATTTGTGGAGCTTACCGCAGAGGTGGATTATATTCATTGGGGCTCCAACCGTCTGACGATTGGGATGACCGACATTCCCGAGGGCTTTTCCGAGCGCACCTTCAAGATCGAAGGGGAAGCCTATGATGCGGTACTGGAAAGCGGATTGAAGGAACAGCTGACCCTTGGGCAAAGGATTACGTTCATGTCTGCGCCGCAATATTTTGGGAATGGGTATGTGATGCCCATTGTGGAGATTTCCGTAGACGGGGTAGAATATCTTTCCTTTGAAGAGGGACACCCGTATCTTTTAAATGAATACAGCTTCTTTAGCTGAAAAAACACCCGATGCTTTTGCATCGGGTGTCTTTATATCTCTTGTCCCAAACGGGTGAGTACTTCTTTGAAATAATCGGGCAATTCCGTGTCCAGATGCACCGCTTGGCCTGTACGGGGGTGGATGAACTGCAGCTCCTTGGCGTGGAGACACTGGCCTACCAATCCCTTTTCGGGGAGCTTGGCGTGTCCGTACACCTCGTCACCCAGCAGGGGGTGTCCGATGTGCGCCATGTGCACGCGAATTTGATGGGTGCGGCCTGTTTCCAGCTTGCAGCGAACGTGGGTATAGCCTCTGTACCGCTCCAGCACCGACCAGTGGGTGACCGCATTGCGGCTGTTTTGCTGCGTGACCGCCATCTTCTTTCGGTCATTGGGGTGACGTCCGATGGGGGCATCCACGGTGCCGCTGTTCTGCTTCAGATTGCCCACTACCACCGCCCGATATACGCGGGACAGGCTGCGGTCGGAGAGCTGTGCGGACAGTGCCAGATGGGCTGCGTCGTTCTTTGCCACGATCAGCAGTCCCGAGGTATCCTTGTCGATGCGGTGGACAATGCCGGGCCGTTTCTCACCGCCCACACCGCTGAGACTGTCACCGCAGTGATACATGAGAGCATTGACCAAGGTGCCGTCGGGATGACCGGGGGCGGGGTGAACCACCATGCCACGGGGCTTGTTGACCACCACTACATCCTCGTCCTCAAAGACGATATCCAGAGGAATGTTCTGGGGCACCAGAGGTACTTCCGCAATATCGGGGATGGTGACCGTGACCGCGTCTCCCACGGAAATCCTGTAGTTCTTCTTGGGAGGCTTGCCGTTGACGGTGACCATGCCTTCTGTCAGCAATCGCTGAGCGGCATTGCGGGTCAGGTCGGGAATGTTGGCGCTGAGCCATGCGTCAATACGGGTGCCGCTTTCGGCGGCAATGATCTCAATATTCTCCATCGCCAAATTCCTTCAGCAGGGAGTCGATGCTCATTTCGTCGGAGATCTCCTTGGCAAGCTTGTCCATGGACTGCATTTCCTCCGCAGAGACACTGTCCTTCTTGGGCTTATCAAAGGAGGTGGGCATTTTTTCGAACTCCGCAAAGGGATTCTCGGAATTGACAGGCTTGGTATCCCTGAACAGCTTCCCTGTGCGGCGGCTTTCCTTCACATCCTCGGGCAGCGGCACCTTGGAGCTGAACAGCCGCAGGTTGTTGACGGTCTCCTGACGAACCTCGGGGACTTCTTCCCCTTCCTCCGTGGAGGGCGATTCCTCCGTCTTCTTGCTCTTTTTGCTGTCGTCGGGCATCAGCAGGATGCCGAGGCACAGGAAGAAGCCGCCGATGCAGATGAAAATATCCGCAATGTTGAAGATGGCGAAGTTCATAAAATCCGTGCGGAACATATCCACCACGTAGCCGTAGAAGGCGCGGTCGATGGCATTGCCTACGGCACCTGCGGATACCAGCACCATGGCCCAATTGACCATGGGGGACTTAATGGTGCGGTGCAGGATAATGTATACGGTTGCGGCGGTAAAGGCCACAGCCAGCACTACGAACGCCCAGCGGGCACCGCCGCCCGAGAGCATGGAGAAAGCTGCGCCTGTGTTGCGGTAGTGTACCAGACTCATCACATGGGGGATGAAAGCCACAACGCCCTCATCCAGTGGGATATTCAAGGTGACGTAGTATTTCAGTGCCTGGTCGGCAATGAGAATCAGCAGGGCTGCAATCAAATACAGCATAGTACGTCCTCTCTTTCTTTAAGATGCAAATTTGCACTCGGACAGATGGTCCGTCCGAGTGCAAGATCGATGGTTTGATTATTCAGCCAGAGCTGCGGCGCAGCGTGCGCACAGCGCGGGGTGCTCTGCGCTGGAGCCCACGGTTGCGGAGTGCATCCAGCAGCGGGGGCACTTGGCTTCTTCGCTGGTTTCCACCTTCACGGTGATGCCGTTAAACTGCTCGCCCTTATAGCCTTCGCCTTCACCATCGGCGATGATGACTTCGGAAACGATGCAGATCTGTTCCAGGTTTTCGCCCTTGATCTGTTCGAAGGCTGCCTTTGCTTCGTCGCCTACGTACAGGGTGATCTTTGCATCCAGAGGCTTGCCTACGCGCTTTTCCGCACGAGCCAGCTCCAGAGCCTTGTTCACGTCGCCGCGCAGCTTCAGCACCTTATCCCAGTATTCTGCTTCTTCAGCGGTGAATACACGAGCGGGATCGTAAGCGGGCATATCGTTGAGCATAACGTGAGTGGGATCAACGCCTTCACCGTGGTTCATAGCTTCCCAGATTTCGTAGGTGGTGAATGCCAGAATGGGAGCCAGCAGACGGGTGATTGCGGACAGGATCTCGTAGATCGCGGTCTGTGCGGAGCGGCGGGACAGGGAGTCGATGCCGTCACAGTACAGGCGGTCCTTGATGATGTCCAGATAGAAGTTGGACATTTCCATGATGCAGAACTTGTGTACGGAGTGAGATACTACGTAGAAGTCGTATGCTTCGTAAGCATCAATGCAGCGGCGGACCAGATCGTTCAGCTGGATCATTGCCCAGCGGTCCAGAGGCAGCATATCCTCGAATGCGACACGGTTTGCCACGGGATCGTAGCCGTTCAGGTTGCCCAGAATGTAGCGGGCGGTGTTGCGGATCTTCAGGTACATATCGGACAGCTGCTTAAACTGTTTGTCGGAGCAGCGCATATCCTGATGGTAGTCAGCGGATGCTGCCCACAGACGCAGCAGGTCTGCGCCGTACTTGGGGATAACTTCTTCGGGGTAAACGCCGTTGCCCAGAGACTTGTGCATAGCCTTGCCTTCGCCGTCAACGGTCCAGCCGTGGGTCATGCAGATCTTGTAGGGAGCCTTGCCCTTGGTAGCAACTGCGGTCAGCAGGGAGGACTGGAACCAGCCGCGGTACTGGTCGAGGCCTTCGAAGTACATGGTGCTGGGCCAGCAGCCGGGGCTGTCCAGTTCCATGGAAGCTGCGTGGGTGGAGCCGGAGTCGAACCAGCCGTCCAGCGTGGAGGTTTCCTTGGTGAAGTGCTTGCCGCCACAGTCGGGGCAAACGAAACCTGCGGGTGCCAGTTCGTCACCTTCCAGATCCCACCATGCGTTGGAACCCTGTGCACGGAAGATGTTTGCGATATTTTCAATGGTTTCGGGGGTGCAGATGGGCTTGCCGCAGTCTGCGCAGTACAGAACGGGAATGGGCAGACCCCAGTTACGCTGACGGGAGATGCACCAGTCTGCGCGTTCGTTGATCATGGAGACCATGCGGTCGTGACCCCATTCGGGGATCCACTGAACTTCATCACAAGCCTTGATGGCGTCTTCACGGAAGCCGTCAATGGAGCAGAACCACTGGTCGGTTGCGCGGAATACGATGGGCTTGTGGCAGCGCCAGCAGTGGGGGTACTGGTGAACAACGTCTTCCCATGCCAGCATGAGCCCCGCTGCTTCCAGATCGGCAAAAATAGCCTTGTTTGCTTCATCCAGAGTCAGGCCGTTGTACTTGCCTGCTTCTTCGTTCATGCGGCCCTGGTCGTCAACGGGAACGGTCATGCCGATCTTTACGCCCTTTGCCTCGTATGCGCGGCAGACGTTATAGTCGTCTACGCCGTGGCCGGGAGCGGTGTGAACACAGCCGGTACCGGATTCTGCGGTAACGTGGTCGCCGCAGATGATGATGGATTCACGGTCCATGAAGGGGTGCTGTGCGGTCATCAGATCCAGCTCAGCGCCGGTCAGTTCAGCCAGCACATTGAAGGATTCGATGCCTGCGGCCTTTGCCACGGATTCCATCAGATCCTTTGCCAGAATGTATACTTCGCCGTTGGGAGCCTGTGCCAGAACGTAGATGAAGCTGCCGTTCAGAGAGATGGCCAGGTTAGCGGGCAGGGTCCAAGTGGTGGTGGTCCAGATGACGAAGAAGATCTTGTCCAGAGGAGCGTACTTGGACAGCTTGCCGTGGTCGTTCTTTACGGGGAACTTTACATAGATGGTGCGGCAGGGATCGTTTTCGTATTCGATTTCTGCTTCAGCCAGAGCGGTTTCGCACTCTGCGCACCAGTAAACGGGCTTCTTGCCCTTGTAGATGTAGCCCTTGTCGAACATTTCGCCGAATACCTTCAGCTCTTCTGCTTCGAACTTGGGGTCCATGGTCAGATAGGGGGCATCCCAGTCACCCAGACAGCCGATGCGCTTGAAGGAATCCATCTGGATACCAACATAGTCCTGTGCGAACTTCTGGCATTCGGTGCGGAACTCGGAGGTCTTCATGGCCTTGCGGTTCAGCTTCTGCTTCTTGATGATGGCGGATTCAATGGGCATGCCGTGGTTGTCCCAGCCGGGGGTGAAGGGTGCGTGCCAGCCGGACATATTCTTGTAGCGGACGATGAAGTCCTTGATGCACTTGTTCATTGCGGTGCCCATGTGGATGGAGCCGTTGGAGAAGGGAGGGCCGTCGTGCAGAATGAAGTCGGGCTTGCCTTCGTTACGGGCTACCATCTTCTTGTACAGATCCATGTCGTTCCATGCCTGCAGCATATCGGGCTCACGCTTGGGCAGAGAAGCACGCATGGGGAAGTCGGTCTTGGGCAGATTAACTGTTGCGTTGTAATCTTTAGACATTTTCTTTCTCCTGACTTTCTATAATAAGGTAAGTTGTTTTCGTTTTATATACGGCGAAACGGAGCGATGGTTCTCATCGCTCCGTAACCAAATTGCTTACATGAACCCCAATGTTTAATCCAGAGAGAACATCAGAGTAGCTGCAAAATCGTCGGAGTCCTGAGCGGGCTGTTCAATAATCTGTTCGGGAATATCGGTCAGGTCGGGGACTTCTGCCAGTTCTTCAATAATGGCATCGATCTGTGCTTCTTCCTCTTCGGATTCTACGGGCTCAATTTCGGGCATAGCTATCCCGTTCATGTTTTCGGGAAGTTCCTCCAGGAAACGGAGCTGACGCAGACACATTTCCCGTGCTTCCGCCATGAATGCTGCGTAGGAAGCCTTTGCCGCATCCAGCTTTGCATCCTCGGAAGCGATCTGCTTCTTCAGCTCGGAGAGAATTTCCAGAGACTGACCGGTTGCATCGTCAATGATGGCCTGAGCCTTTTCCTTGGCGTCTGCTTCGATCTGAGCAGCCAGCTGCTGCGCAGAAACCAGAGCAAGGCGCATTGCCTCCTCGGTGCTGCGGTATTCCTCTACCTTGTTTGCCAAAATCTTCATCTTGGACTTCAGGGTAGAGATCTCACGCACCTGATCGTCCATGGTGCGCGCGACGTTTTCCAGGAACTGGTCAACGGAAGCGGAGTCGTAGCCGCCGAAGACTGCCTTATCAAAGCCCTTTGCTCTGATATCCTGAGATGTAATCATATCTATATCCACCTTTCACCCGCTCTGCGGGAGAATCTCTAAATGTTTGCTCGTTGGGGGAGGGGCTTAGAAAAACATTCCGCTGTTTTCCAGCTCGTCCATCATGTCGCTGCCCATCATGTCAACATCCTTGGGGGTGATGATGTAGGTAGCGGAGGAGACACGGGCAATCTTGCCTCCGGAGGCATACACGGCACCTGCCATGAAGTCCAGAATGCGGCGGGCGATCTCCTTGTTGGTTTCGTCCAGACTCATGAGCACGATACGTCTGGAACGGAGATGGTCATAAACCATCTTGGTGTCTTCGTAGCGCTCGGGCTTTACAAAGACGATCTTATTGCCCCCTGCCTGAGAGGGAGGCATACGGGTGCTGCGCTGCTCCTGCTCTCGGGGTCTGCGGGGGATGAATGCCGGACGGGAAACGGGAGCGGCTGCGGGAGCCTCTTCCGCCTCGGGGGCATCATATTCGGGTGTGTCGGTGCCGAAGAAGGGGTTGGCACCTGCACGGGAGCTGCCGTTTACGGGAAGGTCTTCCTCCTCCAGCAGTTCTTCTTCATCATCAAAGAAATCTTCGTCTTCGTCATAAGGGCGAGTGAGACCTCTCAGTGCGTCCAATAAACCCATAACTACCTCCTACTGCACTGCTTGTCCATAGTTTCTTGCGCCGAAAATTGCGGTGCCCACCCGAACCATATTGGATCCTTCACGGATGGCATCCTCAAAATCTCCGCTCATACCCATGGACAGAAAATCCATAGAAACATTATGATATTTTTTTGCGCCAATGTCAATAAAAAGCTGATGCATTTGTGCAAAATAGTGGCGATTTTCTCCCGAAATTTTTTCGATCGGGGGAATTGCCATGAGTCCCCGCACCCGAACATTGCCGAAATTGGCGGCGGCTTCCAAAAATTCGGGCAGCAGCTTGGGGGAAAAGCCTGTCTTGCTTTCCTCCTCCGCGATATTGATCTCCAGCAGCACATCCTGCACAATGCCCAATGCGGCGGCGCGCTTGTTGATGGCCTCCAGCAGGGACAGGCTGTTGACGGAGTGGATCAGGTCGCAGTTGCCCACGACGAATTTCACCTTATTCTTTTGGAGGGAGCCGATGAAGTGGAGAGGAGCACCCGCATAGGCGCCTTGCGGCAGCTTTTCCATCATTTCCTGCACACGGTTTTCCCCGCTTGCGTGGATGCCTGCACGGATGGCACGCTGAATGGCATCGGCATCGTTCATTTTTGTGGCAGCCACCAGCATGACCTCACGGTCACCTGCGGCGGCACGGATCCGCTCAAGTACACGGGCTACGTTCTGCTCAATATCCGTAAGGGTCCCTCCTTTCAATGGGGCTCGGATCAAGCCAAGCCGACGGAGCCTCCTCAGCTGCTGCGCAGGTCGATGGGACGAGAGGGGGTGATGGTGGAGATGGCGTGCTTGTAGATCATCTGCTGCTTGCCGTCCGCGTCCACGAGGACTACGAAGTTATCAAAGCCGCGGATCTCACCCCGCATCTGAAAGCCGTTGACCATGATGACGGTCACGGGGATGCGCTCCTGTCGGGATTTGTTCAAAAAAGTGTCTTGTAAATTTTGCATACGGTTTCGCTCCTTTGGAGCAGTGTCTGTCTGCTCCGTACATACAATATTTCCCTGCATCGGCAGAGATAGGGCTATTGTAGTACAGGGGGGAGTTCGAAACCTGTCGAATAGGGGCTGTGCGAATTTTAATTTCCGGGGATTGAAGCGATATGGTTAGCACTTCCGTTTTTGCTGATCGTAGGGAGCGTCGTCCCCGACGCTCCGCTATTACTGAAGTTGGATACGCTGCGTTTACAGTTCCGTGGGGATTTGTCGGACTGCCTAACGGAGCGTCGGGGACGACGCTCCCTACAAAAGGAAATTACTTTTCCGCTTCGTCCTTCAGGGCGTTTTCCCATGCGGCGATGATGGTATACAGTCCGTTGCGCAGGTCGGGAGACTTCTTCCAGCGGATCCAGTTGATCTCCTCATTGCGGCGCAGCCAGGTCAGCTGCCGCTTGGCATACTGACGGGAACGGAGCTTGATGAGCTCGATGGCCTCCTCACGGCTGAGCTTGTCCCGCAGTGCCAGTGCCGCTTCCTTGTAGCCGATGGCCTGCATGGCGGTGGAGTCGTCAGCCAAGCCGCTGTTCAAGAGCTCGTGGACCTCCTCAAACAGCCCCAGCACCTCCATGCGGTCCACACGCAGGTTGATGCGGCTGTACAGGTCCGCGCGATCCTCGAAATCCAGAGCGAACCACAGGGGGTTGTACCGCTTGGGGCGCTCACGGCTTTCCTTGTCGTGCTGGCTGATGGTGGAGCCGGACAGCATGAATACCTCGATGGCGCGGACGATGCGGCGCTTATCGGAGGGGTGGAGCTTGTCGGCACGCTCGGGGTCGAAGCTGTGGAGCAGGGCGCGCATGGCGGCGCCGCCGTGGGAATCGTACTGCTTTTCCAGCATTTCACGGAGCTTGTCATCGGATTGGTTTTCCGCGAAGTCACGGCCTGCCACCAGAGAGTCGATGTACAGTCCTGTGCCGCCCACAACAACGGGAATCTTGCCCCGCGCAATGATGTCGTCGGCGATGGCGGTTGCCTGCTCCACGTACATGGCTACGCTGAAGTCCTCGTCGGGCTCCACGATGCCTACCATATGGTGGGGCACGCCATCCATTTCCGCGGGGGTGGGCTTGGCGGTGCCGATGTCCATGCGCTTGTACAGCTGCATGGAGTCCGCGCCAATGACCTCACCGCCCAGCGCCTTGGCGACGGCGACACCAAGCGCGGTTTTGCCCGTAGCGGTAGGGCCTGTGATTATGATCATATTATACATGAAAACACCTCTATCTCGTTTCATGGTAATTTACAAAGGGAAGCCTCGCAGAGTTCGCCGCATAGCGGCGAATCAATTGAAATCTATTTTTCGCGCCGACATGTGCGAAGCGAAAAATACATATCAGGTTTTTAAGTGTGCGAGCGAAGCGAGTGCGCGCACAAAACCTGTAAGCCCATTGCGTTAGCAGGGGCGTTCTCATCGAAAGGTTGAAAACCTTTCGATGAAGTGGTTCACATCATTTGTGCGATCTGCATGGCCAGATAATTATTGGAGGCGTGGAAGAAGATCGGCACCCACAGGCTGCCGGATTTCTCATAGCTCCAGGTCAGAGCAAAGGTAATGGGAATGTACTGCAGGGAATACAGCAGGTACACGGGGTCTTGATACACCACGGCAAACTGCCATGTGTGGTATATGCCGAACACAGCCAGAGAGGCGATATAGGCCCACACTCTGCTGTGTCTGCGGATGGACTGGAACAGTACCCCGCGGAACAGCACCTCCTCCACAATGGGAGCGAAGATGACGCTGATGGCCAGCACTCCGCCGAAGTTCTCTTTGGCCAGGGTGTCAACGGCTTGGTCGTTGGGAGGGGTGGCCGTAATGCCCAGTGCGCCCATGATCCCTGCCATAATCAGGCTCAGGGAGTACCAGAAGAAGTAGGCGGCGAAGAAGCTTGCGATGCAGTGGAGGAATCTATCCAGCAGGTGATCGAATTCTCTCCGCAGCATCCGCAGAAACACCAGCAAGACCACTGCCATGCTCACGCCGTAATACAGATAGTTCACGGTCAGAGCGGAGTCCGCCTCGGGCAGGATCACCGCAAACAGCAGAGGCAGCACAAACATATGCACCATGAGCCAGAACCACCCGAAGGCGGCCTCGCCCTTGGTATGGTCGGGGGTAAATTGTGGGGTAATGCGGTTATTCGTCATCAGTAGTTGCTCTCTTTTTCAGTTCATACAGGAAATTCAGTGCGGCAATGGGGGAGAAGTTATCCGGATTCATGTCCAGCACCATATCCATCACCGCCTGCATCTTGGGGTCAATCGCAGCGGCAGGTGCGGCATCCCCCAGATAACGGAACAAATCGGGGGTCTGGAACATGGCGTTCTTCTGCTCCTCCAGCTCCTGCAGGCACACATTGGCACGGCGCACCACGCTTTCGGGCACACCTGCCAGCTTTGCTACCGCTACACCGTAGCTGCGGTCTGCGGCACCGGGCTTCACCGTGCGCTGGAAGATCAGATCCCCGTTGTCGTTTTTTGCGGACACATGATAGTTCTTGATGCCCGCGAACTCCTCGCTCATGGAGGTCAGCTCGTGGTAGTGGGTGGCGAACATGGTCTTGGCACCCAGCTTGCGGCGGTCGGCACAGTATTCCAGCACCGCACGGGCGATGGCCATGCCGTCATAGGTGGAGGTGCCTCTGCCGATCTCGTCCAGCAGGATGAGGGAGTGCTTGGTGGCGTTCTTCAAAATGTTGGCCACCTCGCTCATTTCCACCATGAAGGTGGACTGACCCGAAGCCAAATCGTCGGATGCGCCGATACGAGTGAACACACGGTCCACCACACCCAGCACAGCCTTCTTGGCGGGAACAAAGCTGCCGATCTGCGCCATCAAGACGATCAGTGCGGTCTGGCGCATATAGGTGCTCTTACCTGCCATGTTGGGACCTGTGATGATCATGGCGGAGTCGGTGGTGTTGTTCATAAACAGGCTGTTGGGCACGAAGAAATTGTCCTTCTGTGCCGCTTCCACCACGGGGTGGCGGCCTTCTTCAATATACAGGGTGCCGCTTGTGTTCATTTCGGGGCACACATAGCGGTTGCGTACCGCCACATCCGCCAGTGCGCACAGCACGTCCAGTACGCCGACAGCGTCACCTGCCGCCTGTACACGCTCGGTCTGTGCGGCGACCATGTCCCGAATCTCTGTGAAGAAGCGGTATTCCATGTCCTCGATGCGGTCCTTGGCGGACATGAGCTTGGTTTCCAGATCCTTCAGCTCCGTGGTGAAGTAACGCTCGTTATTCACCAGAGTCTGCTTGCGGATGTAGTCTTCGGGGATGTTCCGTTCCCCTGCGGAGCGGGGCACGTCGATATAATAACCGAATACCTTGTTGTATCCGATTTTCAGCTTTTTGATGCCTGTGCGCTCCCGTTCCTTCTGCTCGATGGCGGCCATCATTTCCGCGCCGTGGGCACGGACCTCCCGCAGCTCGTCCAGCTCGGCATTGTAGCCCTTGCGGATCATGCCGCCCTCACGGACGGACAGAGGGGGCTCCTCGGCGATGGCATTGGAGATCACCGCGCACACATCCTCCAGCACATCCATCTTGGCAATGCGTTGGAGCGCGGGGGCGGTGCAGACCTTCAGTCTTGCGGTAATGGTGGGCAACACACGGCAGTAGTTGGCAAGCGCTGCCAAATCTCTTGCGTTGGCGGTGCCGAACACGATGCGGCCGATGATGCGCTGCATATCCCCTACGCCCCGCAGATCGTCCCGCAGCTCGTCACGGAGAATGCCGCCGTTTACCAGCTCCTCCACGGCGCTGCTGCGGTAGCGGATGGCCTCGGGGTCCAGCAGGGGACGCTCCAGCCAGCTGCGGAGGGTACGACCGCCCATGGGGGTCTTGGTCTTGTCCAGCACCCACAGGAGGCTGCCCTTCTTTTCCCCGCTGCGGAGGGTCTCGGTGAGCTCCAAATTGCGGCGGGTGGTGTAGTCCAGCTCCATGAAGCGCCCTGCGGTAAACAGGTCGGGGGTCTTCAGATAGCTCAGGTCGGCCTTCTGGGTGGTGATGACATAGTCCAGCAGAGCGCCTGCGGCCTGTACCGCCGTGGGCACGCCCTGCAGACCCAGAGCCCCTACACTTTCGGTATTGAACTGCCTGCACAGCAGCTGCTCACAATGGGTATGGTCAAAGCTGTCGTTCAGACACTGTACCAGACAGCTGAGCTTATTGGTCAAAAAGCCGCGGATGATCTCGCTGGAAGCGGCATCGCTGTTCAGCACCGCTTCTCTCGGTGCGAAGCGGCCCAGCTCGTTGATGATATGGTCGGCGGCTGCGTAATCGAAGGCGGCGGTGCAGAATTCCCCTGTGGATACCTCACAGAAGGCAATGCCGCCGCGGTTGGTTTTGCTGCTGAAATATACGGAGCAGATATAGTTGGAGCGGTTTTCGTCCAGCATAGACCCTGCGGTCACGGTGCCGGGGGTGATGATGCGGATAACGTCACGCTTTACGATGCCCTTTGCCAGAGCGGGATCCTCAGTCTGCTCGCAGATGGCGACCTTATAGCCCTTGCTTACCAGCTTGGCGATGTACACCTCCGCTGCGTGATAGGGCACACCGCACATGGGGGTGCGCTCCTCGGGGTTTTCCACGTTGCGGTCACGGGTGGTCAAGGCGATGTCCAGCTCTCGGGAAGCGATCTTGGCATCGTCGTCGAACATTTCGTAGAAGTCCCCCAAACGGAAGAACAGCATACAGTCTTGGTACTTAGCCTTGATCTCGTTATATTGTTTTTTCATGGGAGTGGGCTCGGCCATAAAAATTCCTCCGGAATTTTGAGTGAATAAGTAAGAGTGAAGAATGAATAAGTGTGGTCAAAATCAATTTGCCAATTGATTTTGTGATTGAAAAGAAACCTCTCAGTCAGCCATACGGCTGACAGCTCCCCTTGAAAGGGGAGCCTTAGTGGTGCGGCGATCCAATCAGCCTCTCCTTTTAAGGAGAGGTGCCGAGCGAATGCGAGGCGGAGAGGTAAAAACAGTTAGTCTGCCAGTTCCCCGTACAGCGCCCAGGTGTTGCTGCCTGTGACGGTGACGTTCAGGAACTTGCCGATGAGGCTCTCGTCGCCCTTGACACGAACCAGACGACCGCCCATGGTGCGGCAGCTGAGCTCGCCCGTTTCGGTGACACCGTCCACCAGCACGGGCAGGGTCTTGCCTTCATAGCTTGCGTGGATCTCCGTGGAGATGCGGTTGGCGGCTTCCACCAGACGGTCGAAGCGTACTTGCTTCTGCTCACGGGTGAAGGGATCGTCCATGGACCATGCGGGGGTGCCGCGGCGAGGAGAGAAGATGAAGGTGAACATGGAGTCGTAGCGCACCTGCTCCACCAGAGACAGGGTGTCTTCAAATTCCTCGTCGGTTTCACCGGGGAAGCCCACGATGATGTCCGTGGTCAGCACGATATCGGGCATATATTTGCGAGCCAGCTCTACCTGGCTGAGATACTTTTCACGGGTGTAGCGGCGGTTCATGGCCTGCAGTACACGGGTGTTCCCGGACTGCACGGGCAGGTGCAGCTGGTGTGCGCACTTTTCACATTCCGCCATGGTCTTGAACAGCTTTTCCGTGGCATCCTTGGGGTGGGAGGTCATAAAGCGGATAATGAACTCGCCTTCAATGTCGTTGATCATGCGCAGCAGGTCTGCGAAGTCCATGTCCAGCCCCAGATCCTTGCCGTAGGAGTTGACATTCTGGCCCAGCAGGGTGATTTCCTTGTAGCCCTCTGCCACCAGTCGCTTTGCTTCCGCAACGATTTCTTCGGGACGGCGGGAGCGTTCTCTGCCGCGGACGTAGGGCACCACGCAGTAGGTGCAGAAGTTGTTGCAGCCGTACATAATGGACAGCCATGCCTTGACCCCGTGGGTGCGCACCTGAGGGATGCCCTCATGAACGGTGCCGTCACTGGGCTCTACGGCGTATACACGCTTCTTCTGCTGCATCTTTTTTTCCAGCAGCTCGGGGAAGCGCCACAGGTCGTGAGGCCCGAAGACGATGTCAACGATGGGGTAGGACTTCTTCAGCTTTTCCGCCATGTGGGGCTGCTGTACCATGCAGCCGCAGACGGCGATGATTTGGTTGGGGTTCTCCCGCTTGGTGTGGGTCAGATGCCCCACGTTGCCCAGTACACGCATTTCCGCGTGCTCACGGATGGCGCAGGTGTTGATGACCACCACATCGGCCTCGTGCTCGTTTTCCGTGAAGCCGTAGCCCATGCGGGACAGGTAGCCGCGGATGTGCTCGCTGTCTGCCTCGTTCTGCTGGCAGCCGTAGGTATCCACCATAGCCAGACGGGGCTTATCGCCCAGCTTGGCAGCCACACGGTCGCAGATCAGCAGCTGATTATCAATGGATGCTTTGTCCAGTTCAATGCGTTTGTAAGCCATAAAAACTCCTATATCTATCGTAAAATCGAAAATTGAGCATAAATCGAATTATAACATTATAACAAATAAGTCTGGATTTTACAATATGATTCCTGTATAATGAAGATGGAATAAAAGCGTTTTTTTGCTGAACAATGTGTTGCCGTTGTATGCTTAAGAGCAGTATTTACTGCGGCACGGACCGTCCGGGAGGACGGTCCCTACGAGGGCCTCCCGAACCAACAATATCGCATCCGTAGGGACCGTCGTTCCCGATGGTCCGCAGATGATTGGTGGTTCAAAAGCATGCATCTCATGGAATCTAAGATTTAATCGGAGGAAATATTATGTCCGAAATCAATATACTGTCCCCTCATGTTGCCGACCTGATCGCTGCGGGCGAGGTGGTGGACAGACCCGCGTCTGTGGTTAAGGAGCTTATGGAAAACTCCTTTGACGCAGGTGCACGCACCGTCACCGTGGAGATCCGCAACGGCGGGGCCACCTATATCCGTGTTACCGACGACGGCAAGGGTATGAGCCCCGAGGATGCGGGCATTGCCTTCCTGCGCCATGCCACCAGTAAGCTGCAAAACGAGCGTGGTCTGGAGAGCATCGGCACCTTCGGCTTCCGCGGTGAAGCTTTGGCGGCGGTGTCCGCTGTGTCCCGCATCGAAATGACCACTCGTCAAACAGGTGCGGCCCACGGTGTCCGCATGACCCTGACTGCGGGAGATATCCAGGAAATGTACGAAACAGGCTGCCCCGAGGGCACTACCATGATCATCCGCGACCTGTTTTTCAATACGCCCGCCCGTCTGAAGTTTTTGAAGTCCGACCGCGCCGAGGGCTCTGCCTGCGTGCAGGCTGCCATGAAGTGCGCGCTGGGCCGCCCCGACATTTCCGTTCGCTGCATTAAGGACGGCAAGGAGGAGTTTTTCTCCCCCGGTGACGGGAAATTGGAATCCTGTGTGTATCACCTGCTGGGCAGAGACATGGCAAAGTCCATGATCCAATGCGAGCCTGTGGACGAGTTTATCCGTGTCAGAGGCTTTGTGTCCTCTCCCGCCGAGGGCCGCGGCAACCGCACCGCACAGTATTTCTTCGTCAACGGCAGAGCGGTGAAGTCTCCCCTTATCCAGAAGGGGCTGGAAATGGCATACCGCAACCGCCTGCTGACAGGGCGCTTCCCCTATTGTGTGCTGTATGTGGAGATCCCCTTCGGCAACGTGGACGTGAATGTGCACCCCACCAAGGCGGAGGTGAAGTTCTCCAACGAAAAGGCCGTATACGATGCGGTGTACTATACCTGTCTGGAGGCGGTGAACCGTGAAAACCGCTTGAAGGAAGAAAAAGAGCGGGAGATCTATTGGAAGAAGAACGACGACTTCTTCAATAAGAACGGCCATTACCCCGCAAAAATCATTGAGCCTACCCCCGAAAAGAAGATTTACAACCCTCTGGAGGGTATTGAATACGACGAAACGGGCCGCATCATTCCCACCGCCGATGGTCGTGAGCTGGAGCGATACGATATCCCTCTGCATAAGAAGATCGACTACCGTATGCGGGATGCGGCGGCGACTCCCGACTATATCCCCACGGTGCGGAGACTGCCTGCGGAGGATATTCCCCCCGAGGACGAGCCCGCAGCCATGCCCCCTGTGGTGCAGCCTCCTGTGGTCCGGGATGAGATCGCTCTGACCATGGAGCCTATCGTAGAAGAAGCAGAGGCGGGCGAACACAGTTCGCCCCTACAGGATGCCCCCACCGTAGGGGCGGATAGCATCCGCCCGCAAACCGTACCCAACGTAGGGATGCCCCTTGCGGGTGTCCATGACACCGAACCCGTACAGGAAACCGTGTGGGAAGAACCCCCCGTCCCCGCCGAAGAAGCCTGTGAACCCTTCCGTGTGGTGGGTGAGGTGCTGAAAACCTATATCGTGGTGGAGCACGGGGACAAGATGACCCTCATCGACAAGCACGCTGCCCACGAACGGCTGCACTTTGACCGCTTATCCGCCTACAAGACCGATGCGCCGAGCCAGCTGCTGCTGGTGCCCGAGGTGCTGAAGCTCAGCCGTGAGGATACCGCGCTGATCGTGGAAAACATGGAGGCCTTTGCGCAGCTGGGCTATGAGCTGGACAGCTTCGGCGATGATGCCCTCATGCTCCGTGCGGTGCCCGCCAATATCGACTATGCCGACGGCAGAGCGAGCATTGAGGAGCTGTGCGAGCAGCTGCGCAGCGGCAGAGGGGTGACCTATGAGCAGGTGCGTTCGGAGCTGTTGAAGACCGTTGCCTGCAAGGCTGCCATCAAGGCAGGGCGCAGCTCCGATCCCAAGGAGCTGGCGGTACTGACGGAAGCGGTGCTGACGGGCAAGGTGAAATACTGCCCCCACGGCCGTCCCGTGTCCGTGACCTACACCCGAAATGCACTGCATAAGCAGTTCGACCGCATTGTTTAACAAGAAAATCCACCCCCGAGGAGCATTGCCGCAGTGGTGCCCTTCGGGGGTGTTTTATGTGGGAAAAGCTGTTGAAAGTGTGTGGGGAAGCGGTGGAGAACCTGTGGAGAAAAAAACGTCGAATACCGTCGGAAATGCTGAAAATAGCTGAAATGATACGCTTTTTCCCTGTTTTTGTTAATAAATTGGTTAAAAAACATTGAAAAAGTTACAAAATGTGGTAGCAATGCATTTTTGTCAATGATACAATATCCTCGTATATTATAGTTTCAACTCCGCAAGTGGTGTCGGGGTGGGGCGGGAGTGCTCCAAAACCGACACAAAT
The DNA here is from genome assembly GCA_017415945.1 of Oscillospiraceae bacterium. Next base: position 24,261 of record JAFQDR010000245.1, read on the forward strand.
ATGCTTCTAATGGGTTTTATCGTCAATATTTTCCATATTTCGACCAAACAACCTAAAGATTCTTATAGGAGGAAATAACAATGAAGATGAACATGAGATCAGTTCTCGCACTTTTGCTGGCAGCTTTGATGCTGTTGGGTCTGTGCGCCTGCGGCGGAGATGACGCCGGTACTGATGATGAGGCATCTGTGACTCCCACTCCCGAGGTAGTGGAACCCGGTGATCCCAATCTGTACCGCGCCCGTATCGACGGCACAAGATACTATACCCAGCCCGCATCCGAGCCCGATGCCATCCCCGGCAACTTCCAGAGCACCATGGCAAAGGGAACCGAGGTCACCAAGATCGCGGAAGACGGGGAATGGATCCAGGTCAACCTGCCCACGGGCATCAGCGCATGGATCCACAGCTGGTATCTGGAATGTGACGACCCCGCAACCGAAAAGCTGAGAAAGAGCACGCTGCTGAAAAACCGCATTGACGCAAAGGGCTATGAGCCCATCAACGCACAGATCTATACCTGCATGGCAGAGGAACTGAACGTCCGCAGCGAGCCCCACACCGGCGGCATCGTATTCAAGCAGATCGGCTTCGGCGAGGAGCTGCTGGTTTACGGCAAGAACGGCAATTTCTATCTGTGTGAAATGTCCGACGGCAGCATCGTTTACTGCTCTGTGGACTATCTGAGCCCTCAGGCGACCTATGTTGAGCTGGCAGGGGCTGTTGACCTGCGTGTATTTATGCCCGGCGCGGACTTCAATCTGCAGCTGAGCACCGCAAACAATGTGACGGGTAAGGCCCTGTATCCCGCAGTGCCTCTGCTGGAGGAATCCACCGCGGCCATGCTGAAGGAGGCTTACGAGATCTTCGAGGCAGCAGGCTACACCATCAAGATCTACGATGCATACCGTCCCGCATCCGCACAGGACAAGCTGGAGGCTGCCACCGATTATGCGGGCGGCAACGACCTGCACTCTCTGGGCAGAGCGGTAGACATCTCTCTGGTGAACAATGCAGCCAATAAGGAGCTGCGTATGCCTACCAAGGTCCACGATTTCAGCGCCAAGGCTGCCCGCAGCTCCAGCGGCGAATGGGATTGGGATCTGAAGAACAACGTGGACTACATGACCGGAGTCATGGAATCCGTAGGCTTCAAGACCATTGACGGGGAATGGTGGCACTTTGAAAATCCCGGTACCACCGGTCTGGATACCGAGCTGAACTATGATGCGCTGACCTACCACCCCATCTCTCAGTACGGCGTTGTGCCTCCCGCTGCTGCCGAGGAGGGCGAAGCACAGTGATGAACGCTTTGGAACAGCTGCTGCACCGCCGCAGCATCCGTAAGTATAAGCAGGAGCTGCCCGACCGCAGCCTCATCGAGCAGATCACCGAGGCAGGCACCTACGCCGCTTGTGGGAGAAATCTGCAGAGCGGCATCATTGTGGCAGTCACCAATCGGGAGCTCCGTGACCGTATCTCCGCCATGAACAACAAGATCTGGGGCGGCGAGGAAGGCTTCGACCCCTTCTATGGCGCACCCGCCATCCTGATCGTGCTGGCGAAGAAGGACTCTCCCCATAAGGTTTATGACGGCAGTCTCATCATGGGCAACATGATGCTGGCAGCGGACGCACTGGGTCTGGGCACCTGCTGGATCCATCGTGCCAAGGAGGAGTTTGAAACCGAGGAGGGCAAGCAGATCCTCCGCGACCTTGGCATTACCGAGGAATACGAGGGCATCGGTCATCTGTCCTTGGGCTGGCCCGACTGTCCCCACCCCACGGCACGTCCCCGCAAGGAGAACTACGTGTACTTCGCAGAATAACAACAATACGACCCTGTTTGCAGAAATTGCAGACAGGGTCTTTTTATGCGTTTGTTTGTTTATCCCATTGTCCAGCCATGCTCTCCGTGGTAGATCATTTGCTTGGTCATGCCGCCGTCGATGCAGATGTTTTCTCCTGTGATAAAGCCTGCCTTGTCCGAGCAGAGAAACAGTACCATATTGGCAATGTCCATGGGATTGCCCACTCTGCCTACGGGCTGCTGTAGGGCATCGGGGCCCTCATATACCGTATAGGCGGTGTCGATCCAGCCGGGGGAGATGCTGTTGACTCGCACCCTGCCCCCGAGACTCATGGCCAGTGCGTGGGTCAGAGCGGAGATACCCCCTTTGGCGGCGGTGTAGCTCTCCGTTTGGGGCATACTCATGCGGTCGCGGGAGGAGGAAATGTTGATGACGGAGCTGCCTGCGGGGAAGTAGGGGGCGAACAGCTTGGTCAGATAAAAGGGCGCGGTGACCCCTACCGCCAGTGCGTAGCTGAACTCCTCGTAGCTGCAATCGTCCATACCCTTCATAATGGGCAGGGCGTTGTTCACCAGAATATCCACACGACCGTGGTTTTGGATGACCATGTCCGCGAAGCGTTCCAGTGTGGCCTTGTCCGCAATATCCCCTACGAAGTGGTCACCCTCCGCAATGTCGATGACATAGACAGTGGCACCCTGCTTGCGGAACTCGTCGGCAATGCACTTTCCGATACCGTTGGCACCGCCTGTCACCACTGCGATTTTGTTTTCGAACATAAAATCCCTCCTTATTCGTATGGCAACAGTGTATCACGGAATTAGCTGTAAAACCATCTCTTTTGCTGTTGCTTTTGGGGTAAAAGATAGGATACAATGAGATCATAGGATGAACCCCAAAGGAGGAACATTATGGATTACAATCAGGTTTTGGCGGAAGCAAGAAAGAACATCGGCCTCAATTGCAAGGCCTGTCCCGTGTGCAACGGGCTTGCCTGCGGGAATACCATGCCCGGCCCCGGCTCCAAGGCCCCCGGCAACGGTGCCCATGACAACTGGAAGGCTTGGCAGCAGATGAAGCTGGTCATGGACTGCATTGCCCCTGCGGGCGGGGTAGATACGAGCCTCGACTTCTTGGGCCGCTCACTGGAGTTCCCTTTGATGACAGGCCCCATCGGCTCCATCAAATGGCAGTACAACCCCGAAAGCGATGTGCGTGACTTCAACCGTGATGTGGCGGCGGTGTCCCAAAAGCTGGGCATTGCGGGTGCCTTCGGTGACGGCATCGAACCCGGGGTGTTTGTGGATTCCTTGCAGTACAGTGCAGACTTCGGCGGTGTATCCGTTCCCATTCTGAACCCCTATTCCGATGCCGAGATCAAGGAGAAGATCGCCCTCGCCAATGCTGCGGGTGTCTTTGCCTTGGGCGTGGTCATTGACAGTGCGGGGCTGCCCCATCTGCGGCAGAAGGACATCACCGCAGGCACCAAGACCGTGGAGCAGCTGCGGATGCTGAAGGGCTGCAGCAAAGCACCCTTTATCGTCAAGGGGGTTATGAGCGCCAAGACCGCATTGAAGGCGGTGGAAGCGGGGGCCGATGCCATCATCGTGTCCAACCACGGTGGCAGAGTGCTGCCCTTCTCTCCCTCCACAGCGGAGGTGCTGCCCGAAATCGCGGAAGCGGTCAAGGGGAAAACCCAAATCATCGTGGACGGCGGCATCCGTACGGGCTTTGATGTGTTCAAGGCACTGGCACTGGGTGCGGATCTGGTAATGATCTGCCGACCCATTCTGACCGCGTGGTACGGCGCAGGGCAGGAAGGCATTGAGATCTATGTGAACAAGCTGAAGGCAGAGCTGGACGACGCCATGTATATGTGCGGCGCACGAAAGCTCACCGACATCACACGGGATATGGTCAGATTTTGAACGGTAAAATAAAAGCAAACAGCGGACAGATTTTTCTGTCCGCTGTGATTTTTTGAAGAATATCCTACGTATAAAAATGGGCAGTTGAATGTCAGTGAGTTGGCGAGGGTGTGCGGTTTGAGCAGAACCACGACTTATAAGTATATTGGACTATTGGAAGGATAAAGCAACAGGGAACCATCATCGGTTCCCTGTATGTGTATTATTTGTTAAGCAGTTGTTTTTTCTTTTCGTCGTACTCTTCCTGTGTGATTGCGCCCATATCAAGGAGTTCCTTGAATTCGACCAATTTGCTAAGGTCGGGCGCAGTGGATTCAAAAGTAGGATTGTCCATTTTTTTCGATTTGTCTTTTTTTGCTGCAATCATTTCAAAAACAGAGATGCCAACAATCAAAGCGTTTATACCGGTTGCAAGATAATACAACCCTGTTCCCTCAACAATACAGAGTAAAATAAAAAGGATCAAACCGAGAAGGGCACAAACAAAAGAAGCAACTGCGCGTTTCCATGAGAGCGCTTCCATGTTTTTCAATCCCTTGATGGTTTTCTTTGTTATGATGTAGTTTCCTATGTATGCGACACCGAACAAAATGGTGATGATTAATGTCATGACTTTGCCGTTTAGGATGCCCATTGCAATGAGTGCAATCGAAATCAGCGCAAATATGCCTACGGGAATAAGCTTAATTATCGATATAAGTTGTAGTGCTTTTTTCATATCGTGTTCCTATTCTTTTCTTAGTTGCTGCTGTTTAGCAGCTGTGTTTTCATTTCGTCAAATTCCTCTTGCGTAATTGCTCCCATATCAAGGAGCTCTTTGTACTTTACCAAGTTAACCAGTGTTCCGGTTGCAAGTGATGTGGTGGAGCTGATTTTTTGTTCCTTGGTATTGTATTGGGTAAATTCCATTATGGAAAGAATGAGCATGATAATCAACGAAAATGCTTTGATAATAACCATGCGGCCTATACCTGAATAAATTGTGTAAAAGATGTAGAGTGCGAGGGGGAGGGAGATGATTGACAGAGCAAGAGAGATTGTGTGAATGCTCTTTTGAATTGACTGCCCCTTTGAGATTATCATAATGGAAATAACGGCATTAGACACGAGTACAAGAAAAATCACAATCAGAGGCCAAGAGCTTATGACAAGCCATGCCAAATCGAAGCCGAAGAAGTCTAAGCCGGAGAATAAGGTTCTTGCCCATAAAAATGCATTTAGTAAAATAATTACCAATTTAACTAAGGATAAAATTTTGGGGGAATTGTTTTTCATGATGAACCTCACATTTTTTTCAGAATATCAGCCTTCATTGCTACGAATTCCTCATCGGTCAAAGCACCTTCGTCGTGAAGAGCCTTGATTTTTTTTAGCTCATCCGCGGGATTTCTTGCAGGTTCGCTGTTTCCGAAAACAGAACCTTGTTCGTACTCAGAACCGTCAGCGGGGAGCAACTTTCCCGTTGCGATGTTGATAATATCAATAATCCACAACACACCGAAGCAGCCACCTGTAAGCAGTTTCAAAACACCTATGCCGGTATAGCCCAGATAGAATCGGTCAATACCCAAACCGCCCAGAAGAACGGACAGAATCAGTGCCAAAGTTTTGTCTTTCATAGAAATTCCTCTCTTTCTGATTGTTGTTCGATGGATAAGTTTAGTCAAAAAATATCTGACGTTTAAGAAATAATAACATACAAACGTGGACTAATCAATATAAAACGACAAATAAGATTTGATTATTATAATGTGCATCGGCGGTATCCTATTTTTGAGGTGATAACGATGTATGAGGAATTTGTTCGAGAACGAATTACGCAGCTGCGATTGAAAAAAGGTGTGTCCGAATATCAAATGAGTTATGACTTAGGGCATAGCCGAGGATATGTGTATAACATTTCATCGGGCAAAGCACTCCCTCCGATGAAAGAGTTTTTTGCGATATGCGAATATTTTGAAATTACACCACAGCAATTTTTTGATGAAGATACGACAAATCCCGAATTGATTCAAAAAGCGATCGAGGGAATGAATAAGCTGGATGAAAACGATATACTGATGCTTTTGGGAATCATCAATCGGTTTCTTAAAAAATAACAAACGGGAGCGGCAGATACCGCTCCCGAAATTCATATTTGAAAAACAAAAAAACCCCGAAACCTTTCGGTTTCGAGGTTTTTGGCACGCTCTAAGGGATTCGAACCCCTGACCTTCTGGTCCGTAGCACCGCCGCTGATGCCCGACTGCGTCGGGCACCAATGGGCGATACAGGTGCGGAGAAAGACACAAATGAGACCTCAAAACTCTATCAAATATAGTGTTTTAATGGAAATATGGAACAATTCCTGTTTATATTCTACATTACTTGGACATACCCTTTCAACTACAATCCAATAGTCAAAAGGAAAAGAAATGCTGTCATCTGTGCGGAACAGGACGGAACAGCCAATCATCCCCAATCAAGTGCTAATCAAACTTAAAGCACCCCCGCTCCCGATGGTATCATCTTCAATCATCGGGGGCTTTTTACGTTCGTCAGGCAGTCAAAAAGAAATAAGAAAAAATAAAGAAAGAAAAAAGGAACCTAATGAAATGAATTGGTGAGGTAGTTTGGTATTATATAATCAAGATAAGGGAAGGGAAAACAAAGAAAAACAAAACCTCCCAGAAGAAAAAACTAAGAGATTAAGACAAGGACAGTCTAAAACACCAGAAAGGAAAATTACTATGATGAACATTACTAAGGAAGAAAAGATGGTTGCTAACGTAAAGTGCGGTAAGTCCCCCATGTATGATTGGCAGAGCAATACTCTGGTTGTTCCCGAATCCTTCTACAAGAAGGCTCAGATTTATGGTTCTCCTGAGTTCTACACCATGAAGAATATGATTGCTGAAAACGAAGGCTGTAAGGTTGCGGTTCAGCCCAGCACCAAGAAGACCTATAAGGGTTTGACTCTGCCTCTGATTCGTGAATACATCGAAATCAAGGACGAACGAGAAACCCTGAAGGCTGAAATGAATGCTGTGAAGGAAAAGGCTCTGGAAGGTAAGGAAAACATTACCGAAAAGATGGCTGACAAGCTGGCTTACCCCCTGATTAAGAAGTGGTTCCTGAAGAAGTTCGCAGATTTTAGCGTATCTCGTGCCCAGAAGGAAATCAGCGACTACAAGATTAAGTGTGCGGAAGCTTCTGTCTCTCCTAAGAAGGGTGAAATCTCCCAGATGCCCCAGAAGCAGATGGCTAATGCTTCTGGTATGTAAGCGGAGGTGAATACAATGCCCCGCTCCTATGGCTTTACGGTGTGCGTCCACCGAAATATGGACGCTTGGATGGATGAAGACCATCTGGCAATCAACCTGAAACACCTGTGGGGTGTCTATAAACAAATAGGGGGAACGGCGTTGGTGCTCTACCTCTACCTGTATAGCCATCCCAACGGAACAATATTGAGCCTTTCCGCGAGAACGGTTTCTGCGAAAATTGGGATGCCTGAATCTACATACAGAAATCAGGTGGAGAACCTCATTCAAGCGGGGTATTTGGTGAAAAGTGAAGGCAACGGCTACACATACGATTTTTACCAAATGCCCCAGAAGAAAGTCAAATGAATAGAAAATAGGAACGCTGACATTACCTGATGATGTCAGCATTTTTCTTTTTATGGGATAGGGAGCGGGAACACGAAAAATGTTGGGACAAATCAGTGAAATCAATTACCAGAATTTTTATATAATAATGGGAAAACACAGGGGGGCATTTGCGGGCTTCAAATGATCCAGAGCTCCGCTCTGGCTCTTTGAATCCCTTAGGGGAAGAAAACTTCGTTTTCATCCCCGCTCAATCCAAAAGAAGAGAGGTAAAAGAATGACCGTAGCAGATTATCACAGAAATGTGCCAGAATACGATTCTTGGATGTATCAAGATGGTTATAACCCATACCAGATACTCCACGCAAAGAGACAACAGATGCTTGCGGAACTGGCAGAACCAGAGGTTCCAGAAGTGAAATTCATCTGTGAGGTGAAAATCAGATGAGCCAGAAGAAGGATAAAGACAAGAAGAAAAAGAAGAAGGAACAGTCCGTTCTGGAAGCAGAGATATTCAGCATCATGGAGAAGAGCCTGAAAACCGCATTGGATATGGCACTGGACGAAATACTGAAAGATTGGAAATGAACAGCGGAGACCGATTCACAACAGAGTCGGTCTCCGCTTTTTTCGTTTTTATTCGTCTGACGGGGCGCAAATTATTCTTCCGCACACAGGCCTCAAAACCGTTCCCCGAAAACAAAAACGGTCTGCGTGATTTCGTCGGCCACCCCAAAGGCGCAAACTCGATCGAAAGATTTTTTCTCCCAGAATATACCCCCACCCACCTGCGTTGTCCGCAAAAAGGGGGTGAGAATTTCCTATACAGAATAGGGGCGATTTCCGCTGATTTTGGGCTCTTGGAACCCCGCTCCCCGCTGTTCAGGAAAGCAAATGTTTAATTGGACAGGGTCAGAGGGTCTCCCCGCTGTCCTTCATTGTGAATGTGATGTTCAGTTCGCAGTCCAGAGCCTTTGCGATTGCGGTCAGGTCGGACTCTGTAAAGTTGTCGCGCTTCATCTTATTGTGAAGGTTCTGGGGGCTCATTTCCATTCTTCTGGCGAGTTCCGCTTCGGAGATATTGCCACGCTTCACTAACAGGATTCTGATTTTTTCTGCCATTGCCATAGTAATCACCTCTTGGAGTATTATAAACGATAAAGTTGATGTTGTCAATTGCGGGATGATGGCATAAACAAAAAAGTTTATGAAATTCACGAAAAAGTATTGACAGAATAAACGAAATAGTGTATATTATAATCAGTTAAGGCGATAACGAAAACTTAAAAGATGATACAAAGGAGATATAAAAATGAGCCAGAACGAACTGATTAAGAAGATCGAAGCCCTGAACGAATGGGAGAACCTGATGGAAGAAGCCAAGGCAGAAGCCGAAGCCCTGCGAGACAGCATCAAGGCAGAATTGATGGAGCAGGGAACCGAGGAAATGGTAGTCGGCAAATACATCGTCAGATGGACAAGCGTGCTGACAAACCGCTTTGATACTACTGGCTTCAAGAAGGCTTATGCAGACCTGTATAAGACCTTCACCAAGCAGTCCAACAGCAGACGATTCTCCATCTCCTGCTAAAACGAACCCCGCTCCACAGTCAAACAAAAGGCTGTGGAGCGGGGAACAGAAAGGAAACCGATTATGATTTACGGATACGCAAGATGCTCCACCAATGAGAGCAAGCAGGACATCAACCGACAGGTGCGGGAACTGAAACAGGCAGGAGCGGAAGAGATATTCTTGGAATACGAACACGGCGACAGCAAAGTGAAGCACCAACAGCAAATGATGTTTGAGACTGCGGGAGCGGGGGACACGATTATCGTTCTGGAAGTTGCGAGACTTGCCCGCTCCACCCAGCAATTGTGCGAAATCATTGATACGATTCGGGAGAAGCACCTGCGGTTGATGATTGTGGGAAGCATCACTCTGGATTGTCGGAGCGGGAACGCAGACCCGATGAGCGAGGCTTTCTTACAGATGGCAGGTGTATTTAGTCAGTTGGAACTGGCAATCATTCGGCAGCGAGTGAAGAGCGGGATGGCGAACGCAAAGGCGAAAGGGATACAAATTGGCCGCCCGCAGACTACAAAAGAAGACATTCCCGCTCTGTTTTTGAAGCATTACCCATCGTATAAAAATGGGATGCTGAATGTCAGCGAACTTGCGAGGGTGTGCAGTTTGAGCAGAACTACAACTTATAAATATCTTGGACTCTTGGAGAGCTAAAAAGAACAGGGAACCATTGGTGGTTCTCTGTTGTATTGTTTTATATAAATTTTACATATAGACATTACATTTTGGAATGGACTGTGTTATACTATAATCACTTATATAAATCTGAATTTTTTAGAGTAAAGGAGCATTTATATGAGATTAGATGGATATGGTTTATTCGTAAATGATATGGCGACAATGATTAGATTCTACAGAGATGTACTTGGCTTCGAAATTAAGGAAAATGAAAACACTGATAATGTAT
>JAFQDR010000246.1 GCA_017415945.1 Oscillospiraceae bacterium
GCCACAACGCCCAGGTCGTGGGTGATCATGATGATCGCCATACCCAGTTCTTCCTGCAGCTGCTTCATCAGGTCCAGAATCTGTGCCTGAATGGTAACATCCAGCGCGGTAGTGGGTTCGTCTGCGATCAGAATATCGGGTTCGCAGGCCAGAGCCATTGCGATCATAACACGCTGACGCATACCGCCGGAGAATTCGAAGGGGTACTGCTTCATGCGCTTTTCGGGTTCGTTGATGTTGACCAGACGCAGCATTTCCACAGCGCGGTCGTATGCCTGCTGCTTGTCACGGTCGGTGTGCAGCAGAATTGCTTCCATCAGCTGGTTGCCGATGGTCTGGGTGGGGTTCAGAGAGGTCATGGGGTCCTGGAAAATGATGGACACCTTATTGCCGCGAACGGTCTTCATCACCTGTTCCCCTGCATCCACCAGTTCCTGACCATCCAGCTTGATGGAGCCGCCGATGATCTTGCCGGTGCCCGCCAGAATCTGCATAATGGAGTATGCGGTAACGGACTTGCCGGAGCCGGATTCGCCAACGATGCCCAGAACCTTGCCGCGTTCCAGACTAAAGGAAACGCCGTTAACAGCCTTTACTTCACCTGCGTCCGTAAAGAAGGAGGTACGCAGTTCTTTTACTTCTAACAAAGCCATATTCAGTACGCTCCTTTCTTAACCGTTGAGTTTGGGGTCGAATGCGTCACGCAGACCGTCGCCGAACAGGTTCAGGGACAGAACGATCAGGGAGATGACGATTGCGGGAATAACGAGACGATAGGGGTAGGAGCTCATGCCGTTCAGAGCATCGGAAGCCAGAGAGCCCAGAGAAGGCATGGGAGCGTTAACGCCCAGACCCAGGAAGGACAGGTAGCTTTCGGTGAAGATCGCGGAGGGGATCTGCAGAGCGGTGGAGATAACCACAACGGAGATGCAGTTGGGCAGCAGGTGCTTCATGATGATCCACTTGCCGGGTGCGCCCGCAGCCTGAGCTGCCAGCACGTATTCCTGTTCACGCAGGGACAGGATCTGACCGCGGATCTGACGGGACATGGAAACCCAGTACAGCAGACCGAACACGATGAACAGAGAGATCATATTGGTACCCAATTTTGCAAGGACAGTGCCTTCGATGATGGGCTGCAGTGCTTCCTTCAAAACAGTGGACAGCAGAATAACCATCAGCATATCGGGCAGAGAGTAGATGATGTCAACGATACGCATGATCACAAGGTCTACCTTGCCGCCGCAGTAGCCCGCGATGGAGCCTACGGTCAGACCGATGATCAAAACGATCAGAGAGGCAAAGAAGCCGACAGCCAGAGAAATGCGTGCGCCGTAAACAACGCGGATGAAGTAGTCACGGCCAGCGGCATCGGTGCCGAAGATGTGGGGGAATACGGTTTCGCCGGCATCAATGAGCTTCTGCTCGGTGCGGCCGTATTCAAAGGGAGCCAGGTTGGCAAAGCTTGCGTCAACGGGCTTGCCGGGGGTAGCGCCCAGCTGCTGGTCATAGCTGTAGGGCCAAACCGCAGGCAGGATGATGGAGCTGAGGGTAATGAGAATGATGACGATCAGAGAAACCAGAGCCACTCTGTTCTTCACCAGACGCTTGCAGCCGTCCTTAAAGAAGGTGGAGGAGGGGCGCATCTGCACCATGTATTCCTTTTCTTCTGCGGAAGCGGGTGCAAAGCAATCCAGATCGGGGTGCATAGACAACTTTTTCAGATTCATATCCATATTAAATTGTCCTCCTTATTCCAGATTGATGCGGGGGTCAACGACCTTGTACAGAATGTCGGAGACCAGGTTCATAATAACGATGAGAGATGCCAGCACGATGGTGGTACCCATGATCAGGGGGTAGTCACGGTCGGTGATGGAGCCAACGAAGGCACGGCCGATGCCGTTAACCGCGAAAATCTTTTCCACAACCAGAGAGCCGGTAACGATGTAAGCCAGCATAGGCCCAATGTAGGTGATAACGGGAATCAGCGCATTCTTCAGTGCGTGCTTGAAGATGATCTTCATGCCGCTGACACCCTTTGCCTTTGCGGTGCGGATGTAGTCCTGACCCAGAACGTCCAGCATGGAGGAGCGGGTCAGACGGGTGATGTTCGCCATGGGGCTCAAAGACAGAGTAATGATGGGCAGAATCAAGCCGGCTGCGGTGGTACCGTTTGCGGGAACCAGATTGAGCTTCAGCGCAAACAGCAGCAGCAACAGAGAGCCCATAATGAAGCTGGGCATGGAGACGCAGGCAGTGGAGAATACCATGATGCATCTGTCCAGAACGGAGTTACGCTTCAGAGCTGCCACAGCGCCCATTACAACGCCGAAGATGGTAGCGATGACCGCAGCTGCAACCCCCAGCTTAGCGGACACTGCCAGACCACGGCCGATAATGTCGATAACATCCTGACCGCGCTGCTTCAGGGAGGGACCGAAATCGAACTTGGTGACGATGTCGGTCAGGTAGGTAATGTACTGTTCCATAACCGGTTTGTCCAGACCGTACTTGGCTTCCAGAGCCGCCTGAGCTGCAGCAGAAATTGCTTTTTCACCCAGGAAGGGGCCACCGGGAACTGCACGGGAGACGAAGAAAGTGATGGTGATGACGACCCAAACGGTCAGCAGCGCCAGCAGAACTCTCTTCAGGATATAAAACATTGTTTTGGAGTTCATTTTTATACCGCCTTCAATTATTTTTTGTAGAACGCACGATTGGCTCGCAGCGGTAAACCTTGCAGAGAAAAAACCATACAGTCGCTCTCCGTCGGCTGCATCGTTTTCTCCCTGCAAGCAGGAGTCCCTCTGCAACTTTTTGCAACGCTCACTTTATTACTTTACCACGACGATGCGTTATCAGCGCATTATACAGGTTACTATTATAGAAGATATTACAAATAATTTCAACAAAAAAATGTGCATTTTACCCCCCAAACCATAAAGTTTGTGTAAAACAACACGAAAGCCCGTAATAATTTTTGCTTTTTGGGTATTTCGCTAAAGGAAATCCCATTTCCCGCAGGAAATATCTCTGAAATTTTTGACACTAATGGCACTTTTATGCGGAAATCACATAATTTCTCACAGAAAAAGTGTAAAAAAACACATTCCCTCGTATTCTTGACGATGCTGAGGAAGTCTGTTTTCCTTGCCTTTTCCCGTGCTTTGCTCTACAATATAAATTTAGAAAACAAAGTATCGGAGGGTGCACCTATGAGCAAGCTGACAGAACGTACATTTATATCCTGCAACAAGGTCAACACCGTTTACGTCCGCATCCGCCTCCCGGAGGGGCCCGTGCGGGCAACACTTCAGATTGCCCACGGTCTGGCGGAATACATCGACCGCTATGACGAGCTCATGGACTATCTGGCGGATGCAGGCTTCGCGGTCTACGGCAACGACCACATCGGCCACGGCAACTCCGTCCACATGGATCGCTGGGGCTATGTGGGAGAGCAGGCAGGCTGGAACGTCATGCTGACGGATATGCATACGCTGGCAGAACAGATCCGCACCGAGCACCCCCATGTGCCCCACTTCCTGTTCGGGCATTCCATGGGCAGCTTTTTGGCACGCACCTACCTTATTAAATATCCCAACGAGCACGATGGCTGCATCATCTGCGGCACGGGGCATCCCCCCAGAGCCGTCACCATGGGAGCACGAGCCTTGGCCACGGTGGAGATCAAGCGCCACGGGGCAGGCTACTACAGCCAAATGCTGGACGGTGTCATGAACAAGCAGTACAACGGAGGCTACGACAATCCCCGCACCGCCTATGACTGGATCTCCTCCGACCCCAATCGGGTGGATGAATATATCACCGACCCCAAGTGCGGCTTTGTGCCCACCGCAGGGCTTTTGGGTGAGATTTTGAAGGGCATGAGCTATATCACCTCTCCCCGCAACATTGAAAAGATGGCAAAGGATGTGCCCGTATACTTCATCAGCGGTGCCGCCGACCCTGTAGGGGAGCTGTCTCAAGGGGTCATCCGCGCATACAAGGCCTTCCTCAAAGTGGGCATGAAGGATGTAAGTCTGAAGCTCTACCCCAATCTGCGCCACGAGATCATGCTGGAGGTAGACCGCGACGAGGTCATGTCCGACGTTTTGAATTGGCTCACAGAACACTGCTAAAATCGCGCAGCGAAAATTTTCCTGTTGGGAAAAGTGAAAGTATGCCCCAAAGTGAAATTGACTTCGTCAGTGAAGTATTTTCTTCGAAAAATGATATTGTAAAAGCCGAAATCTCACGATTTCGGCTTTTACATTTTATGATACAGCAACGCTGGTTTTACGTTCATATGCCTCCGCAGTCGGTGAAGGAGGGGTTCTCAAGGGGCGCGACGCGTTAAGCAAATAGCCCAGTGGGCTGTTTGTAGCCAAAGCGGGAAGCAATCTATGATTGCGCCCCGGCGCCCATGGTTGGTTCCCCTTGAAATCGCGTCGGCGCAAGCCGATAGGGCACTTCAGCAGAAGTGCTCGCGATTAGTCCGCTTCGGCGATTCGGTAGCCAACGCCGACCTCGGTAAACAAATACTTGGGTTCTGCGGGATTGTCCTCGATCTTGCGGCGGATATTGGCCATGTTCACACGGAGGATCTGGTTATCCCCGCCTGCGCGGGGGCCCCACAGCTCCTTCATAATAAAGTCATAGGTCAGCACCTTGCCCGCATGCTTGGCAAGCAGACTGACGATACGGAACTCACTGAGGGTCAGCTTCACGTTTTCTCCGCGCACCAGAGCCTGATGCTTGTTGAAGTCCACCACCAGATCCCCTACGCTGTAGGTTCCCTGCAAAGCGATCTCCGTATTGGTAGAAACGGTACGGGTATGGCGAATGGCGGTACGGACACGAGCCAGCAGCTCTGCGGTACCGAAGGGCTTGGTCAGGTAATCGTCTGCTCCTGCATCCAGTGCGGCGACCTTGTCCCGCTCGTGGCTACGTGCGGAAACTACCACAACAGGCAGCCCCGACCAGCCGCGGATATTCTTCAGCAGGTCCATACCGTCCATATCGGGAAGCCCCAGATCCAGAATGATCAAATCGGGACAGTGGGAGGATACCATAGACAATGCCTCCTGCCCCGTACGGGCCCGCATTGCCTCGTAGCCGTTGTTGTTCAAAACAGTAGCAATAAAGTGGGCAATGCTCTTTTCATCTTCCACAACCAAAATTTTCTCTTTAATGTTCATATGTCAACTCCTTGTCAGCTCTGCCTTATTCCAATGGCAGGGCAAAGGAAAACTCTGCCCCCTGCTCCAAATTATGCGCTCGTATACCGCCTCCATGAGCCTTCACAATGGTCAGGCATACACTCAAGCCGATGCCCATATTGCGCTTCATATCCCCCTGAGAGGTTTCGCTGTGCTTCATAGAGCCGTCAAACAGCCCTTCCAGCATATCCGCGGCAATGCCGACCCCGTTATCGGACACCACAAACTGTGCATAACGGCCTCGCTTGGTGACCTTGATGCTGATTTCCGTGGTGGTTTTTCCGTGGATCACCGCATTTTCCATTAAATTCACCAGCACCTGTTCAATGAGGATGGCATCCATGGGTACCCACAGCACCTCGTCAGGCACAGACACCTTCAAAGACACATCGGGGTATCGCTTGCGGAACTTGGATGCCGCCACCGCAAGGACCTCCTCGGGCATTTCCGGCTGCTTTTTGATCTGCGCGCTGTCACTGCCCACACGAGTAATGGACAGCAGATTTTCCACTACCTGGATCAGCCATTGGGCATCGTCGCGGACATCGGTCAGCAGCTCCCGCTGTTCCTCCTCCGTCAAGCCGGGGTTTTCCAGCATGACCGAGGTAGCCCCCACGATCCCTGTCAGTGGAGTGCGGATGTCGTGAGACACACTGCGCAGAAGATTTGCGCGCATTTTGACCTTTTCATTTTCCAAGCGCAGCTCTTCCTTTTGCTTAGCCTGAGAGGTCAGGGCACAGGTAATGACAGAAACTGCAAGAAACGCCAAAAAGCTCAAGGGATAGCCCGCAATGGTAAAGTCGATTTCGAAATAGGGGTAGGTAAACACATAGTTTACACAAATAACCCCCAGCACCGCAGACAGCAGGCCGAACAGATAACCGTTGGTGAAGCGGGATACCATCAGCACCACCAGAACAAACACGGGGGATGCAAAGCCATCGCCGCCGTCTGTCATACGCAGCACCGCGCAGACCCCAATGGCGATCAGGAAGAAAAACAGCATCGTAACCGCATCCCGCCAAGAAACGGGAAACAGCTGTTTCCATTGTACCTTCTTTTTTGGCATATTCTCCCTCCCTTTTGTCACACTGCACGGTTTTCGTATATTATAACATATCCTATGTAAAATGTCCGTTAATTATTTCAGCTCGAACCCACTGTTTTGTTATCGTTATAAAGGAGCCCGGTAACGATTACACGGCATACAACATCCGTATTTCTTCGTTTAATACCCACTTGGCTGACCACTTTCCCGCACCGCAGCCCGAATAACCGCCACAAAATGGGAGCCTCCGCATTCCGCCGAAGCTCCCCAATTTATTTACATCACAAACCAATTGCCGCCTGCCGTAATGGTGAACACTTCACTTGCTTCTCCACTCTCCGGGAGCATACCGTCCTCGCCTTCGGGACGCCGCATGGCTTCAGGCCGTTCCATGCTCTCCGGCCGCTGCATATTCTCGGGGTCGAAGCCCTCGGGCAGCTCCATACCTTCCGGTCGCTGCATATTCTCGGGGTCAAAGCCCTCGGGCAGCTCCATACCTTCCGGTCGCTGCATATTCTCGGGGTCAAAGCCTTCGGGCGGCTGCATCCCCCCCATATTGCCCATAGGACCGCGATTGCCAAAGCCCCCCGCGGTACCGCTGTGCTGCAGCTGCGTGTCCCCGCTCCACAGGGTATAGTCCCCCTCTGTCAGCGTGGGAGCGGACATGATCACATAGCTGTACGCGGCATCGGGTGTCCATTCCAGCACCATTTCTCCCTGCGTATTTTTCAGCTGCATGGGGCCATCAAGTTTCTGTTCTCTCAATTGGAACACCGCATAATTGGCATTGCCTCCCGCAATACGGTCCAGCATATTCCCCGCCGCCAGCACAGTACCGCCGTTGAGATAAATGCCCATATCCGAATCAATCCCCGCATCGCCGCTGAAGCTGCAGCCCTGCGCCGTAACGGTGCCGCCGTTGATGACCAGCCAGCCGTTGGAGTCGATCCCGTCCCCTTCCCCTGTGCTACCGTTAACGGTAATGGTCAAATTGCCGCCGTTTACAGTGGTTACGGACACTCCGTCCTCATTGGTATTGATGCCGTCATTGCCGCTGTCGATTGCAATGGAGCCCCCATTGATGGTCAGGTGCATCTCGCTGTCCAGCCCCTCATTTTCCGCTTGAATGCGCAAGCTGCCGTTTCCCAGGGCACCGCCGTCCACGTTCATGGACATCTTGGAATAGAATGCCCCGTCATACTTATGGAGCTTCTTGCTGTCGATGACCTCAGTGCCGTCATCGGAAAGCACAACGGATTTATAAATGCGGGCTACATAGGAGCCATTGACGGTGTTGACCGTTCCATCCGCAATGATGACATTGGCCCCCGCTGCGGAGGTATCCACATCCTTGGTGGGGCTGTTTGCATCGCCGCATTCATACACATTGTAGAAGATCACTGCGGGAGCTACAGTGCAGCTAATGTCCGCACCGCCGAAAATCAAGGTTACCACCGCATCGGGGTCATCCTTAGCCTCCTCACCCAGATCCACGGCGATCTGCCCACGATTGAGAGTGCCCGTCAGCAGATAGTCTCCGGGCTCGGTGATCGTCACCACAAGATGCTCTGCAGCTTCCTCCTCGGAATGTTCATCCGCCTCCGTGCCTTCCCCGTAGGTAAAGTCCTTCCCCGCCTCGTAATACACAATATCACGGGACAGCGTAACTCCTGCGGGCGTCTCGGTCATATCATCGGACAGTTCAATATGGGAGGCATGGGAATACGCCTCAGTCACATCCACAGGTGCCGCACCATTGTCCGTCTGTTCCTCCTGCACACTTTCTCCGCAGGCCGCAAGACTCATCACCAGCACCGCCGCCAGCAGCAGCGTGAAATATCGTTTCATCCATAATTCCTCCTTAAAAGAGTTTTTCCAATCATACCCCACAACACTGAAGTTTTTCTGAAGAAATTGTGAACAAATCATAAATCCCCACTCACAAAAGGAATGGGGATTGGATGGTTTATTTCATTTCCGCAAACTGGTTGATAATATCCAGCAGAATGGCAACGGACTGCTCCAGCTCCTCTACGATCAAATGCTCGTAGGGGCCGTGGAAGCCGTAGCCGCCAGCGCCCAGATTGGGACAGGGCAGACCGCGGAAGCACAGCTGGGCACCGTCGGTACCGCCGCGAACGGGAACATACGCAGGCTCCAGACCGACACTGCGGATGGCCTGTTCCGCAACCGCCAACAGCTCGGGATAGTCGGCTACCACCTCGAACATATTGCGGTATTCCTGCTTGATGGTCAGCTCCACAACACCCTTGCCGTACTTCAGGTTCAGGTATGCGGCGATCTCCTCCATGACCTTCTGACGCCATGCAAACTTCTCCGCATCGTGATCACGGATGATGTAGTACATTTCCGCATCGGTGACGCTGCCCTTCATGTTCACCAGATGCCAGAAGCCCTGATGTCCTTCCGTGTCGCAGGGACGCTGACGAACAGGGAGCATATCATCAAATTCCATTGCCAGCAGAGCGGCATTGATCATGGTATCCTTTGCGTTGCCGGGGTGAACGGAAACGCCGTTGAACTTAATGGTGGCGCTGGCAGCATTGAAGGTCTCTGCCTCAATATCCTCGGGGCCGCTGCCGTCTACGGTAAAGCCGTAGTCCGCGCCGAAGAAGTCCAGATCCAGCAGCTCGGCGCCGTGACCGATCTCCTCGTCGGGAGAGAAGCACACAGCAATGCGGCCGTGGGGGCGGTTTTCCTTGATAACGGTCTCCACCATGGTCAAAATAGCAGCGATACCTGCCTTATCGTCGGCACCCAAAACGGTGGTGCCGTCGGTGGTAACGATGGTCTTGCCGATGCACTTGTTCAGGTGGGGGAAGTTTGCGGGCAGCAGGATACGTCCGCTGTCACCCAGCTTGATGCCGTGACCGTCGTAGTTTTCGATGACCTGAGGCTTCACCTCACCAATGCCCAGATCCGCAACGATATCCAGATGGGCGTTGAAGCCGATGCACTTGCAGTTTTCATAGCCGGGGGTGGCAGGAACGAAGCCGTACACATAGGCGTGCTCGGTGCGGGTCACGTTCTCCATGCCCATTTCCTTCATTTCCTGCTCCAGCATTTCCGCCAGAATGTGCTGACATTCGGTGGAGGGGGTCACTTCGTGATTGAATCTATTGCTGGCGGTGTGCACAACGGCATACCGCAGAAAGCGTTCCAAAGCGTTCATTGTTGTCCTTTCTCTGTCTTTCGGACAGATGTGTAATGTTCAGAGACATATTATAACAGAGCTTTCCCCATTCGGCAATGGTCTAACCACACAGTGTTGACATTTTTCTCTGTGCAATTTACCCAAAAAAGCCTCCCCTGTGTAAGGGGAGGTGGCATGGCGCATGCCATGACGGAGGGGTTGTCCTCGCTTCGGCAAGTGCCGTATCTTCCCTCTTAACACCCCACCCATTCTGTGCTATACTGTGTACATATTCCATTTAGCATACGAGGTATTCCCATGAACCATTTGAATCCCACCCGCTGTGTGTATTTCCATATTGACCCTCAGCCCTTTGACCGCGGGCACCTGCAGCTCCCCATGCAGCTTCTGCTGCTGGCAGACGACCGTCCCGTTTGCCGCATACATCGTCTCTACGGAGGCTTCGCCACGGAACGCATCCTCATAGACAGCCAAACCCACACCCTGACCCTGCGGCTTCCCGACGGTACTCCCCTGCGCAGTCTCCGCATCCCCGCCGACAGCTACAATTACATGATCGTGCTGTCCGAGCCCAACGGTTTTACCGTAAAGCAGGCAGGTCCCATGGCTCCCACGCCTCCAACCTTAGAAACGGAAAAGTTTGCAGCCCTTCTGTCGGGTAAGCTCATGCGCAGCCTGAACCCTGCCTCCCCCTTCTGTCATCTGTACAAAAACCTCACGGAACGGGATCTGGACTACCTTTGGTTTGAGTTCTGGGAGACCGCCGTTCTCACCCGCTTCATGCCCAAAAGCGGCCACATCCCCGACTTGAAGCGTGACTTTGATTTGTCGGACCGCTACCCGGGCAATACCGTCATCCCCTTCGCCGAAACCATGGAACTGGAGAAGCGCATGGAGCAGACGCTCCGTGAAAACCCCGCCATGGAGCAGCTGGAATTTTTCCGCAACGATCGGGGCTTCCTGTCTGTCAGAGCAAAATAAAAAAGCCGACTGCATCAGCAATCGGCTTTGGCACCCCCGGCGAGACTCGAACTCACTACATTCCGCTTAGGAGGCGGACCCTCTATCCCGGTGAGGTACGGGGGCAGGTGAGATTCATTTTATCGTAATTCCACCCTATTGTCAACTAAGGAGCGATTTCATGCACATCCCATCCACCACCACAGACCGCATCGAGGTACTGACCTTCGCCGATGCCTGCCTGCACAGTGCCCAAAGCGAGGAATACGACCGTGAAAAGTGGCTGTACATCCCCGACTTCTATTCCGAATACCGTTACATATTGGGCACCCGCGGGGCCAATCCCCTGATCTGCATCGGCATCAACCCCTCCACCGCCCGTCCCGACGCGCTGGACAACACCCTCAAATCCGTGGAGCGCATTGCCTTGGGCAACGGCTTTGACAGCTTCACCATGTTCAATGTCTATGCCCAGCGTGCCACCAATCCCGACCACATGGAGCAGCAGCTGAACGAGCACCTCCACGCAGAGAACATGAAGGCCTTTGACTATGTCCTCAGCCAGAGCGAAAGTCCCGTGGTCTGGGCGGCATGGGGTGCCATCATCGAAAAGCGCAAATACCTGCCCCACTGTGTACGGGACATGATCGAGATCGGCCGCAGACACAATGCCCGCTGGGTGTGCGCAGGCAAAATCAGCAAAAAAGGCCACCCCCACCACCCTCTGTATCTTCGCAAGGATGAGCCTGTGCGGGATTTCGATATTGAGGGATATATTGCCAATATTATCGGAACATAATTCGACTCGCTTCGTCTCATTCTTAAAGGAATCTTTATTGTTTGGAAATGCAAACAATGGTACAATACCCCTATCATCTTTGGGAAAGGACGTTCTGCCATGCGGAAAAGCACCATCATATCTCTGGTCATACTGGCTTTGGTGCTGTGCACCCAATTGGGCAATGTGCGGGATCTTCTGAACAGCCGCAGCATGGACTGCGAGGAAATGATCTACAACGCCCTGTGGGAGGAGCGGGACAGCCTGTCCCTTATGGGCTACGGTCTGACTCCCCATGAGCTGAACGCCCACTGGAGCCATGTGATCCACGACCATGGAGAGCTGTTTTATGTGGCAGACCGCTATGAGTACAAGTCCATCGGCGATCTGGTTTTGTCCGTACACCCCATCTACGCCGTCAGCGGCGACGAACGGGAGCTGGCCCAACAGCTTTACAGCGACACCATCCAAGACATATTGGATGCGGTGCAGCCCACTTGGACAGACCTGCAGACCGCACTGTATCTCCACGACTACCTATGCAGCCACTATGCCTATGACGAAAGCCTCCAACGTTACTCTGCCTATGAGCTGCTGACGGAGGGCAAGGGGGTCTGTCAGGCCTATACCCTTGTGTATGACGCGCTGCTGACTGCCTGCGGCATTGAAAGCAGCTATGTGATCAGCCGAGAGATGAACCATTCCTGGAACGTGGTCACCATTGACGGCAAGCGGTACAACGTGGACGTTACCTACGATGACCCCTCCCCCGATCATTTGGGGAAGGCCTTTCACACCCATTTCCTGTGCAGCGATGCCAAGCTGGCGGAAGACCACAGCTTTACCCCCGAGGAGGGCTTCGGACAGTGCACAGACAGCTTTTATGACAGCGGTGCCCTCTGGGAAACTGTCAGCACTGCCTTTGTCCCCATAGGCGATCGATTTTACTACATCAAAAGCGGGATGCTGTACCAATGGGACGGCTCACGCTCGGAATACATCGACACCATTTACGCCACATGGTTCACCGACCGCGGAGACCAAAGCTACTGGCGGGGCAATTACAGCGCCCTGCTGGCCCATGAAGGAAAGCTGCTGTACAGCAAGCCCGACTGCATCATGGCCTATGACCCCGCAGACGGCAGCTTCGAGGTATTTTACAAGCATACATACGGCCCCGATATCTACGGCTTCCAAATCAAGGACGACCAATTGCTTCTGCAGGTATCCGCCTCTCCCAATGAAGCGGGGCAAGTAATCAGTGTAACACTCCCCCAATAAACACCGATCCCACCGAGAACACCTCGGTGGGATTTTTTGTTTTCAGCATCATGCAATTGTTACCGCACCCGTAGGGGCGATCATCGATCGCCCGTTTTTTCATGGTCGGTCATCTGCGGGCGAACACTGTTCGCCCCTACAGGATGATACGTTTAACGTATTTCCCCATAGTGTCTTCCTTGCTATTTTGGATAATTCAAATCTTCCGGCAAATCAAGCAGCCAAGCCGGAGATACATTGAGTCCCAAACAAATCTTTTTGAAATATCTCAAAGGCAATTCATTTACGCCTCTTTCATACCTTCCGTATTGTTCCTTGGTAATACCAATCAATTCCGCCAGCTCCGCTTGGGTCAAATCCGAATCCTCTCGAATATCCCTCAATTTGCGAAAATCGTTCATCCAATCCCTTCCCATTTGGTTCACCCATCACATCACCGAAACCACTTCAATCCCTTGGGCAAGCCAAGGATATAATCCGAGGAGGTTTTGTAGTGTTCACAAAACTTCATCAGCAAATCAACGGGAATCTGTCGCTTGCCGCTTTCGTACAAATGATACTGCTGTCTTGTGATCCCCAACACATCCGCGATCTGCTGCTGTGTTTCGTCGGAATCATTCCGCACCTCTCGCATCCGTTCATAATATTCCATAGTTCATAATCTCCGAATTTGTATGATACAGAGATTCTATCATGCATTCAAACAAATAACTTGTAAGTTATTCATTTGAATGCTAAGATGTTTATAATTCATTCAAACAAACAACAAAAGGAGTCTCCCATGACCGTCATAGAGCACATTTTCGCCGAGTACGCAGATTATATCCGACATTCCGGACACAGCAAGGAAGCATACGATGCATCGCTGAAAGCATACGCCGATGGGCTTGATGTATTCATTGCCGCACTTTCATCGGAACAAAAAGCCGCTGTACTTGCATTGGAAGCACAGCGGAATTTGATTGCAGCTATGGATGAGGAATTGATGTTTTGCGAAGGCTTTCGCATAGGCACTCAACTGATTTTGGAAATTTTTTTCAATTCCAACCCCAATTCGGAGAATTGGGGTTGACCGAAATTATGCATCATTCAATATTCATTATTCATCTCTGCATAGCAGAAGTTATATCCGCCCGCGGCACTGTGACCCACTCCCGTGAGCCCCTCCGCCGCGGCGTAATTTTCCCCAAACCAATACAGGGGACACACCGCAAACCGCTCCTTCTCATAAAGCATTTCCTCTGCCCGCAGGAGCATGGCATCCCGTGCAGCGGAGTCGAGGCACCGAGATGCCAAGTCCAGCTGCTCATTGTACCGCACATCTCCCCAGCCCGAGTGGTTATGGGCACCACCCCGCTCCATGATCCGCAAAAAGCTCAAGGGGTCGTCGTAGTCGGGCAGCCATCTGAGATAGGCCACATCAAAGGTATTGCTTCGCAGCCGCTTGGCATAGGCATCCACCTCCATGGGCACAAGCTCCACACACAGCCCCAATACCCGCTGCCAGTCTGCTTGGCACCGCTCCGCCACGGTACGATTCACCACAGACTCGTTGAATCGGTAATATATCCTATACTCCCTTCCTGCCCACGATTGCTCCATAAGCGCGGCAGCCAGGGCGCACCGTCCCTCGTATGCGGTCAAATCATATTGGGGGTAGGTTTGGGCAAGCCAAGTATACATGGATGCCCCGCCCTCATAGGCTGAGCCGTCCGTCATGGAGATCCCCTTGGGCACCAAGCCCTCCGCGGGCCGTGCGCCATCTCCCAGCTGCCGCGCCAGCGTGTCACGGTCAATGCTCAGCAGCATGGCTGCCCGCACCTGCCAGTCGGGAATGGCATTGGCATTGAGGTACAGATAATACGTTCCCGCCACGGGCACGGTTCCGTCCCCCGCAGCCACCCCCGCGACAAAATCACAGTCCTCCGCGGAACCGAAGCTCCACAGGATCTCTCGGGGCCCCAAAGCCTCGTCATCGTAGTAATGGGGATTGGGCACCAGCCGCATATAGTCATCGTGCACCCACTCCCCAATGGTATAGGCACCGCTGACCACGATATGCCCCTCGTTGGTCCAGTCGCCTCCGTAGGCCTCTATGATGTCACGGCGCAGGGGTGCCATACAGGGCATGGCGCACAGCTTCCAAAACCATGGGCAGGGCTGTTCCAGCTCTACTCGCAGCACCCGCTCCCCTTCCGCATACACCCCCAAGGCCTCCGCGGGCAGCTTTCCCGCCGCCACTTCCTCGGCATTGCGCAGTAAGCCATACAAATGTGCCCCCATGGGCTCCCCATCCCCCACAGGGGTCAGGAGTCTGCGCCAGGCGTAGACAAAATCCTCGGCGGTAACGGGCACCCCGTCGGACCATCGGGCATCACTGCGTATGGTAAAGGTAAGCACCGTCCCGTCCTCGCTGTATTCCATAGACGACCCAAGCCCCAATACAGGCACAGCGGCATTGACCGTATCCCCCACTTCCACAGGAGCATACTTCACCAAGCCCTCGAACAGATGGTTCAGCAGATCCCCCGATTCCGAGGGACTGCGAAATCTTGGATCTATGGTGCTGCCTTCCGTCCCCACCGCCACAGTGAGTACCATAGGCGTAGGCGCGGGAGTAGGAGTGGGCACGGCATCGTCCGCAGGGTCTCCCCCACGGCAGCCGCAAAGCAGCAAACAGAGCAGGATGGGAACAAGTGCTTTCATTTACAGACCTTTCTTTTTAGCCTGCCCCAAGCCTCCGATCCTTTTCCACTACGGCATCCACAGCCTGCTGCACCGCAGACTCGAAGCCCAGTCGCTTCAGGGTGTGAACCCCCTCAATGGTAGTGCCCCCGGGAGAGCAGACCTGATCGGCCAGCTGTACGGGGTGCAGATCGGAATGTAGGGTCAGCTTCGCCGCGCCCAGCACCGCCTGACAGGCAAGCTCCTGTGCCATAGGCCGCGGCAGACCATGCTTGACCCCCGCAGAGGCAAGCGCATCAATGTATAAATGGATGAAGGCACCGCTTGCCCCACCCAGTGCGGAGAATGCAGGGAACAGTGCTTCGGACACCTCATACACAGTGCCAATGGTGGAGAACATTTCCTTTGCGATCTCCACGTGATGGGGCTGTGCGTAACGGCCCCCGCAAATGCCGCTGGCAGCAGACAGCACACGAGCAGCGATATTGGGCATGACACGCACCACGGCCACGTTCTCCCCGAATACCTCCTCATAGTAGGCGCAGGGCTTCCCCGCGGCGATGGTGATAACGGTCTTGCTCTTGGTGACCCAAGGCTCCGCCAAGGGGAGCACATCCTCCATCATCTGGGGCTTCACAGCCAGAACCACCACATCCGCAGCCTGTACCAGAGCGGGGATGCTCTTCATGGGCACCAGACCTACCTCCTCCGCCAGAGCAAGAGTCTTGCCCTCGGAGCGGTTGAAGCCCAGAATACTCCCCACGGGGAATTTCCCGCTGCCCGCCATACCGCGAATGATGGCAGATGCCATATTGCCAAGTCCGATAAATCCGTATTTCATATGCGTCACCTCATAGAGTTTTTGTTTCATTGTACCACAAACCCCAAAAGCTCCGCAAGGAACATCTATCCCCCACTTATCGTTTGTTTGACAGCGTTTTTCGAAGAACTTTCCCCACTTCATTCGCATTATATGGGGTATTTCCATCAAATTCGCATCACATCCCCATCATAAGCAAAAACATATGCGAATTCTGTCATTTTTTCGGCTCCCACCAAATTTTTGCCGATCGTTTTGTTTGCGCCCGGTAACATTTTTTCGGCTCGCACTAAGATTTGGCTTATCGTTCCATTGAATCCCGGTATCGCTTTTGCGGAAAGCATCGAACATTACGCCCCATCTTGCCACCGGCAAATTCTCCTCCCCATCCGTAGGGCGGCTGCTTGCTGCCGCCGCTTTCCACCGCCGCACCAACATCCCCCTCCCTCGTAGGGGCGGATATCATCCGCCCGCTGTTCCATCCAACTGCGCAGCTGCGGGCAGCTGATAGTTGCCCCTACGGGATGGTACGTTAACCGACACACCAACATCCCCCCACAAAGCAACAAACGGCGGCAGCAAGCAGCCGCCCTACACCTCTCAAACCAAATGCAGTCAAATGAATTAGCCCCCATCACTCCTGATGGGGGCCATCAATCGCACAATGTCTTTCCATCCACTCCCCAATTCGCCTACGCGAATTGATATTGAAAAAGACATGATGCAAAAGGAGCCAAAATTGATGGAATGGATTTGCCCCCATCATGCCTGATGGGGGCAAAGGATATGGAATCAATTTTGGCTAAATTGGCTGTTCCACAGCTGTGCATAGAAGCCATTCTGTTCCAGCAGCTCCTCATGGGTGCCCTGCTCGGCAATATCCCCATCCCGCATGACCAGAATACGGTCGGCGTTGCGAATGGTGGACAGGCGATGGGCAATGACAAAACAGGTACGGCCTTCCATGAGATTGTCCATGGCCTTCTGGATCAGCTGCTCCGTGCGGGTATCCACACTGGAGGTAGCCTCGTCCAGAATCAATACGGGCGCATCCGCCAGAATGGCACGGGCAATGGTCAGCAGCTGCTTCTGCCCCTGGGACACATTGGCGGCATCCTCGTTCAGCTCCATTTGATAGCCCCCGGGGAGGCTGCGGATAAACTTATGGGCATGGGCCGCCTTTGCCGCGGCAATGACCTCCTCATCGGTGGCATCGGCTCTGCCGTAGCGGATATTTTCCATGATGGTGCCCTTGAACAGCCACGTGTCCTGCAGCACCATAGCGAACTGTCTGCGGAGCTCCCCGCGGTCATAGTCACGGATGTTCACACCGTCCAGCAGGATCTCCCCGCCCGACACATCATAGAAGCGCATGAGCAGCTTGACCATGGTGGTCTTGCCCGCGCCTGTGGGGCCTACGATGGCAACGGTCTCGCCCTTCTTCACATCGCAGCTCCAGTTGTGGATGACCTCCACACCCTCGTCGTAGCCGAAGGACACATTGCGGAAGCACACATTCCCCTCCACATGATCGGTGGAAGTGGAATTTTCGGGAGTGGGTTCTTCCTCCGCCTCCTCCAAAAAGGCGAACACACGCTCCGCCGCCGCAGCCATAGACTGCACCATGGAGGTCACCTGCCCCAGCTCATTGATGGGACGAGTAAAGTTGCGGACATAGTTCATAAAGGCTTGGATGTCACCGATGCGGATGACTCCGCGGATGGTCAGCACCGCACCGCTGATAACCACCGCCACATAGCCCAGATTGCCGATCAGGCCGTTGAGGGGCATCATCAAGCCGCTGAGGAACTGGCTCTTCCAGCCCGCCTCGTACAGGGCTTCATTGGTTTTGCCGAAGTCCTCCAGCACCGCTTCCTGACGGTTATAGGCCTGCACCACATTCAGACCGCCGAAGGTCTCCTCAACAGTGCCGTTGATATCCCCCAGCAGCTTCTGCTGTGCCACAAAATGGGGCTGGCTCTTTTTCATCACAAACAGCATGACCACCAAGCTGGCAGGCAGCATCAATGCGGTGATGCCCGTCATCAAGGGGCTGATGCTCAGCATCATGGCAACGGTACCCACCAGAGAGCAAATGCTGTATACCAAGGTGTTGGTAGCGCGGTCAAGGCCGTGGCCCAGAGTATCCACGTCGTTGGTAATGCGGGAGAGCACATCCCCCACGGTGTTCTTCTCGAAATACTTCATGGGCATCCGCGCGATCTTCTCGTTGATCTCCCTGCGGAGCCGATAGGTGGTGTTCTGAACGATCTGAGTCATAGCAATGGCGGACAGGAAGCCGCACAGCTCACTGAACGCGTAAATGCCGATGACCGTCAGCAGCACGGCACCGATGGCGGCAAAGTCAATGCCCCCTGTACCCGATACCATGGCCACAACGCCCTCAAACAGGATGGTAGTGGCCTGCCCCAGGATCTTGGGGCCCTGCACATAAAATACCATGGACACCGCTGCCAGCAGACATACCAACAGCAGCAGGTATTTATACCCGCCGATATAGCGGAGGATTTTCTTGATGGTACCCTTGAAATCCTTGGCCTTTTCAAAGGGTGCGCCGGGAGGCCCTCCGTGGGGCTTACGGCCTTGGTTCTTCCGTTCTTCAGCCATTACGCATCCACCTCCAATCCCAGTTCCGCCTCAGACAGCTGGCTCACCGCAATTTCACGGTAGGTCTCGCAGCTGCGGAGCAGCTCCTCATGGGTGCCTATCCCGTCAATTTTGCCCTCGGACAGCACAATGATCTGTTCCGCATGCATAACCGTGGCAATGCGCTGTGCCACGACGATCACCGTGGCATCCGCCGCATGGGTCTTCAATGCGGCACGGAGGGCACCGTCGGTCTTGTAGTCCAGGGCGGAGAAGCTGTCGTCAAAGAGATACACATCGGGACCGGCGGCAATGGCACGGGCAATGGACAGTCTTTGCTTCTGTCCCCCCGATACATTGCTGCCCCCTTGGGCAATGTGGCTTTCGTAGCCCTCTGGCTTTTCCCCGATGAAGTCCGCGGCCTGCGCCACCCGGGCGGCCTTCACCATGGCTTCCCCATCCACATCTCCCGCATAGCCGATGTTGGAGGCAATGTCCCCGGAAAACAGCACAGCCTTCTGGGGCACATAGCCGATGCGCCCACGGAGTGCGGACAGGTCGCAATCCCGCAGGTCAACACCGTCCAAGGTAATGCTGCCCTCGGTCACATCGTAAAACCGCAGGATGAGATTCAGCAGGGTGGTCTTGCCGCTGCCCGTGGAGCCGATGATAGCAGTGGTCTCTCCGGGACGGGCGGAAAAGCTGATGTGCTCCAGCGCACAGTCCTCCGCACCGGGATAGCGGAAGGACACATCGTGGAAGCACAGCTCCCCTTCACCCACAGGGCAGAGACCCATTTCGGGTGCACGGATGACGTTTTCCGTTTCCAGCACCTCATAGATACGATCAGCCGCCACAATGGCACGGGGTGCCATAATGGAGATCATGGACAGCATCATAAAGGACATGACGATCTGCATAGCGTAGTTGGTAAAGGCCATCATATCCCCGATCTCCAAGGTGCCGCCCTGAATCTCATGGGCACCGAACCAAATGATGGAAATGGAGATACCATACATAATAAGATTCATAAAGGGCATCATGGATGCCATGGTGCGCCCCGTAAACAGCTGGGTATCCCGCAGTTCACGATTGGCACCGTCAAATCGCTGTTCCTCGTAGCGTTCACGGGCAAAGGCGCGGATGACAGGCAGCCCCGTCAAAATCTCACGGGACACCAGATTCACATTATCCACCAGTGTCTGCATCTTCTTGAACTTTGGCATAGCGATCAGCAGCAGCACCATCAGCAGCAGGAACAATCCCCATACCGCCGCCGCCACGATCCAGCCCAGCCCCGAATCCGAGGCAATGACCTTAGACACACCGCCGATGCCCATAATGGGTGCATACAGCACCATGCGCAGCAGCATGACGCAGGTCATCTGCACCTGCATAATGTCATTGGTACAGCGGGTAATGAGGGAGGCCGCAGACAACTGCTCCAGCTCCGTGTGGGAGAAGCTCACCACCTTGGTGAACACATCCCGCCGCAGGTCACGACCGATAGCGGAGCCAACCCGAGCGGAAATGAAGCCCAGTGCCACCGCCGCAGCGGCAGCCGCAAAGGCAACCAGTGCCATTTTGCCACCCGTAGCCCACAGATAACCCATCTGTACCTGATGGTCTCCCAAGCCCGCAGCCACCATGGCCATATAGGCGGCATCCGCGTCCTCCACGCCGCCCCGCACCAGACCGATATCCACAATATCGCTCATAAGCCCGGGCAGCTTCAGCTCACAAAGTGCCTGCACTAACAGCAGACAAATCACTGCTACGACCGCCTTCCAATGGGGCCTGAGCAGCTTAATAATTTTCAGCATATTGAGTTCCCTTTCATACAATTGAGTACTTCATTATACCCCTCCCATATGGCAAGTGCAATACACAGTCCATGAACGAAATGTAAAATGTAGCTCTGCATTTCCTTCCCCCTCCATCGTAGGGGTGGACAGCATCCGCCCGAAACCGATCCAACGCACTGTGTAAATGCAGGCGGATAATATCCGCCCCTACGGTAGGACAGCGGATTGCGGTGCGACATGGACGGAAAGACGTGGCTGCCGTTGTAAAAAGCCGCCTCACCTTTCGGCAAGACGGCTGTGTTGATTCTATGGAGTTTCTTACAAAATGCGTACCCGCAGCACTTCTTCCATATCCACAATGGCCTTGATCTGCTCCAGATCAATGGGATCCCCAAGGTCGATCATGGTGTATGCAAATTCTCCCCGGGATTTGTTGATCATGTGCTCAACGTTGATGTTCAGCCCGCCGATGATCTCCAAAAATCGGGTCAGCATACGGGGCACATTCATATGGATGATGCACAAGCGGCAGACCCCCTGTCGGTCATCCAGCACCGCATCGGGCAGGTTCACGCTGTTGCG
Organism: Oscillospiraceae bacterium; assembly: GCA_017415945.1. The sequence goes on from JAFQDR010000246.1 coordinate 20,967, forward strand.
GATGTTGCCGTTGACGATGTAGTCATACAGCTCTCTGGCCGCAGCCACCGCGCACTTGTCCTCGCTTTCGGGGGTGCAGGCACCGATATGGGGCAGGCAGATGACGTTCCGCTGACCGATGAGCTTTGCGGTGGGGAAGTCGGTGACGTACTTTGCCACCTTGTTATTGGCGATGGCTCGGAGCATGGCATCGTCATCCACTACCTCCGCACGGGATTCGTTGATGATGCGCACCCCATCCTTCATCAGAGAGAAGGCCTTGTCGTTGAACATGCCCTTAGTCTGCTCGGTGTAGGGCACGTTGATGGAAATATAGTCGCAGCGGCGATAGATCTCCGTAATATCCTCCGCACGGACCACATCACGGCTCAGTCTCCATGCGGCTTCCACGGACATATAGGGGTCATGGCCGTAGACCTGCATACCCAGATCCAGACACATATTGGCAATGGCAGCACCGGTGGCACCCAGACCCACCACGCCGATGGTCTTGCCCATGAGCTCGGGGCCCGCAAAGGCACCTTTGTTGCGCTCTACAATATCGGAGATGCGCTCGGGAGCCTCATCTGCCAGTGTCTTGACCCAGTCGATGCTGCCGATGACATCTCTGCCCGCCAGCACCAGCTCGCACAGAGCCAGCTCCTTCACAGCCTCGGCGTTGGCACCGGGGGCATTGAATACCACGATGCCCTCCTCCGCGCAGCGCTTGGTGGGGATATTGTTGTAGCCCGCACCCGCTCTGGAAATGCACAGCAGGTCTTTCCCAAACTCCATCTTGTGCATATCCGCGGAGCGCACCAAAATGCCGTGAGGCTCGGTGACGTTGAAACCAACCTCACAGCCCTTATTCTGCAATTCCGTAATACCGAAATCGGAAATATTATTCAAAACCTTGATACGGATCATGTGTGTTCCCTCTCAAATTCTCTCATATAGTCCAGCAGCGCTTCCACGCCCTCCATGGGCATGGCGTTATATACGGAGGCGCGCATACCGCCGGCAATGCGGTGCCCCTTCAAATGCTTCAGCCCTCGCGCCTCCGCACCCTTTACGAACAATGCATCCAGCTCCTTGTCATCGGTGGTAAAAGTCACATTCATTTGGGAGCGTGCCCGTTTCTCCGCCTTTGCTCGAAACAGCTTGCTGCTGTCCAGATAGGCATACAGTGCCCGGCTTCGCTGTGCGGCCCGTCGCTGCATTTCTTCCACACCGCCCTGTGCCTCCAGCCACTTCAGCTGCAGACCCAGCATATAAATGCACCAGCAGGGCGGGGTGTTGTACATGGAGTCCTTATCCGCCATGAGCTTATAGTCCAGCATCAGCGGCGTAATGGGCAGGGCATTGCCCAGCAGGTCACGGCGAATGATGACCACGGTGAGCCCCGCAGGTGCCATATTTTTCTGGGCCCCCGCAAAAATCACGCCGTAGCGGCTCACATCCACAGGACGTGACAGAATATCCGAAGACATATCACAAACAAGCGGAACGTCCCCCACGTTTGGTACATATTGCCACTGGGTACCGTAAATAGTGTTGTTGGCGCAGTAATAGAAATAGGAAGCATCCTCGGACAGCTTCAGCTCCTCCTGCGCGGGAATATCCGTGTGCCCAATGTCCGTGGTGTCGCACACCCGATTGACGGTGCCGTACTTAGCAGCCTCCTTGGCCGCGCTGCCTGCGAAATTGCCTGTGACAGCGTAATCGGCAGAGCCCCCGCGGGACATGAGATTCAGAGGTACCATGGAAAACTGCATGGTGGCACCACCCTGCAAAAACAGGATCTCATGGGTATCGGGCACCTTGAGCACCCGCTTCAGACGTGCCTTGGCATCGTCGAAGATCTCCTGAAACACGGGAGAACGGTGACTCATTTCCATCACGGACAGCCCCGTGCTCTTATAATTGAGAAGCTCCGATTGCGCTTCCCGCAAAACCGCCTCGGGCATTACGGAAGGCCCCGCGGAGAAATTATAAACTTGGTTTCGTTCCATATAGATTCACACTTCTTCCAAATACGCATCTAATGAAATGTCTTGGGAAACCGTTGGGTGGGTCGTCCCCGACGCTCCGCAACGCCGCACTCGGATATTTTCCATTCATCGTCCATGGGCAATTGAC
>JAFQDR010000247.1 GCA_017415945.1 Oscillospiraceae bacterium
GAACTGATACAGGCGAACGCCCAGACCGGGGATGGTGGTCTTGAATTTACCATGATCGACCTCGGTGGTTTCACCGCTGAGCAGGCAAACTGCTTCCGTAAATTCGCTGCGGTACAGGGCATCCTTTTCGGCTGTGGTCAAGCCTCTGCATACTTCGAATAGATTTCGTTCGACGGGAACGGGGTGATGACTGCGATTGACCATCATCAGGAAGGTGCCGTTATCGGCCTTTTCGCCCAAAGCATCAAAGCCGTTTGTGACAGAGCGCAGTACCATGACCACATCGTGATGGGGCGCGTGAACACCCATGCTGCCTGTGGACAGAGCGGTGTGCTTATTGCGCAGCTGAGCCAGCTTTGCGTACCAGTCTACCAGAGGATTCTTGCCGTAGTGGAAGGGCGCTCTGTTGAATGGATCGCGGAAGCCGTTCATGCCGGTTTCGTCGCCGTAGTAGACAGAGGGGACACCGGGGATCCCGAAGGACAGAGCGGTTGCCAGCTTATGGAGCTGCGCACCCTTGTAGTCTTCCTCGGGGCTTACTACGCGAGCTACCTGATCGGCACGTTCACCGGGCATACCCTCGGGGGCGATGGCCAGCATAGTGCGGATACGGGGAATATCGTGAGAGGACAGCAGGTTCATCAGCGCATAATACATGGGCTTGGGATAGTGCAGACGCTGGCTGAGCAGGAAGTCCGCCAGGGCGTATGCATCCATATGACCTGCAAGGAATTTGTAGGTGTTGTCACGGAAAGGATAGTTCATGGTGGTATCCAGCGCATTGCCCAATGCATAGGTGCGCTTGAGACCGTAGCTTTCCTTTTCGATGGCATCCTCCCAAACCTCGCCCATAATGACAAGGTCTTCGCCTTCCTCCTTGGTGGCTTTGCGGATCAGTTCCAGAACACTGTCTGGCAGCTCATCGGCAACGTCCAGTCGCCAGCCGCAGGTTCCGTGACGGAGCCAGTTGCGGACAACGCTGTTTTTGCCTGTGATGATAAAGTCCTGCCAGTCGGGATTGGTTTCTTCTACCTCGGGAAGGCTTTCGAAGCCCCACCAGGTACGGTAGTTATTGGGGTGATCGTAGAATACGAACCAAGGATAGTAGGGAGAGTTTGTGGACTGGTATGCGCCGGGGGAGTCATAGCAATTATAGCGATTGAAGTAGACACTGTCGGCACCGGTGTGGGAGAATACACCGTCCAGCATAATGCGGATACCCTGCTTTTTGCCTGCTTCCACCAGACGGTCAAAGTCCTGCATGGTACCCAAAATGGGGTCGGGACGATTGTAGTCAGCGGTGTCATAGCGGTGATTGGAGCAGGACTCCACGATGGGATTCAGGTACAAAACACTGATGCCCAGACTTTTCAGATAGGGCAGCTTATCTTCAATGCCCTTAAAGGTGCCGCCATAGAAGTCATTGGGCATATAGCCTGTCTCTCCTGGACCGGGCTGCCACTTAACGGGCTTTTCCCAAGCTTCGGAATGGTCAATCAGACGCCCCATGCCACGATGGTACTCGATGCCCTTTGCTGCGGTATCGGAGCCGTCACGGGCAAAACGGTCGGGGAAGATCTGATACATGATGCTTCTGCGGAACCATGCGGGGGTATTAAAGCCCTTTTGATAAACGGTCAGACGGAAGCCCGACAAATCATGCATACCCACACAGCTGTACTGCTTGCCGAATACCTCACCCAGCCAAACGGTGCGGTTGCCGCGAATGGTCAGGCGGAAGCGATAGCGCAGAGCCACGGGGGTCTTGGGCATGGTCACGGTGCAGGACAGCGCCTGATCCAGACGAACCTCTCTGTGGCAGTAGTCACCGCTGAAGATGACTTCCGCACGCTTAACGAGACCCGTACCGTCAAAAATGCGGAGCTTTACCTCACTTTCCGTGGGAACGGAACCCATGGGACAGCGATAGGACTCGCAGGCACTGTCGTGCACGATGAGCTTGGAAAGCAGAGCTTCCATGCACTGGGCGACACTGCGGTCATGGTCAATGGATTTATCCAGAACCTCCATGAGCTGCGCAGTACGGGGCTGCAGTGCGGATACCTCGGAGATGGAAACGCGCCAAGGTGCCTGTGCATGCTTGAAATTGCAGCGGGAAATGATACCCAGCGCATTGGCCCAGCTGATGTTCCAGTTGTCCAGCAGAACACGGAGAATCTCCCCCAACGCAAGGGGGGAGAATTCGCCGTCAAAGTATTCGGGGAATGCGTAAATGTCCTTTCCGTCCTCCTGCAGTTTGGTGACTGCGGTGTAGATGGAAATGTAGGTGTGGAAATAGAAGTGCTTGAGGCTGAACTTGCACTGATTGATCTCAGCGGCAAGATGAGGCGCTTCTAAACTTTTTGCCATGTAGGAGCCGTCATCCGTGGGCACAGCCATAACACAGATGCGGTCGGTGTAGAGCACTTGCAGACTATCGGCCGTCCACTGGTCGGTGGATTTGCCACCGAAGTAGACGGGGAAAGAGTGAGGTGTCATCAGATCATCTCCAGGTAGAGATCAGCATAGGTTTCAGCGGAACCTGCGAAGGAGAAGTCGGAGCGCATAGCGTTCTGAACCAGCTTAGCCATCTTTTCCTTGTCCTTGTAAGTTTCGACAGCCTGACCAACTGCCCACAGCAGACCGTTTACATCGTAGTCATTGAATACGAAGCCGGTGCCGTTTTCGCCATCAAAGTGAGATACGGTGTCGCTCAGACCGCCGGTTGCACGGACAATGGGAGAGCTGCCGTAACGCATTGCGATCATCTGGCTCAGACCGCAGGGTTCAAACAGAGAGGGCATGAGATAGAAGTCGGAGCCTGCATAGATCTGGTTTGCCAGCTCTGCGTTGTAGCCGATGTAAGATACTACGCGACCCTTGTTGCGTTCTTCAGCCAGACGCATTTCGTTTTCGTAATGTGCGTTGCCGGAGCCCAGCAGAACGAATGCAGCGCCCATGCCGATAATGCGGTCCAGAGCCTGGATGACCAGGTCAAAGCCCTTCTGGTCGGTCATACGGGTAACCATTGCGATGATGGGGGTGTTTTCGTCAATGTCCAGACCCATCTTTTCGCACAGTGCCTTCTTGCACTTAGCCTTGCCTGCCAGACGGCCTGCGGTGTAGTGGAAGGGAATGGTGGGGTCGGTCCAGGGATTGAATACCTTGTAGTCCAGACCGTTGATGATGCCGGACAGCTTGTATGTGATGCAGTTGATGACACCTTCCAGCTTTGCGCCGAACTGAGGAGTGCACAGTTCCTTTGCGTAGGTGGGAGATACGGTGTTGACCTTGTCTGCATAGAACAGACCTGCTTTCATCATGTTGGCAGCGTCATAGAATTCCAGACAGCCGTCGTTCATGTACTTGGAGTCGATGCCCAGCAGGTTGGACAGGAAGCCGAAACCGGTAACGCCCTGGAAAGCCATGTTATGAATGGTGACCAGAGTCTTCAGCTCGCCCTGAGGTCTGTACATATACTGGGTCTTTACCAGGAAGGGAATGATGCCGGTCTGCCAGTCGTTGCAGTGCAGAATTTCGGGCTTGAAGTCCAGCAGAGGAATTGCTTCCAGAATTGCGCGGGAGAAGTATGCATACTGTTCGATTTCAGCATCGCCGCCTCTGTACAGAGTGTCACCGTTGAAGTAGTATTCGTTGTCTACCAGATAAACGATGACATCATCCACAACCAGCTTTTCGATGCCGACATACTGCTGTCTCCAGCCGAGGGTAACGGTGAAGTTGCAGACGTGCTCGGTCTGGCCGAAGTACTTCTGCTTGATGCACTTGTGGTAGGGAGTGATGACACGGCAGTCGATGCCCAGCTTAGCAAAAGACTTGGGCAGAGCGCCGACAACGTCAGCCAGACCGCCGGTCTTAGACAGGGGAGCGCATTCAGAGGATGCGATCAGAACATTGGGCATTTCGGTACGGCCCTTTTCCTTCAGAGCCAATACATGTTTACGAATCATGTGAACATATCCTTTCCGATTGGTATTGTCTTTCTCTCGCATTACGACTGTTTTCGGTCGTAAATGAGAAAATTGCTTATTAAGTTTTTAACATAGACACGGATAGTATATCATACAAAATAGGATGTTTCCATAGTTTTTTGCATGGTTTTTTCCTCTGCAAGCGTAGTTTTACGAATTTGCGGAAATGAGACATAATTTCTTGTCAGATATACCAATTCTGTGGTATGATAATGCAATAAAATATGTGAAGGGCGGTTCAATTTATGAAAGAAACCTTTGTTTCGGCGCAGCAGCTGCGTGAATTTGAATGCAGCGTTCCTACGCCCTACCATCTCTACCACGAAGCGGGAATTCGCCGCAACGCCAAGGAACTTTATGATGCTTTTGCTTGGAATCAAGGCTATAAAGAATATTTTGCTGTGAAGGCCACTCCCAATCCTGCCATTATGCAGATCCTCCATGAGGAAGGCTGTGGCATGGACTGCTCCACTATTACGGAGCTGATGCTGTGTGAGCGGGTGGGAATCAAGGGAGAGGACATTATGTTTTCCTCCAATGCTACCCCTGCAGAAGATTTTCTTTACGCATATAAGCTGGGGGCTATCATCAATCTGGATGATTTTACCCATATTGAATTTTTGGAGAAAACCCTTGGCTGCCTCCCGAAAAAGCTGTGCTGCCGTTTCAATCCCGGCGGGCATTTTGAGATCGCCAATGCAATCATGGATCATCCCGGTGACGCTAAGTACGGTATGACAAAGTCGCAAATTATGGAAGCAGCATCGGTTTTGCGGGAGAAGGGCGTTGAGGAAATGGGCATCCATGCATTCCTCGCTTCCAATACAACCACAAACGAATATTATCCTACCCTGGCTCGGCAGCTGTTTGAACTGGCTGTGGAGGTACAGAATACCACAGGGATGCCCGTGACCCTTATCAATCTTTCCGGCGGTATTGGGGTACCCTATCTGCCGGATGCGGAGCCTGCGGATATTCACATCATTGGTGACGGTGTGCGAAAGGCATACGAGGAAGTGCTGTTGTCCGCAGGGATGACGGGTATTAAGCTGTGCAGTGAGCTGGGCAGATATATGCTGGCACCCTATGGCTGCCTGGTCACCAAGGCTGTCCATGAAAAACACACATACAAGGAATATATTGGGGTGGACGCCTGTGCCTGCGATTTGATGCGCCCTGCCATGTACGGTGCGTATCATCACATTACCGTAGCGGGGAAAGAAAATGAGCCCTGCACCCATAAATACGATGTCACCGGAGGCTTGTGCGAAAATAACGATAAGTTCGCCATTGATCGTATGCTTCCCGAAATCGAGATGGGAGATTTGCTCATTATTCACGATACAGGGGCTCACGGCCACGCGATGGGGTATAATTACAATGGCAAGCTGCGCAGTGCTGAATATCTCTTGTGTGAAAACGGAGATATTCGGATGATTCGCAGAGCGGAAACACCCGCAGATTATTTTGCTACCTTGGAGTTTTGAGTGAAAGGACTGCGTTTATGTCGATTTTGAAGGTGTTCGATAAAATCAAGGATAGAAAAGCAGGATGTACGGCGGTGATCGTTGCAGCCGGCTCGTCCAGAAGAATGGGAGCAGACAAGCTGTTCTTGCCTTTGGCGGGGATCCCCGTGATCGTGCGTACCTTGCTGCAGTTTCAAGCTTGCGACGATGTATCTGAAATCATTGTTGTGACCAGAGCGGATAAGCTGACAGAGGTTGCGGATTACTGCAAGCGTTACGGTATCACTAAGGCGACAAAAATTCTGCAGGGGGGCAAGGAACGTGTGGAATCCTCTGCGGCGGGTGTGTTTGAGGCAGACCGCCACAGTGCGTATATTGCCATTTCCGATGGGGCAAGACCTTTTGTGACTCCGGAATTGATTTCCGCTGCCATAGATGCTGCAAAGAAATACGGTGCTGCGGCTCCTGCGGTACCTGTGAAGGATACCATCAAGGCCGCTGAAAACGGTGTGGTGACCGATACTCCCGATCGCTCCAAGCTGTTTGCCATTCAGACGCCTCAGGTATTTTCCGCTGATATTATTAAGGGCGCATTGACAAAGGCGATTCGGGATCATATTCCCGTTACAGATGACTGCTCTGCTGTTGAGGCAATGGGATATCCCGTGCACCTTGTGGATGGCAGCTATCGCAATATCAAGATCACTACCCAAGAGGATTTGATCATCAGTCAGGCATATTTGTCGGAAATGAGAGGGGACGTATGAATTTCAGAATCGGACACGGATATGATGTGCATCGCTTGGTAGAAGGCAGAGACTTGATTCTCGGCGGTGTCAATATTCCCTGGAAGCTGGGGCTGCTGGGGCACTCCGATGCGGATGTGCTTGCCCATGCCATAATGGATGCGATTCTCGGTGCGGCTGCCATGGGGGACATTGGTATGCTGTTTCCCGATAACGATCCCGCTTTTAAAGGAGCGGACAGCCTGCAGCTGCTTCGTGAAGTTATGGTGCGGGTACGAAAAGAAGGCTGGGAAGTAGTGAATATTGACGCTACTGTACTGGCACAGGCTCCCAAGCTGTCTCCGCATAAAATGCAGATGCGAGAAAACTTGGCTGCTGCGGCAGGGCTGGATATCTCTCAGGTGAGCGTGAAGGCGACCACTGAGGAGGGGCTTGGCTGGACAGGCAGCAGCGAGGGCATGGCTGTTCATGCTTTGGCACTGCTGACAAAAAAGTAAATCACAGAACCCTCTTCTGCATAGTATGACATGGAAGCTATGCGGAAGGGGATTTTTTATGGAGCTAAACCTGATCATGTGTCGCTCATTAACTTATGCACAACGGGCGATGCGGACGCTGGAGCGGGGCGGCGTGACGGTGACGCTGCTGAAGGTGCCGCAATCTGTGGCCCAAACAGGTTGCAGCTATGGTTTGCGGGTACCTGCCAGACATTTGAATTATTGCTTGTGGCTGCTGCGTGAAAATCACAATTCCTATGGTAAGGTGTTGCGTTATGAAACGGACGGAAGCATGACGGAGGTGGAATTGTGATTTATTTGGATTGTGCGGCAACATCCCTGCAGAAGCCCCGCGAGGTGATTCGCAGTGTGGAGCGTGCCATGACTGCGATGACGAGTCCCGGGCGGGGTGGACATAAGGCAGCAATGGCTGCGGCTGAGGCGGTGTTTTCATGTCGTGAGGCCGCGGCCGAGCTGTTTCATGTACCCAATCCCGAACAGGTGGTATTTACCTTTAATGCTACCCACGGTCTGAATATTGCCATATATGATTTGGTGGCGTCAGGAGACAGCGTGATCGTATCGGGGTATGAGCATAATTCCGTGATGCGCCCGCTGTATCATATTGGAGCTAAGGTGCATATTGTTCGTTCGCCGCTTTTTGATGCAGAGGCGATGACGGAGGAGTTCGCCAAGCATCTTCCCAAGGCGAAGGCGGCGGTCTGCACTGCTATGTCAAATGTATATGGGTTCCGTACACCGATCAAAGAAATTTCGAAGCTGTGCAAGGAATATGGGGTGCCGCTGATCATAGATGCTTCTCAGCTGGCAGGAGCGGGGAAAATCGACTTTGCTGCTTTGGGGGCGGCATACATCGCCATGCCCGGACATAAAGGGCTGCTTGGCCCCCAAGGGACAGGGCTTTTGCTGTGCGGGAATGTGCCGAACCCTTTAATTGCAGGTGGGACGGGCACAGACAGCAAAAGCCTTGGTATGCCCACCGTTTTGCCGGATGTGGCAGAGGCAGGGACTCACAATGTACATGGGATTGCAGGCTTGGAAGCGGGGATACGATTTGTGCAGAGACTTGGGGTTCCGACGATAGAAAGCCGCGAGCGGAGACTTTTGGAAGGATTTCAAGCGTATGTTTCTAAGATAGACGGCTTGGAAACATTTTTCAGCCCGCAGCCGTCGCTTCAAGGAGGCGTGTTGTCTGTGCGCCACAAGAAAATAGACTGTGAGCTGATCGCGGAGGCTTTGGACAGAGCGGGGATTGCTGTTCGTGGAGGGATGCATTGTGCACCTTGCGCCCATAAAACCGGGGGGACTTACGAAAGCGGTACGGTTCGATTTAGCTTTTCGCCGTTTAATACCGTCAAAGAAGTAGAGTATGCAGCGCGAGTGTTGGAGCGATGTGTAAACAAAGAAAAAACATAAGCAAAATGCGTTTGCAATTTCTGCAATTTTGTATTATAATAATAAAATATATAAGTATGCCGTACACGATATGTGTACGGCAGCGAATGCTTTTCCGAGAGGTGTAAAATGGAACAGCTCAGCGGTGCTTTTACGAATTTAATGAATACTTTCCGCTTGCTGCGGATTACGGACATAGTTGATATTTTAATTGTTGCGTATTTGATTTACGTAATTATCAATTTTGTGCGAAAGAACCATGCTTTCCGCCTTGGGAAAGGGCTTTTGGTTCTGGTAGCTGTGTTCATTGTTTCTTCCTTTATGAACCTTACCATGATCAAGTTTTTCCTGACAAAGGGGCTTGAGCTTGGCTTGATCGCGGTTGTCATATTGTTTCAGCCTGAACTTCGCAGACTTTTGGAACGTCTCGGCAGCGGCAGATTGGCGAGAATCTTGACAACCAATTCTTCGGTTAAGGTCGGAACGGATACGGTCATTACACAGACTGCATTGGCGTATCAGGCAATGTCTCAGAGCCGTACAGGTGCGTTGATGGTATTTGAACGACATGCGAATCTTTCGGAGTTTACCAGTACGGGGACGATCATCAATGCGGATATTTCCGGAGAGCTGATCCGAAACATTTTCTTTGAACCTGCTCCTCTCCATGACGGTGCAGTGATCGTACGCGGCGATAAAATCATCGCTGCAGGTTGTATGCTTCCCTTGTCCAACAGCAACACCCTCAGCCATGATCTGGGGATGCGGCACAGGGCGGCCATTGGGATCAGTGAGCATACGGATGCGGTGGTTGCGGTGGTATCCGAAGAAACGGGTGCGATTTCCGTTGCAATCAATGGCATGATCAAGCGCCATTTGGATATTGAAACCTTTGAAGAAATTCTGCGTTCCGAGCTGATTCGGGAAAGCAGCGACAGCGCGGTTCCTGCGGACAAGTTCGCAGCGATCATCAGCGTCTTGAAGGGGAAAAAGAATGATGAAAATCAAAATTAAAGCATTGACGGATTTGTTTGACAGCAATTACTTCTATATGTTTGTGTCCCTTGTGATCTCTGTGGGGCTCTGGATGTATATTACATCCGTTAGTGAGACTGTGCAGCAAAACACATACAGCGGGATCCCTGTCGTGTTTGTGGGTGAGGATTCCATTCGTCAGAACAGAGGGCTGATCATCAGTGAAGTAGATACTACCTCCGTTCGTGTGAAAATCACGGGGAACAGCCGAGCTCTGAGTAAGTTCAGCGCCGGTGACCTGCAGGCGACTATTGATGTCAGTACTGTGACACAGGCCAATGAAAACAGCTGGACATACAAGCTGACATTCCCTAATGGTGTAGATACCAGCGGCTTTACCTATGAACTCTATCCCGAAATCATCAATTTTAAGGTAGAAAAGGAAGTTTATAAGACAGTTCCCGTGCAGGGCGTGTTTGACGGCAGTGCTGCACAGGGGTTTGTGGCCAATAGCGATGCGTTGATATTTGAGCCTTCTGAGATCACCGTATACGGTACGGAGCGAGAGTTGGAAAAAATCAGTCATGCTTGGGTCACGCTGAAGGGTGAGGACATCAGTGCTACTCTTACGGAGAATCGCCCCTACGTATTGTTGGATGAAAACGGAAATGAATTGAATTTGCTTCATATATCCGCAAATGTGGATATGATCACTACCACGCTTCCCATCAATACGATCAAGGAAGTTGCCATCGCTTTGGACATTATTCCCGGGGGCGGAGCGTCCGAGGCCAACTGCGAAATTAAAATGGATATTGACCGCATCACCCTTTCCGGCGACACCGATGAACTTGAATCCATGGAAAAGCTCATCATCGGCAGTATCGATTTGTCTGACTATTTTGAGGACTTTGAAATTGTGATCCCCCTGCAGCTGGCAGAAGGTGTCCAGTGCTTGAGCGGCGAGACCGAGGTACGCGTAACAGGTAAGTTTATCAACCTTGAAACACAGGAGTTTGAGGTTACCGACCTGCGGTACAATAATCTGCAGGAGGGCTATAATGCCGCCGTTGTTACAAAGAAGCTGAAGGTCATCATTCGCGCTCCCCGCGAAACCTTGGATATGATCACAGCGGAGAATATTCGCGTTGTTGCGGACTTGACGGATTATACAACCGCAAGCGGACATGTTAAGGTGCCTGCCAAGGTTTATATTGACGGTGTAACAGGTGCAGGTGCTGTTGGGGATTACACTTTGACCATCAGCATCACTTCATAAAATACAATTGATTGAAAGGATAAGAAAATGACTCAGGATGCAGTTGTAATTAAAGCATTTGAAAACGGTCTTGCGGAAGTTCTTGTAGCCCGCGGTACCTCCTGCGGGGAGCATTGCGGTTCCTGCAGTGTGTGCAAGTATGTGGGTGAGATCCATACCTATGCTAAGAATAAGATCCATGCAGCTCCCGGCGACAAGGTCGTCATTGAATCCAAGACCAGCGAAGTGCTTGGTGCGGCATTTACCATTTATATCATTCCCATGGTAGCCATGCTTTTGGCATACCTTGCGGCTGCGACTATGGGCTTCGGTGAAAACGTATCCGTTCCCGCGGCGTTTGGGGCATTTCTTGTATGTATGGGTCTTGTGACGGTTTATCATCGTGCGAGAGCAAAGAAAAAAGAAATTGAACTGGTAATTGTCAGTTATCGACTGGATGAGGACGAGGAATAAGGTATGATCAAAAGTATGACCGGTTACGGCAATGCAAAGGGAATTGCCGAAGGCTTGGAATTGAGCATTGAGCTGAAGAGTGTCAATAACCGCTTTCTGGATACCGCTGTGCGTATTCCCAGAACCTATCTGTTTGCTGAGGAAGCGGTGAAAGCGGCTGTACAGCGTCACATTACCAGAGGCAAGGTTGATGTGTTTGTGACCATTGATTCTTCCAAAGCAGATGATGTTGTTGTGAAGGTCAATGAACCCTTGCTGAAGGGATATCTGGCAGCCATCAAGGAGACTGCGGAAACCTATGCATTGCCTAATGATGCTACCGCTATGAGTGTTTGCAGATTCCCCGATGTACTTTCTGTGGAAAAGAAGGAAGTGGATCAGGAGGCAATGGCAGCGGCCATCGGTTCTGTACTGGAGCAGGCGCTGTGCGAATATGACGCAATGCGAGTGAAAGAGGGGGCGAAGCTCCATGATGACATTGCATCCCGTATTGACAGCATTCTTCGTATGGTAGAAATCGTTGAACGGGAATCTCCCAAGACAGTTGCTGACTACAAGGCTCGCTTGGAACAGAAGCTGCGGGAGGTACTGGAAAGCAAGACCATCGATGAATCCCGTATCCTCACAGAAGCTGCTATTTTTGCGGATAAGGTTGCCGTTGATGAAGAAACCGTTCGTCTTCGCAGCCACATTTCCCAGATGAAGGAACTGATTGAAAGCGATGTACCTGTTGGCCGTAAGCTGGACTTCCTTGTGCAGGAAATGAACAGAGAGACCAATACCATCGGCTCCAAGTGCCAGAATGCGTCCATTGCCCATGTGGTGGTGGATATCAAGGCTGAGATCGAGAAGATTCGCGAGCAGATCCAGAATATCGAATAAGGGAGGAGTCTCCATGAAACCGGTAAATATTGGTTTTGGGGGGATGGTTGCTGAGGAACGTATCCTTGCGGTGATCAGCCCCGATTCATCTCCTATTAAACGAATGATTCAGGATGTCAGAGAAAGAGGACAGCTGATCGATGCATCCTTTGGACGAAAGACACAGGCAGTGCTGTTGATGGACAGCGGCCATGTGATCCTGTCGGCGCTGACTCCCGAGGAAATTTCCAACCGAGTCGGTGGAAATCAGACATAAAAAGGGGAGAGTTAAATTGAGCAAGGGTAAGCTTTTGGTTCTTTCCGGACCTTCCGGTGTAGGTAAGGGTACTGTTCTTGGGGAACTGATGAACAGAAGAGATGACATGTGCTTTTCCGTATCCGCAACCACAAGACGGCCGAGAGAAGGCGAAGTGGACGGTGTCAGCTATTTCTTTGTATCCAAGGAACGCTTTGAGGAAATGATTCGTAACAATGAGCTGCTTGAGTATGCGCAGTTTGTCAGCAACTCCTATGGGACACCTCGTGCCTATGTGGAGCAGCAGCTGGAAAAAGGCATGAATGTGATTCTGGATATTGAGGTCCAGGGTGCAAGAAACATTGTGAAGATGATCCCCGATGCTGTAACCGTGTACATGATCCCTCCAAGCTATGAGGAGCTGGAGAGACGTCTGCGGGGCAGAGGTACAGAGACAGAAGAGCAGATTCAAGGACGTTTGCAAACTGCCATTGATGAGGCAAAAGCGGCGGACTTTTATCGATATATTGTAGTAAACGACAAACTTGAAACGGCCGTAAATGAGCTGGATGCCATTATGACAGCGGAGAAAATCGGCTACGACAACAGAAAAAATATTTTGAAAGAGGTTTTTAAATTATGATGCTTTATCCTCCCATGGGCGACCTGATGGACAAGGTCGGCAGCAGATACATGCTGGTCAACGCTGTTGCTCGCAGAGCAAGAGAAATTGCAGACGAAGCGGAACAGCAGAATCTGATCATTGACGAAAAGACTGTATCTCTGGCAATCGACGAAATTTATACCGGCAAGCTGATCGTAAACAAGTAAGCTGTCTATTTTGCGTACAGTGACCATGCAGAGTCGCTGTGCGCAAAATGCATTTTTTAGATGGGAGGCGTGTAGGCGTGACGGAAAAGCGCATAGCAAAAATTGCGGTGTCCGCTGCGACCTATTGGACGGACCGCCCATACGATTATAACGTTCCTGCTCTTCTGGCCGATCGTGTCCAACCCGGTGTGCGCGTGATCGTTCCTTTTTCAAGGGGGAACCGTAAGTGCGAAGGGATCGTGCTCTCCGTTGTGAGCGAGAGTCCCTACGGACAATTGAAATCCATTCTTTCTGTTGCGGATGAAATGCCCATTTTAACATCCGCCCAAATTCAACTGGCATTATGGATGCGGGAACGGTGTTTCTGCACGGTGTATGATGCGGTCAAGGCGATTCTTCCCGCGGGTCTGTGGTTTGATATTCATTCCAAGCTGCGTATCCGTGAGGGTGTTGACCGAGAGACTGCCTATGATGCTGCGGGTAAGTCCCAACAGCAGGTGCGGGTTCTTGATGTGGTGTTTGCCAACGATGGCTCCTGTGACCGCAGTCAAGTGGAAGCGGCCTTTGGGGAAAGCAGCCCTTCCAATGCCATTCATGAGCTTATAAAAAAGGAGATTTTGAACGAAATCAGTCTTGAGAAGCGTAAGGTCAATGACAAAACGCGAGACTTTGCCTATCTTGCGGTTTCTGCGGATGATGCCCGTGCAGAGGCGGCCGCAAAAAAGCGGAGAGCCCCAACCCAAGCAGCGGTGCTTGCATTTTTGGCGAGTGTGGGGAGAGCTTCTGTTTCGGAAATTAAATATTTTACAGGGTGTACCGTTCAGCCTGTGAAGGCATTGGAAAAGGCGGGACTGCTTTCCATAGAATCGGAGGAGGTATATCGCCATAAGGTATCCTTTGACGGAGAGCTGCATCCTTTGCCTGTGCTGACCGATGCCCAGCAGAAGGCCTTTGATGGGATATTGTCCCTTACCGATGGGGAGGATCCTGCTTGCGCGCTGCTTCTAGGGGTAACGGGCAGCGGAAAGACAACGGTTTACATTCATTTGATCGATCGTATGCTCAAGCAGGGCAAGTCATCGATTTTGCTTGTGCCCGAAATCGCCTTGACACCTCAGATGCTGCATACCTTTTCTTCCCATTTTGGGGAGGAAATTGCTGTGCTCCATTCCTCTTTGTCCGTTGCGGAGCGCTATGATGAATGGAAGCGGGTGAAAAAAGGGGAGGCCCACGTGGTGATCGGTACCCGCAGTGCGGTGTTTGCCCCTGTAGAAAACCTTGGTATTTTGATCATCGATGAGGAGCAGC
>JAFQDR010000248.1 GCA_017415945.1 Oscillospiraceae bacterium
AGAGAGCCGAGAATTACGGCGATGATTACTTTTACACCTTCGGAGATGTAGAAGTCGCCGTTCTCGTTATCGAGAGCCTGCTTTGCGGATGCCTTGAGGTTCTTTACCTTTGCGGAAGCTGCGGTCATGAGATTCTTGAAGTTTTTCATAAGTATAATCCTTTCGTTTTTGAAAAATTGATTTGGTTTTATGTTCAGGCTGGGCCGTTTCATGTCAGCGTTATGTAACTGACAATCCACAAACACTTTTTATAGTCTTATGTGTGACTGTGCCGGAAGAAAAGACTTCCGGAGATTTCAACCCAACTTATAATTGAGTCTACTTTCCGGGAAAATTCCCAACACTTTTTTGACCTGCTTATGTGTGCAGTCTGAATGGTATTTTGTCGGCTATTCAGTACCACCGATTGAGATGTATAATGAAAATATTCGGGCAGCTACGCCCTAAGTGAACCCTCTCCGATATTCCATCGGTCAGTCCTCCTTACCTGTAATATGATTTATCTGAAAGAGGCACATGGTAATAACACCAACCATGCCTCCTACAGCACAACCAATAATGAATGGAATCATAAAACCTCCGTCAGAACAGTACGCCAATCGAGGATACTACCTCGGTGACAAGTACCACGATATAGATAAGCAAAATGCAAATCATCATAAACATCGAATATTTCTGCATTGCTCTCGGGCGCTTGAGAGCCTCTTTTTTGAGGTTTGCCTGTTCAACTTGGCGCATATCGAAGCAAATCATCTTGAAGAATACGCGCTGATCGTCTCCTCGAAGTGTGCCGAGCAAACCTCGGACCACCTCCGACATCATCGGGCTGCCGATACGTTTCTCAAGCTGATATAATGCTTTTTCATAGTTACCGGTACGCATATCCGCAATGGTACGGTCAAGTTCCTCGGCGAAGTCCTTTTCCGCCACGTTGCGGTATGTGGTGAACATACGGAGTATATCTCGGTCGGTTTCAAGTCCCTGTGAGATGGCAGCAGCAAAACGAGGAATTTCTGCCTCAATTCGCTTTTTGCGCTTTTTCATAAAGTCGATGACTTCCTGATATTTCACAAATCCCATCAAGCATCCGAGTGCGATACCGAGAATCATAAAGAGCGGACTGATGATAGCCACAGGGATAAAAGCAAGAATGATCAAGAGTCCGCGTGCTGCAGCAGATGCGACATAGGTTTCAGGCGTCTGATTGATTCCGGAAAGATGCAGTGCATTTTCAAGTTCCGATCGCTTCAATGGATCAAGTCTTATCATACCGGAGAACATAGATGCAACCTTGGAAATATACACATCTCCCAGCATCTCTTTTCGGGATCCTTCACGCCGTCCGGAGAGAATCATCATTTTGGATGTCTGTCTGGTTGGTATATCCTTGCCTACACAGATGAAATTATAGCAAGCCACACCGGTGAGTACGGCGGCAAGAAGAAGTAGTACAATCGCTCCCATACCTTAGCCCCCTTTGTACTCAATTGGCTTCGATAGCTTCATAACACGCATCAGTGAGAAGAACACAATTGCAGCACAGACTGCAAGGCAGATCTTGCCTTGTGTTGTATAAAGCAGTGTGTTGAACCACTCGCGGTTAATGAAATACAGAAGCGGTATGTTGCAGGTCACAAGTCCTGCCATCATAAAGGCTTCGCGCTTTGCCTCTCCGATGTTGTTGTCAAGCTCTGCCTGAACAGTGCGCACATCGGAGAACTTCTGAATAGAATTCAAAAGCGTATTCTTCATCGTGCGGTCGGACTGACATCGGATGAGTGTATTTACCCATTCGTGAAAAATAACATTGGGAATTTTCAGTTTCAATCTGTTCAAAGCTGACACTGTGTTTGCGTTGATATGCTCGGATTCTGCAATGAACTCCTCAAAATGCACGCGGACAGGAGGATTAATGGAATCGATTTTCTCTTTCACCGATGCCAGAATGTCCTCGGTACGCATGTATGAGGTTGTGATAATCGAAAGAGCTGTTTCAAGCTCGGCATTCAGTTTCTTTTTATATGCCGTCGCCGTTGAGCGAACATAGAATACGGGAATGTAGGCAAAAGCAATACCGAACACGGGAACAAGAAACACATTCCCAAGCAAAAGTGCAAGCAGAACACCAACGGCAAAGCAAACAACAGCGATTTTCTTCACCGTTTCGAATTGGTTTTCGCGTCCCATTGCCTTGAGAATCTGTTCGACCTCGTAGCTTTCACGGCGAAAGAATCCGCTTGGCGTATTTCCACTCATGACCTCAAGATCGTCGGTAAGTGTGGACTTGCCATCACCCTTGACCATACGGCTGAACAACCCGGTAAAACGGATATCGAACACCATCACGATGCCGATGACAAGAAGAATGAATACAGATAAACTAAGCCATATCGTCATCTTGCTCTCCTTTCGTAAAAATGCCAAGCTCCCTCGCAGAGATGCCGTTTTCGAGCATCCTGCGGCGCAGTGTTTCGGATATATTCTCGCACTGCTTATGTCTGCCGATGATTTTTGCTTTGCCGTCAACTTCGGAAATATTATCGGTCACATTGTATCGGAACAATGTGCGGTATATGGGCTTACCGTCGGAAAAGTCCTCGCCCTCAATGATTTCCATGATCTTTCGGGATCCGTCGTCCAACTGCTTCGTGTACACGATTACGGGAAATGCTTCTACCATAATCTGCATGAGCACATCGTCCGCCATCTGGTATTTTCGCCTCGCAAGTGTCATCATACGGCGGTATGAGGATATTCCGCTGTTTGAGTGAATGGTGGTAAGGCAGGTATGCCCTGTTCGGCTCGCTTCTGCAACCGACATACATTCTGCAGCTGCACGGATCTCACCGACACCGATCACGTTGGGGTGCTTACGAAGAACTCTTTCCAATAGAAAATCCTGGTCGATATCCAGTTCCTCATTTTCGTTGGGACGAGTCAACAGGTGGCATACACTATTGAGAATGTTGCCGTGCTCATCCCGTTTTACCAGATTGAACTCACGGCTGCCGTCCTCAATGGTGATCAGACGGCGATTGTCCGGAACCGTGGATAAGAGCCATGCCATAATGGTGGTTTTACCTGAACCTGTTGCACCTGCAATACAGACGGACACGCCGTATCGAACACAAGCCGTAAGGAAAGCCAGCATTTCCTTTGTGGCACTGCCGCTTTTCAAAAGCTTGTCAGCTGTAACGGTCTGTTGATTGACAATACGAATTGAGGCATTGACGCCTACATCCGCATCTACAAGAGGAGTTTTATCCACAGAAATACGGATGTTTTTATCAATATGACCGAGAACGGAAGGCATGGTATCGTCAATAATCATGCCGCAAGAGGAAAGCATACGGCGCATTACGTCGATAGCCTGTCCCGGTGTGGCGAATTTATCGGGAATCTTCATACTTCTGCCGCCAGACATAATAACCTCGATATCGTTATAGGCGTTGATGTTTACTTCCTCCACCCCTTCCATGTAGATCCACTTCTTGAGGAAGGAGTATCCCGCCATATCGTTGTAAAGACGATCGGTCAGCTCATCTAAGGTATAGTAACCGACCGAATACTGGTTTTTTATTAGATATTGCCTGATGATATTGCGAACCAGTTCAGGAGCACCCTTGTCGTTTGAGGTGATGGCAGCAGAATGTTTTTCGGTGATGAACTTCTGAATCTCACTTAAAAGCTCCTCATAGGGCTTATCCTTTGCCTGTGATTCAGAGAAGAAAATATTATTCAGTGTGTGCTTGTTCGTCTGCATTCTCGCCCTCACTTCCTACAATTCTGTTTCGCACCCTGCGAAGTGACGCCACATACTTATCCGAGCAGTATTTACCTGCACCGAATATAACGCCCTCGGTGGCTGCACGATCAATTTCCTTACTCCAAGGCAGAAGCCCGTCTAAGTGACCGAAAACATGCTCCATTTCATCGATGGCATAATACGGTCTGGCATTTCCGGCAAGCAGTATGTGCTTGTCAGCTTTGAATTTTTCTCCCGCAAGCAAAGGCATTTGTGCCTTACGGTAGCTGACACCGCGAAGATCTGCAGAAAATACACCGACTACAACATCGGCAAGTTCGATCGCTGCAGGAGTAAACAAATCGGTAATGCGCGATGTACAGTCGATAATGATGTAATCGACCATACCTGCACATACATCAATGAATTCCTTGATTTTATCGAAATTAGTATCTGGATAGGACAGCGGCATATCACCCGAAGCATAGCCAAGTACGCCGATGAAGGGATAGCTCTTCAGCACCTTCACTCTGGCAGCGATAATGCTGTTGTTGATTTCCGCCGAGGTGAGGATATGACCGATGGACATATGATTCTCAATATTCTCGTTGGGGAACCATACGGGAAGCATTGGGACGGTGATATCGGGTGAAATGATGATAGCTTTGGACTTATCTCTGGTGAGATACCTCGCAAGGATCGCTGAAAAGGTGGACTTACCGCTTCCCGGACTGCCCCATACGGCAATAACGGAGGATTTGTCGGTACGCATTACGGCACCTCCGTCTCAAAAGGAAATGGCTCCGATTCACTTTCTGCTTCCTGCATCTCCTTCTCGATTGCAATCCGTTCAAGGATCTCATCCTGTTCTGCAAGAAGCTTCTTTGCCTCCTTAGCATCGCCTCTTGATACAAGGACAATATGCATGGGGCCATCGTTCTCCAGCTCAATCATCCTTGCCGCCTGTGTGTAGTCTGCAAGGAAGGTAAGCGTGGATGCCATGCGTGATTCGTCACCGATCGCATCTTCGATATTGGTTCCGTTTGCATTGGATACGGCAATGATGCGAACATACTGCAGCTCCTCAACCTTTTCTGCGCCTTCCTCAGTCATACGGTAAATGCCGACAATATCATCGGTGCGAAGCTTATTGGACAGGATACCGGCAAGAGACTGAACCGACATGGAAATGGCAATCTTGTCATCGGGAAGCTTGCTTAATATAAGATCCTTTTCAGGAGAAGTTGCGGATACCTTTGCGGACAGGAAATAGTCGCCCACAACCATATCGGTCAGCGCAAATTTTCCGACCACCTGAGAAGCATCCACGGCTACATCAGCAGGAAAGCCGTAGTTTACCACCTCGGCGAGTTCGATATGTTCGGCAGTAATAACGGTTCCTTTGGTAATGGGTGCTTTTACACGTACAATATTCATCTTCGCATTGGAACCGCTTAAAATCGTCGGAATACCTACGAGGGCAATCACCGCTGCCAGAGCGATACTGATAATGCCAAAAAGCAATCGTTTATTCATCTTCATGATACATAATCCTCCGCTACTACTCCGTGAATGATCGAAGACAGAATGTACGCAAACTCACCTCGGGAAGCGTAATCATTCCAATCAAAGCGTGCGCCGCTTTTCATATCGGAAATCTCGGAGAATCTTGCCCCAACCCAAGCTGCCGCATTATTGTTAAAGCAGCTCATGGAGTAGGCACCGAAGGATTTTGGGTATGTGATCAAATGATTCACGAAATTGGTCAGGATTTCGGATAATTCATTATTGGTGAGCAGGTGTCCATCAACATAGTCCTTTTTGACAATATCAAGCTGCTCGCAGTAGCTTCTGCCATCTGAATCAGAAATGTTTCGGATTCTGGCAACTGCATGGAATACATCATTGATCGAAACTCCTGCGTTTGGCTTAAAGCTTGTTTCATCAAAACCGTCCATTACTCCGCGTGCGCAGATATAGTTGATTTCATCTCTGTACTTATATCGTGAAATATCTTGATACGGGCTGACGTATTCACTGAACTTTACATCGGTATGGTAGGATCCTTTAAAAATAAGCTTTCCGTCAAGGATGGTGCTGAGGGGGACGGGCTTTCCGCTAAAGAGCACGGTACTGTTTCTGCTTGATGCCGGCACATCCATAAATGTACCGGATACGGGTCTGTAGGTGAGTGTATAGGTCCCACTTCCCTCTGTAGGAAGCAAGATCTCGTCTTCCGTCAAGTTGATCACCGAAACGAAATCGAAATTCAAGCCCTGGACTCGGTAAAGATATCCTGTAGTATAATCACTATCCAGGTTGATGTGTAGTTTTGTACCTACGGTATGATCACTTTGCGCATTCACACGAATGGTAAGCAGTTCTGTATTGCCAATCTTTTTCCGCGCTGCACTATATAAACTGCTGTCATCATAAGTCAGCTTATATCCGTCCGTGCTTTCGGCATCATAAGCAATTTCGCTGCCATGGATGGTATAGGTACAGTCTTGTGTGATGAAGGTTACTTCTGCATTTTTTCCGGCGAGCACATGAAGGATGTCATCGGGGATCTTCTCCTCATCCTCCATATCCACGGTAAGCTTTCCATTGTTCTTTAATCTTCCGATATCAGATCTCACCGATTCCCAATCGTAGTATTCGGTAAGATCAAGCGTGCGGAACATAGGAAAGATAGTGACATCGCTCTCGGGCATTACAAAGAATGCTACGGTTTTGGTTCCGTATATGAGCTGAATATCCGATCGTGTATACCAGCCGAGAAATTCAATTTTCTTATGAAGCGGACCATCGAAATATTCAAATTCGAAAGCGCGAATCAGAACAGTCTCTCCCGGTTTCGCTTGGAATTTGGATGCTACTGCAAAGCCAAAATCCATATATCCGTTTACGATCTCCACATTGTACCGCTGCTCCTCTGCAGGTGATTCTGCGGGAGTTTGAGTCGATGTTTCCGGCAAAATGGTTTCGACAGATGATTCAGCTGCAAAAGCTGTTGTGCTCAAGGCTGAAGTCAGCATCAGTACAGAAAAGCATAAGGCAAGTATCTTTTTCATAATGTGTGCGTTTCCTTTCGTATTACATTAAAATTCTTTGTTTTCCTTCGGCTTCTTTTTACCGCCAACAAGCATGATAATGAGGCCGATCAAAAGAAGAATTGCAACAACAATAAGAATGATCTGAACAATTTCAACCTGACTGCCTTCTACTGTAATGACCGTTTCTTCGCTCAAATCGGTAATAGTGAAAGTTGCCGTATTGCCCTCAACAACAGCACCTTCCGCAGTAATGTCGCCGGGGACTGTTACCGATACAACCAGACGAAAGATCTCGCTTGCATCGAGGTTCAGCATGGCAAGCTGATCCATATCCATGTTCTGCGGGTTCACCGTTGCCGTAAAGTAATAGGTGTCACTGAAAAAACTGTCGCGTTTGCCTGCATCTGCCGCTTTGAAGATGTGAAGATCCTCGGAAGTGTCGGTATCTGCATCGGTTTCATCTTCATCATCCTCGAATCCCATATCCAGCTCAAAATCGAAGGTGAGATCCGAGTCATCTGGCCACTCATCCTCGCTATCCTCCTCAATTTCACCGCCTGAGAAGGTTTTGGTGTCATATTCAAGGCTCAACAGAATATCCTTCAGCTCATCATAGGAGGTGAAGGGTTTATGTTCCACATAGCAGATGTACTCCTTGCCATCCTCGGAAATAAGACCCGTTTGCTTGCCTGCAAAGATATCCGTGCCGGATTGCTCTATCATAGAGTTATAATAGTTCTCGGCAACGCCGTAGGATATCTCCACAACACCGCTTCCGTCTTCCTTCATGTTGATGTTAACGCCGGTGCGCATACAAGAAGTCAGCATCAGAAGTACCGAAGTGCAAAGCAGGACCAACATATAGAATTTTCTTCGTGAAATCATGAGATATCTCCTTTTTGATAAAATTTCGCCCGACAAAGTTTCTTGCCGGGCGATCGTTACTTATATGAAATTGTATATGACGGACAGGATATATCCGATCGTCATAAACGGAACGAAGGCAATGCGGATCATTTGCATCCTGAGCATGTATCGGCAGAACAAAGCATACGCCATCGCGCCGAGACACGCTGAGATGAGCAGAACCACCATTCCTTCAAAACCGACTGCCAGACCAAGCACGGCTGCAAGCTTGATGTCACCGCCGCCGACTCCGCCCTTGGTCATCATAGCAGAAATGAGAAGCAATCCGCCACCGAGAAGTGCGCCGAGGATTCCGTAAAGCAGAGACGACCATCCGTACTCTATTGTTGACAGAATCAGATGAAGCACAGTACACGGCAGCATAACGAGCAGCACCTTGTTCGGCACTTTTTTATACTTGATATCGTACCAAACAAGATAAGCAAGGAAGCCAAGAATGACCGCCTTAACTACGCTGAGAATAATAGTCATCATATATACTGCCCTCAATTCCGATCGTCGCATACGTGTAGCCCGTCAGCATACCTGCAGGAGTCCACAGATCATAAACATAATATTTCACGCTGTAATCTCCATCCGGATACCAAATAGGTGTCTTATGCATTCGTCCACCGCTTATACTGTTTGCATCGGGGTTAAAGTTAAATGTTGCTGAGTAAGTGGATGTGCCCGACTCGCTTATTCTTTCAAGCATATCCGACTCATCGGTGCTCGTAGAATAATTGAACTCAGAATAGTAGGCATTCACCTTGGCATTGCCCACCCACATATTTGAGGGTATACCCAAAAGGGATGCCTCAAGTTCAGTATTTAGTCCATAACCGCTTCTGGTTGTCCATTGACGCTTTGCGCTGTTATACTCCGACCATACTGCTGTTGCATCAGGGGTAAGAGTGGCTGACACGTCAAGTCTTGCAGAATAATTTTTCTTGACGAAGCCGCCATTCCATTCCCATACGCTCCAGCTTCGGGAAGCCATATTCTTTGTTTTGTATACGTTTCCCGTAAAATCAGAGGGTGCTTCAAGCTCAAAGCTTG
>JAFQDR010000249.1 GCA_017415945.1 Oscillospiraceae bacterium
ATTTCTCCTTTGGCGCGACTTCGCTCCTTAAATTCTTTATGACCATTATACCACATTATCCAAACTTCGAGTGTGCGTTTTGCTAAAATTCCGTATTTTCTGCATACCTCTCGTTGACTGCCTTTTCCTGATAGATTTTCCCCTACTGCTTGTACCTTCAACTCTGTACTATATTCTTTGTTCTTGTGCAATCTTCTTTGCATATAAATAATCCCCTTAAAGTTGTCTTGAAATTCTTTTGTTTTTCAAGTGTCTACTCTAAGGGGATTATATCAGTTTATCAACTGCCATCTGCATCTATTATTTTCGTTCAGGAGCTAGTTCTTTTTTGAAACTATGTTTATTCAGGCATATTTCTTGCAGAATCTACAGTTCATTTTACTGACAGCTTTCCTGCACATAACCGTAATAGTCAAAATCCTCCTGCGTCATAAACAGATACTGCTCTTTTCCGTCACGGTAATCCTCCGCAATTTTATCGGTGTCATACCATGTGACGTCCACATATACAACGCCATCGTCCGTATCCAGCATATTCCATGCATGGCGGCCTTCCGGCGTTGTGCCGCGGCAGTACCAGCAGGAGATGCCCGCTTCACGGCACAGCCTGTAAAATGCCTGCGCATACCCGGAGCAGATGGCTTTGCCTTTCACAAAGGCAGCGTATGCCTGATAATCATACAGAAAAATATCCTCCGAATGATCGTACTCGTTTGCAGCGGCAAGGACAAACACAAAGTAGCAGCATTTTTCATAATTCGAGAGTCCGCCGGGCATTTTATCAAGAATACGTTCAACCACAGCATTGCATAGATCCACTTCAGCACGTATGGCTTCGCGGTCATCGCAGGGCTTATTCAGCCAATCACCCGGCATGAAATAACCGGATCGGTATTCGGAACCGTCGATTTTTCCGTCGCAGTAGAGGAACAGCTCTGTATGATCGACGCGCAAAGCATCTGTTGCACTTACAAACAGATTGAATAAATCTTCGCCCGGATAGTCTTTTTCATAGAAGGAATAATCCTCAAAGGCAGAAACCTTTGCGAGAATTTGATCGTAGATTTCTATCGAGTGCGGATATTTCAGCGAGTCCCTCTGTTTAGGACGGGCATCGTAATCGCAGTCGGGAATCAGGATCGACTCATCGCCAAGCGTATTCATAAGCGCAGCTGCTTTGCGGATCGCAGGATCGATCCGTTCAGCGGCTCTGTGCTCTGTTTCGGTAAGAAATGCTTCGTTGTCTTCAAACTTCACTGTAAACCGTTCCGAGAGAGGGAACTCGGTGGTTATTTCATCTGTCACAGAGTATGTATCGGGTACCGGTATGTCGACCTGCGGTATTTGGGGAATTTCGCAGGATGCCAATACCGGGATGCAAAGCAGGAACAGGAAAGCGAAAAGTTTATGGTTTACTTTCATTTTCTACTTCTCCGTTCAGAATCCACTCCGTATTATATCCGAATTCTACGGCAATCAACTTGGCAAGGGTTGTGGAAATCGTTTTATTTTGCATGGTTCCGGGGCGGCTGTTGCTTGTGAGGATATACAGATAATTCTCGGAAATGCCGACACGGTGTGCAAATTCACGCTTGGTTATTTTTTGTTCGGCAATAATCTGATTAAGCCTGTCAGCCAGTGTCATTGGTTCAGTTTTCCTTTCTTGTCCTGAATTTGTTTCAATGCCGCAAATCGCAGGAATTGTTTTCGCGAGGAAACACCGAGCTTTGAGTAGATATTTTTGTTGTGGTATTTCATCGTGTTTTCCTTGATTCCGATGAGAGCGGCAATCTCCGCCGTGCTCTTTCCCTCGACATACAGCTCATAAATACGCATTTCCTGCGGAGTCAGCGTCTTCAGATTGCAGAGGAAATATTCGTAATCCTCCAGCACGATTTCATTTTTGCTCTCCTCCGAAAGATGGAGAATCTCGCTTTTGGCAAGCTCATATTCCTCCAGCGCCTTTTCATAGGCTTCTCTTGCACGCGCGGCTTCGACCTCGGCAGCCTGCTTTGCTGATTTCAAGGATTGAAGCTGTTCTTCAAGAACCGAAGATTTCTTTTCAATAAAGTCAAACAGGTCGTCAAATTCGCGGATGTTCAGCTGTTCACTGTCATTTTCGCTGTATTTGATCTGCTCGATCTTGCGAAGAATCGGCGCAACATATTTTCGGCTCATGAACAGACAATAAGCAAACATAATCAGCACAACAGCGAAAATAATACCAACGGTTTTTATCTGCCCGCGCTGAACCAGGGCGCTGAACTGTGCCTCTGTGATCATGAGCGCAGCCGTGAAGGTGTCTTCACCGAGAATCACGCTTTTGGTTTTTCCAATACATTTTTCGGTGCTGAAATCAAATGCCGCATTTCCGTTTTTTTCGGTAATTTTCATATTTCCCGAATCGACAGTATTGTAACGGCCTGAATTGAACTGACAGGTGATTTCCCCCTGCTTTTCATCGACAAGCGCCCCGATGAGCTGTCCCAGCTTATCATCGTTTGTTTTTTTCGACAGCTGAAAATACATATCGTTGATCTCGAAGCCACAGACGCCGATGATATCGTCTTTTTGGTTGCGGATCGGCACGTAGACATACCGCGCACGCTCCCATGTATCGGGTATTTCCACAGTGGGACTCAGGATGTAGTGTTTTCCGTCCGCAAAGGAAGAATCGCGGGAGTCGAAAAAGTCGGTGCGCATTTCGTTGCTCCAACCGCTGTGGAAGGTGACATTCCCCTCCTTGGCCGTGGAAAAGGAGCCGCGGTACAGCGCAATGTCATTGTTGACTGTGCTTTCCGAGTAGAGATTGATGTATTTCAGATAAATACCGTTGTACAGCGGCACATCGGATAAGCTGTTCACCGTCGTGTCCAGAATATAGAACGCACCGCTTGCTGGAGCGAGCTGCATATTCAGATAGATGATATCATAAAGCTCACTTTGCAGAGCAGAAAGGGCGGATGCGTCATTTCTCAGATTCACAAAGTCAAGATTATTTTCGGTCAGATAATTCTGTATTTCCGTTTCCAGCTGATCGGAAAAAGAAATCGCGTGAGCTGCCGCTTTATCATAATCGCGCTCAATATTGTCTGCATAGGAAAGAAGCTGGGTATCCAGCACATCCATAATCTGCGCACCTGTGGGATTCATGATGCCGAACAGATTCAAAAGAAGCAGAATCAACGACAAAACCAGCGCAATGGCAGAAATAATGTAGATGATAAAACGTCGTCGGATGGAAATTCCACCGCTTTTGATCTGCCGTATGATCTGCGGCAACCCCACTTTCAGAAACGATCTCATGGAAGCCTCCTTATTTTCCGGACAGGCTGATAAGCTCGGCAAGAGAGCCCTCGACCAGTGCTTCCATTACTTTTTCGGGATCTTCTCCCTCACCGACCCGTTTTGTGTACTGGTTATGCGCAGACTTCAGAACCGCCTTCACATTTGCTTCAAAATCAAGCTGCGCTTCCGATGCACCGTCATACAGAGGAAGTGCCCAGAACGTATAGCTATCCAGCATCCTGTCAACTGCCGCATAAACACTGCGGTAGTTTTCTTTTTCGATCCCGTTAAGACCAGCAAACAGCGCATCAAAGGCTTCGTCCTTTACCGGCAGATATCCGGCGTTCGTTACGAATGAAAGATTATGCTCTTTTTCGGTCAGCCATTTGGCAAATATGACAGCTGCCTGATTGCGGCGCTCGTCCTCGCTTTTTATAGCAAACAGTCCGCCGCCGCGATAGATCACGCCGAACTCTTCCTCTGTGAACGTTGGATAAGGAAGCGCCGCCGCCTCGATGGCTTCGGTGGTATTGTCGGGATAGATGACCTCGGACGGCTGATACAGCACATCGGCAGTCGATCCGGTATTGGCAATGACCTCTGCGGTTTTCCAGCGTGCGGCAGCATATCCGTCATCAAGACAGATACCGCCGTATATCGCCGCTTCGGCAAGCGGAATCCATACCGATCGGAATGCTTCCTTATCCAGCTGCAATCTGCCGCCGCGAACCAATTCGCTGCCGTATGCTTTCATTCCCACATAGGCATAGTGATAGTAATCGTTGAGCTGCATGAAGTTCTGCCCACCCGACCAGTCATAGTAGGCGCGTGCCGCCGAAAAAACCCCGTCAAAGGATGCGAGATCGTCCATGGTGATTCCGGTGTCGGTGCCAAAACGGCTGAACAGGGTCTTGTTCAGATAAAGCGCTTCCGCAGATTTTGCCACGGGAAGCATGAGAAGCCGCTCGCCGAAATATCCCTCGCTGAGAAATTCCGCATGAAAAGCGGACAGCTCATCCTCTGTAAAATAATCATCCCACGGGAGAAGATTTTCTTCCCCAACGATCTCGGCTACTCTCGGATATGCGGTGAACAGATCCGGCATGGCTTCCGCACCCGGCTCATTGTTTGCGGACGCATGAAGTGCCTTGTCAATGGCTGAGGAGCTGGTGACCGACACCACGTTGACCGTGATGCCGCACTCACTGCCGAGCGAACGATTGAATTCATCAATGACAGTATTCAGCGGAGATATTGTCTGGCTTCCGTACACATGCCACATGTTCAGTGTGACCGGATCCGCAGGACTGGGCATCTGTTTATGCGCACAGCCCGCAAATATCGTCATAAGGAGTGTAAGACTAAGGAGAAATGCAAGTGTTCTTTTCATATTGCCACCTTCCAGTGTGGATTTCCTACCCGAATTCCCACCCTTTTTTGAAATTTTTCCTGTTTTCCTACCCTTTTTGGTCAAATCGGGTAGGGACAAAAGTGTGGAAATCCGTATAATAAATTTGCATGAATACCGAAGGGGGTATAGGTCTTGCCGCAGTCGATTCCATTGCGAAAGGGGTATCCCTTAATGCGTGCATAAATTTTTGCATACACATAAAGCACTCTGTGAGCGCGCCAACGATAACAGAGTCCGCCCCGACCTTCTATGACCATTATATCACAAAATCTTGATTCAATCAAGAGGGGACGTGATTTTGTTAAAATGTAATGCTTATCTTCTGTCAGACTGAAAGGGGGACAAATCAGATGGGTTCTCAGAAAACCGCCGCCTACAAAATGATATCCGATGCAGACGGGAACCGATACAGATTTTACTGTGAGATGTCCGGTGCACTTGCTTGCACAACCGAGCCGATCCGTGCGAAAACGCCCGAGGAAGGATTACAGATCGCATGGGAAACGGTCGGAAGAAAGCATTTTAATTTTTGCCACAAATGCGGAAGATGGGTCATCGATGCCGTTTACAATGCCGATGTGTGGGAGTGCGTAGAATGTGCGCCCTATGAGGCAGAACCGAACTTCTGTAAAAACTGCGGCATCAAAATCAAAATAGAAAAGCCAGCCGGAAAATGACCCGCCTGCGGGCATAAACTCGTGTACGAGGGAGAGGAGAGCGAAAAATGACAAAGGAGATCCACTTTCGGAATCTTGAACAATTCGGCTACGGACCTAACGTGATGAAGAAAACAAAGGTCTGTCCCAAATGCGGGCAGATCGCAAAAAAAGGTTCATTCTTCTGCCGCAGCTGCGGATCGTTCCTGACGCGGGAAACATTATACGATCACTACCGAAGACAGCACAGCTGCTGTCCCGAATGCGATACGGTGCTTGCCGCCGATTCCCAATATTGCCCGAACTGCGGTAAGCTAATATTGCGAAAAGCGGCGGGCTATGCGATGGGCGGTGGTTGATATTGGCGTTTTGAACCACAGGCTTTTCGGCAGAACGAAAAGTATACATCATCTTCCCGGATGCTGTACATCGGGAAATTGTGAAATAAACTTGTATGGCAGCCAAAAGATCCGAAAAGGAGAACAAAATTATGAACACGAAAATAAAAATGCGAACGCTCAGTCTTCTGCTTTGCTTTGTGATGCTGCTGGGCATGCTGCCCACGACGGTGCTGGCTGCAGACGGGATCACCCAAGTGGAGCTGACCCTTGACGTGCCCACAATCGGTAATACGCTGGACTTCGAGCCAACGGTGGGGACGGGAAATTATGAGATCACTTCCGTCCGATGGCTCAAGGACTGGGGCGAGCATGGAAATATGCTCTGTGACGAATATCACACAGTCGAGCCCGGTGAGCCTTACACGGTACGCATCTGGATCAATCCCAAGGAAGGCTATTCCTTTGCCAACCTGGACGATGTGACCGTCACTGTCAACGGAAGCACCGATGGCGTCACCTTCACGCATAACGATCTGTACACCGGCATCATCTGCTCGGTGGCATTCGACGAACTCGGCTACACGATGTCCTTTGACGCAAACGGCGGCACAGGTACGATGGAAATAGTCACCGGGATCTACCCCGATTACACACTCCCTGTATGCGGATTTACCGCGCCTGAGGGAAAAGTATTCAACGGATGGACTGTCGGCAACGCAAGCGGTAAGTGGTACGCTGCAGGCAGCACGATGGCTGTCAATGCCGACATCACCCTGTACGCCAAGTGGGCAGATCCGACGGGCAGCCACAAGATCACGTTTGTTAATCGGACCACTAATCCGTATTCGACGGTAGAAACAATCGTCAGCGCAGGCATGTACACGCTGCCTGAAATCGAAGGCATTTTCGAGATCCCCAGCGGCTGTACATTTGATGACTGGGGAATCTCTACAGGCGGAAGCTGGCAATATTTTGACGCCGGAACGGAGATCAGCGTTACCGAAGACCTCGAAATAATCGCCACATGGGCTTACATAGAGTATGAGAGCATCTCCAAAGCCGTCTTTGAAGTGAAGCTGAATCCCGGAGCCGAATATAAGCACGGCATGTTGGCAGGCTCTCTGTCCGTTTCGCTGGGGGAGGTCACCGGTTCCTTCAACGAAGGTGCCGCGCAGCCTATTTCTCTGGCAAGCGGCGGATACGGCCACGGATACTGGATCGTCGCCGACGATATGCTCCTTGGGACGGATGCCCTTTCCACCACGGGAGGTTACCGCCTGTACGTGAAATTTGACATACCCGATGATCGTCACGTACGCTTCCATCCCGATGGATTTTCGCTTTCCGGAGACCTTGGCAACATAACAGCATGGAATATAGTCAGCCTGGACGGCGCCCTTGTTGCAGTGTTCAAGCTACCTGCCGTTCCCGGCACACCGCTGACCGCCGATGCCGTGACCTTTACCCTGGACGGCTATGCGATCGATCAGATGATCCCTGCGGTGACGGTGGACAGCAGCACGACACACGTCTCCTTGAATGGCAGCGGCTACGGCATTGACAATGCGTATATGATCTACGAGGACTATGTGGATGCGGACAAGAAAGTGACCGATCCATCCGCGAAATTTAAGAAGCATCAGGATTATTGCCTGAGGATCGACTATGCGCTGTACGAAGGCTATAGCTTCCCCGAGAGCTTCTGGGACGGCAGCTATCTGAAAAAAGATAAGTTCAAGCTGGCCGGAGTTGAGGATGCCGTGGTTACGGCTGTGACCAAAACCTATGTCGCCTTCCGTCTTCCGCAGCTTGGCACCACCGCAGTCGAGTCACTTTCGATCACACTCAACGGCTACGAAGCGGGCAAAACCGCCTGGGACGTATCGCTGACCGCACCCGAATGCATGAATCTTCCCGAGCTCGATAACCCAACCTATCCGCCTTACGGAAGACTGTACTGCTATTATGATATTGACCACGGCTTTGGTGATGAAGATGGGGATTTCGGTTCCATCGCTTCCGGCACGGTATTGAAGGTCGGGGATCAGTATCCGTTTACGATCAAATTTTACCCTGTGGACGGATATAATTATTCTGATTTGAAAAAAGAAAATATCACACTTGTCACGCCTTACGGTACCTGCACGGCAACCCGATTCAGGCCAGGTAGTATAGAAAACTGTTATTGGCTGACCTTTGACCTGCCTGCGATCGGTACCATTGCGGCCACACCGATCACCTCTGTAACCATCAGCGACCTCGAAAAGCCCGCCATCGGCGAAATGCCGGATAACAGCATTTCCGTGAGTGGAACCGGTGTGACGGTCGATGAAGATGGTACTTATTGGGGAAGATTTGTCTCTCCGCGTTTCAATCCCGTATATGATGACGATATTGCTGTAGACAGCGTGGCGTTCCGTGAGGACGAAACATATATGTTCCAGCTCTATCTCAATGCTGCGGATGGATATGAATTTACTGCGGACAGCAAGTTTTATTTTGCGGGAAAAGAGCTTCCTGCGCTGAATATGACCGATTTGCCCAAAACCGGCGCAATGGTGAATCCTTCTGACAGCACCCAGGCAATCGTGTACATCAACATGAATGACATTGCCCACATACACGTACCCGGAGTTTGGGATTCCAACGAAACCCATCATTGGCACAAGTGCACCGCTTCGGGCTGTGATGCCGGAACAGATGTCAGCAAGTTCCCCGACTATGCGGAGCACAGCTTTGTAAACGGTCTTTGTACCTGCGGTGCCCATAAGCATAACTGGTCTGAGGATTGGTCCGTGAACGAAACACACCACTGGCATGAGTGCTCTGCAAATGGCTGTACCGTAACCGACAACAGCGGAAAAGACGGATATGCAGCACATGATTTTACTGCCGGAGCGTGTGTATGCGGTGTTGAGAATGCAATCACCTCCATCGTTATCAGCGGTATTACTGCTCCTGTTGCAGGTGAAATACCTATCAACAGCGTAAGTGTGGATAAGATTGGTGCCAAAGTAGATGAAGAAAACACCTTCTGGGTAAGATACGATGCTTCAATCGGACGTACCAGCGACACATACGCTGACGGTGCTTCTGTACACGATACACCTTTCCGTGATGGAGAAACCTATCTGCTTCAGGTAATGATCAAGCCTAAGACCGGATACAGCTTTACAGCAGGTACAAAACTCCTTTATAGCAGCACAGAGCTTTCAGCTCCCGATGCTACAAATCCGACAGCATCCTGCGGAGCAATTTCCCCCGACTGTTCTATGGCAATGGCACTCATCAATCCTAACGGTGCTTCTGCGCCCTTAACTTACACAGTTACATTTAATGCAAACGGCGGCATCGGTACGATGGCTCCTGCAACCGGCATTTCCGGCGAATACGAGCTTCCTACTTGCACCTTTACTGCTCCTTCAGGTCAGAAGTTCAAGACCTGGAGCGTTGGCGGCATCGAAATGGCAGTTGGCGAAAAGATTACCGTTACTGCTGATACTACCGTGACCGCAGTTTGGGAGGATATTCCTGTTGTTCCTGTTACCTACACCGTAACCGTTACCAACGGTAGAGCTGACAAGGCAACCGCTACTGCAGGCGAAACTGTTACTATCACTGCCAATGTTGCTCCTTCCGACAAGGTATTCGACAAGTGGCTGGTAATCGGTGCTACTCTGGCAGATGCTAACAGCACAACCACCACATTCACTATGCCCGCCAATAATGTAACCGTTGATGCAACCTACAAGGATGATGTGAGCGACTGGTACAATGATTGGTATTGGATGATGTTGATGCTCTACAGTCAGAAGTTTGACATCACCGCAACTGCATCCGAGGGCGGCGAGATCGCTCTCGAAGGCGTGACCAAGGTTCAGTATTCTAAAAATATCACCTATACAATCACTCCCGATGTCGGTTATGCAATCAAGTCCGTTATTGTTGACGGCAAGGATGTGGGTGCAGTCAGCGAATACACCTTCAAGAAAGTCACTAAGAAGCACACGATTCATGCTGTCTTTGAGCAAATCAATCCCTACACCGACGTGAAGGCTGGCGATTGGTTCTATGACGATGTTCTCTACATTACCGCTATCGGTCTGATGGAAGGCACCGGCAACAGCAAGTTCTCTCCCCAAATCACCATCGACCGTGCAATGCTCGTAACGGTTCTGTGGAGACTGGAAGGCTGTCCCGTGGTTGACAATCCTGTTGAGTTCGATGACGTTGCAGACGGTCTGTGGTACTCCGATGCCATCGACTGGGCTGCCGCATACGGCATTGTAAACGGCTACGGTGACGGCAGATTCGGTTCCACCGATCAGATCACCCGTGAGCAGATCATGGCGATCCTCAACCGTTATGCTGCATATAAGGGCTGGACGGACGGCACGGCACTTCCGATGCTTGCGCAGTACAAGTACAGCGAATGGGCAGAAAACAACGTAATCTGGGCAGAAAACAACGGTCTGCTTGATGGTTTGGGCGTTGATGTCTACGCCATGACAGCCAAGGCGTCCCGCGCAGAGCTGGCTGCTTATCTGCACAAATTCATGATGAATATCGTAAAGTAATCCGCTTTATTCCGAAAGAGGGGAGCCTCGTCTCCCCTTCTTCTCAAAGCCCTTCTCCGTAGATATGTGAGAAGGATTTTGAGAAGAAGTAATCTTCAATTTTTTACATAGGAGGCATATATTATGCGCTATACAGGCAAATGGGTATTTCATTCCATTGGGATGGTGAACGATTCGGACGAAATGGTGTACCTCAGTGCTGAGGAATATCTGAAGGCACCGATGCCGTATGTCGATGAATCGGACGAAGAAGCAGTCGCGGACGAGATGAAGGAGAGACGGCAGATGATTGGCGGGCAGATCGCTGTAAGCGAAGATGGCAAGCTGTATATGCTGATGCCTCTGCCCGAAGAGGTTTCCAAAGAAGAAGTCGATCAGGCAGTTAAGGCTGGCGTCATCAAGCTGTACGACGGCATGATGACCGACGATCCGAAGACATGCGAAGAACGGGATGGCGCGTTGTGGCTGGAGATCGGCGAGGGCATGAGTGAGGACGGTTGGGTGAAGCTCTCCGATGATGATGGGTATCTTACCTTTATGACCACCCGATATGTAAAAGCAGAATAAGGCAGCATTTTGAAAAAACTTTTGTTGATTATAGGTATACTAATCATCATTATCGGTGTTATATCATTATTATTCTCCGCACTGCAAGGATACGGATATTATCATTTGCTTGACGGAGATACAGATATGCACATCGGACTGCACCGGAGAATGATCATATATTTTGTGATTGGAATTATTCTTGTGGTGATTGGAGCAGCGTGCATTATCATTCGCAGATAATCATTCGAATATTTCTCTGCAGGCGGAGTGACCGCAAAAGTGGCAGAGACTCTATCAGGAGGAATAAAATTATGAGTTTTTTTGATTCGTTGAAACATGCGGCACTCTCCGCGCTGAAGAGAGAGACAAAAAAGGCTGTGAATAAAGCAGTAGACAATGCCGTACAGAACATTGGAAAAGGCAGAAATCACACCGAAAAATTTACGTTTACTGCACTTCCCTCCAATGTTGATGAGCTGAAAGCACTTCCAGAAGCAAAGATGGACACTGCATTCAAAACAACCGCACTGGTTATCCTTGCACTGAATCGCTATGAAGCAGATCCGGATGCGGCGATTGCCATGCTCGGATTTCTGAAAGGCCCGGAAGAGTTCAACGGTAAGGAACAGGGCTTCCTCAAAGATCGTCTGTCTGGTAAGGGTTACAAAGCAAGATCGTTCCTCGGCGGTGCAACAGCAGACAACAATTACACACCGACCACACCGTATACCGTATCTGTCAGCGAAAATCCGTACTCCTTCGATGAGGAAAACTGGGCAACGATGTATGTGACCAGCGGCGGTGCGGACAATCCCCGTCCCATCAAGCTGAGAAAGAAACCTTCTACCGGCGAGTGGTTCTTAAACGATATCCAGTGTCTTGGAGACATCAGACTGCCGAAGTCTGAGGATAAGTGGGCGTAAGCGGTATGAGTCACATACAGTTCGACAGCGGATACTTTCGGATCGTCGTACCAGACGGCTGGATGGCTTTCTGCGGCATTGACAGCGAATGCAAGACAACGCAGAAGAAGGTACATATCTTCAAGGGAGCGAAGCTGGAAACGGACATTTTCACCCACGCCGGTATTACCATATGCTTTTTCGGGAAGCAGGATTATTATCTTTCACCCAAGTTTTTCTACGATAATATTGTCGATATGGAGCCGTTCACCCTCGGCGCGTACACATGGAACGGCTACACCTGTACAAGTCTCGGCTATCCCTATACGATGCTGGAAGCAAAGCAGGACGGCTGTGTTTTTCAGGTGATGATCCTCACAAAAAACGGCGAATATGAGATTTCGCTCGCGGATGCGGACGTACAAACCATATTAACAAGTCTAACACAAACGAACTGACAAGGAGGTAACATAATGGCAAAGCATAACTGTGCAATCTGCGGAGCAGAAGTAGGTCTGATCTCCGAACAAAAACTGGCGGACGGCAATTACATCTGCCGAAAGGTCTGCGTTAAGAAATGTATGAAGCTCTTTAACAAGGTCGAGGCAACGCTTGATTCAGTAAATTCCCATATCGAACAGGTGGAATTCGGTACCAAAGCGTGGAATCAGATTTTCGTACCGCTGACGAAAACGAAGATCAAGGAAGAAAAGATGAAGCGGTTCGGAAAGAACGGCGAGCTGTACATATCTCCCTCCACTGGTCTGATCGCGCTAACCGAAAACCGCTATAAGATCTTTATCTTCGGTAAATCCACCATCGCCTGCGTATACCGTCTGGCCGATCTGTACGGATACGATTACGATTCCGAAACGGTTAAAAATTCCGAAGGCAAGGAAGAAACAAAGCATTACTGTGTTCTCCTGTTTAACAACACGCCCGGACTGTATGAGGTGCGTCTGGAAATCCGTGCCCGCGAATATGAAGACATGGAAAAGTATTTCAACACCCTTTTCGGTATCCAGAAGACTCTTCGCAACATCGGCAATACGTGGAAGCAGCAGATGAATGCTGCCAAAGCGGTTGCGGGTGCGATCAAAGCAGTCAAGGACGGTACACTTGATGAAACGCAGGCAGAAGCCACCGCAGATGCACTGAATGCAGCACAGTACGGTGACAGAACCGAATGGATTGCCAAAGCGGATGCAGCTCTTGCGAAGGTAGAAAAATAAATGATTCAGTTAACGGTGGGGCGATGGAGCGGGATGTTCCCTCGCCCCACAAGTTCCAAAGGAGAGACTTATGAAACGAATAGCAATTCTGTTTGTTGGAGTGTTGCTTATCATGTGTCAACTTGCCGCATGCAATGCAGAACACATTCCCGATGAAACAGAACCTTTTGAAAATATTGCAGACAAAACAGAAACAGAATATGAAGGAAACGATACGATTATGCCATCCACTGAACAATCTGCCGCAGAGCAAATTATGCTGGATAAATATTTCTGTCAGCAGTCTGAATGGGACGAAGAAATCCTGCTGGCAGTGAGCGAATATTCCGCTGTTACTCTGCATGATGAAAGCACACAGAAATATCCCGCTCTGGCAGAAGCTCTGGATCAGACTAAGAACATGGCAGCACGCTCCATGGAGGATGAGTTTGACAATCTTCTTGCTACTGCAAAAGAAGAACTGACCCTGCTCGGTGCGGACAGTTTTGTAACCAAAGAATCCACCCTTGATATACAGATACGCCGTGCTGACAGTGTGGCGGTCAGTCTGCTTTCGGATTCTTTCCTGGTGTACGGCAATATCAATGACCGTTATCTGAACGGAACAACCTACGATACCGAAACAGGAAAGCAGCTGGTGATCGCCGATGTAATCAAGGATATGAGTAAAATCCCCGCAATCGTTAAGAAGGAGCTGACCTCCCACACATGGACGGGCGATTTTAC
Source organism: Oscillospiraceae bacterium (assembly GCA_017415945.1). Next base: position 13,683 of record JAFQDR010000249.1, read on the forward strand.
CTCCGAAAACGCTGTGGAAGATTATTTCCGCGATACACCCGAAGACGGCATCCGCTGGACACTCGACTATAATGGCGTGACCTTCTATTTCAGAAACGGCGATGTAGCGGAGATTGGCCGGAACGGACATCTGGCTGCAACGGTATCCTTTGCGGAATACCCGGAACTGTTCAACGAAAAGTATATGGCAGTTCCCGAAGCCTACATAGTTGAGCTTCCTCTTACGCACCCATTCTGCACCGATATTGACAGTGACGGTGATCTGGAAGAACTCCATGTGACTCCCGTTCTCGACAAAAGCGGTCTGCTTTATGAATCCTTTGATATTTACACCGACACGGATGCGCAGCATTACCACGCAGAATTTTCTGCGTACACCGCTCATCGCACCGGCGGTTATCACCCGTATTACTTAAAAACCGCTGACGGCAGACATTATCTGTACATCTTCGCAGAAGGCAGCGAGCTGGCATCGAATGACATGAAGCTTCGCGTAATTGACATAACAGGCGGCGGCTTCAAGGAAGTCGGGGATATGCATATCGCCCCCGGATATATTCCGGTTGACTGCTCCTACGCTCTTACCGATCCGAACAACATGATGCTGGAGAATTTTGAAATCATGGAGGAAACTACGGCTTACCGTGTGGGAAGCGACGGTATGCCTGCGAAGAAATAAGATATGGCTATTTATTTTTCGAAAAATAAAGAAGATCTGGTTTTTATCGATGACGGCATGGGAGTGATGAAAATCAATGGAAAAGGCAGCATATACTTTGAAGATACTGCGACTTGGTATCCGGATGAAACATGGAAAGAAGCAGTCACCACAGTAACGGTGTGCGACTGGATCACAGAAATTTTCGGCGGCGTGCTCGAACAGTTTCCAAACGTGAAAAAGCTGAATCTTCCGAAACCTCTGCGGTGCATTGAGATGACTGATGCGCTGAAAACACTTCTTCACGCAAACAATGTGCTCGTCCAAGCGGCATACGGTTCATACGGCGATGCTTTCGCGCAGGAGCACGGACTGCGTTTTCTACCGGAGAATATCGAGCTTGGATGGCACCGGGATGAAGCGCATGACGAAAGTACGAAGCTGGTACTGCGCTTTTACGAAGACGGCACGATGGATCTTCTCATCGATATTTTCACCACAGGCATCTCGGCGGGTTCGAGCGGAGGTGCTTCGCTGGATAGACCGATGCCGGAGGAGTATCACCCCGGATGCACGCTTGAGGAGTTTGCTGATATGTTTCCTGCTCGGTACTACAAGCAGATCATGAATAATCATGAGGTGCAGGTATTTCTGCAGCGTGAAGCCGAGCACGAAAATGAATCCGAATAAATGAAAGGAGGATGCCGAATGGCAGACAACAGAAAAAAACTGACGATACTTCATTCCAATGATCTCCACGGAGATTTTCTGGCAGAAAACGTGGATGACCGACTGATTGGCGGAGTTTCCCGTCTGTCTGGATATGTGAATCAGACACGCAGAGATGAGTCAAACACGCTCTACTGCATAGCGGGAGATATGTTCCGTGGTTCGGTGATCGATTCCGAGTTCCGCGGTGTTTCCACCATCGAAATCATGAATATGCTATCCCCGGATGTGGTTGCCATCGGCAATCATGAGACGGATTACGGCATCGCACATCTTCTGTTTCTGGAAAAGTGTGCGAAATTCCCGATCATCAATGCCAATCTGCATATCAAGACCAACAATGCGAGGCTGTTCAAGCCCTATCATATCGTCGAAATGGATGGAATGAAGATTCTGTTCATCGGCATTCTGACAGAGGATATCATCAACCAAACGAGAAACGAGGGTGTGATCGGTTCATTTGTGGATGTGCATGAAGCAAGCCAGGAAGTGGGCAGAATATGCAATGCGTATCACACCGTGGACATTGATCTTACCGTGCTGCTGACCCATATCGGATTTGAGGAAGACAAGGTGCTGGCAGAACTGCTTGATCCGGCATGGGGCGTGGATATCATCATCGGCGGTCATTCGCACACCTTTATCGAAAAACCGGCGGTCAACAACGATATTCTGATCGTACAAGCCGGAACCGGAACCGATCAGATCGGAAGATTTGATATTACCGTGGACACGGACAATAACTGTATCAGTGATTACCGTTGGCAGAGTATTCCGATTGATGCCGCTCATTGTCCGAAGGACGCAGCTTTGGAAGGAATTATTTCCTACTACAAGACGCAAACCGATGCAAAATACCAACGTATGATCACCCGCTTCAAAAGACAGCTCACGCATCCGTCCCGCTATCAGGAAACGGAGCTTGGAAATCTGTTTGCCGATATTCTGAAGGACAGCTTGCGTATGGACATGATGCTTCTTGGTTCCGGCAGTATTCGGACTACCGAGCTTGGACCTATTGTGCTTCTTTCCGATCTTGCTGAATGTTTCCCGTACAGCGATCCGATATATATGTGCAATATCAGCGGTGCCCAGCTCCGACGGATGATTCTGTATATGCTGCGTGACGAGGCACTGGACGGCGGACATACGGAGTTCTATCAGCTCTCCGATGGATTGGAGATTGTGTATGACCGAAGCACACACAGCTTCAGCAAGTTTGACTTTCATCAGATGCCGATTGAGGACGATCATATTTACACGGTCGGAATCCAGTCCTATCACTTCAAAAACTTCGAAGCGATGTATTCTGTACCGATAGAGGAAATAACCGGGAACGGCAAACCGCGCATGGTTGCTACGAACAGTCAGGAGATTCTGGAGGAATATCTTTCTGAACATCAGAGTCTCGACCGCATTGTCAGCGGCAGACTGATCATACACTAAATAAATAAACTACATAACAGGAGGCATAATTATGGGACTTATTAAAGCAATTACCGGAGCAGCAGGCGGTGTACTCGCCGACCAGTGGAAGGAATTTTTCTACTGCGACTCCATTGCAAACGATATTCTGATCGTCAAGGGACAAAAGCGCACCAGCGGACGTTCCTCCAATACGAAAGCGGAAGACAACATCATTTCAAACGGTTCGGGCATCGCTGTCGCAGACGGTCAGTGCATGATCATCGTTGAACAGGGCAAGGTCGTGGAGCTTTGTGCCGAACCCGGTCAGTTTACATGGAACAGTTCCACCGAGCCGTCTATTTTCGCAGGCAGCCTCGGTGAAAGTATCATTGAAACCTTCAAAGCCATCGGTAAGCGCTTCACCTATGGCGGCGACACCGGCAAGGATCAGCGGGTGTACTACTTCAATACCAAGGAAATCATCGACAACAAGTTCGGCACGGCAAATCCGATCTCCTTCCGCGTGGTGGATTCCCGCATCAACTTTGACGTGGACGTTTCCCTCCGCTGCAACGGTACATACACCTTCCGCATAACCGACCCGATCAAGCTGTACACCAATGTGACAGGTAATGTGGCGCAGTCTTACAGCAAGGACGAACTGCGCGATACGATGAAAACGGAATTTGTCAGCGCACTCGGTCCTGCACTGGCGAAGCTGTCCATGCTCGAAATCCGCCCGAACCAGATTCCGGCTCATACGAATGAGCTTGAAACATATCTCAATGAAGAGCTTTCCGCCGAATGGGGCGCACGCGGTATTGGTGACGTAAAGGTAGCCATCAATCCGCCTACCCTCACCGAAGAAGATCAGGAAATGCTCAAGACCGCGCAGAAGACCGCCATGTACCGCGATCCCACAATGGCGGCTGCCACACTTGTCGGTGCACAGGCAGATGCAATGAAGGCTGCAGCTTCC
>JAFQDR010000250.1 GCA_017415945.1 Oscillospiraceae bacterium
CTTGGCGTGCTCGCCCTTTCTGCCTCGAATGACAGGAGCAAGAATTTGAATCTTAGTCCCCTTTGGCAAGCTCAATACCTGATCCACGATTTGGTCAATGGTCTGCTGACGAATTTCCTTGCCGCACTTGGGGCAATGGGGCACCCCGACATGGGCCCACAGAAGTCGCAGATAGTCATAAATCTCCGTGGCAGTACCCACGGTAGAGCGGGGATTATTGGAGGTTGTCTTCTGGTCAATGGAAATTGCGGGAGAAAGCCCTTCGATGTAGTCCACATCAGGCTTGTCCATCTGTCCCAAAAACATTCTGGCATAAGAGGACAAACTCTCCACATAACGGCGCTGCCCTTCCGCATAAATGGTATCAAATGCCAGACTGGACTTCCCCGACCCCGACAGACCCGTCATAACAACAAGCTTATCGCGGGGGATCTCAATTTCTATATTTTTCAAATTATGGGTCTTGGCACCCTTAATATAAATCGTATCTCGCATATTACTCCTTCACAGCCACATCCTCTGTACGTGCACGAACCAGCTTCATCAGTGCATCGGGAGCAAGCTCCACCTGCTGTCCGATCTTCCCTGCACTGACAATAATGGTCTCCTGCGCAAGGCAGCTTTCATGCAAATATGTAGGAAACTGCTTCTTCATCCCAATGGGAGAGCAGCCACCGCGCACATAGCCCGTCAGCCCCAAAAGCTCACTGACCTTCAGCATAGCGACGGACTTTTCCCCCGCTGCTTTGGCTGCCTTTTTCAAATCCAAAGCATGATCCACAGGAATCACAAACACATAATACTTTTTGCTTGCCCCCACCGCAACCAGTGTCTTAAACACCTGCGCAGGGGAACGTCCGATCAGCTCCGCAACCTGCACGCCGTCAACAGCTTCGTCCCCGTGGGGATAGGCATGGGCAGTATATGCAATCTTCTTTTGCTCCAAAACGCGCATAACATTTGTCTTTTGTTCAGCCATGATAACTGCCCCCTTCAAAATTTTCCGTAATATTATACTTTATTTTCCTGTTTGTTTCAATACAAAAAGACAAAAGAAGAAAACTATGCTATAATATCAACCAAGGAAGTGAATGACATGAATAACACCCCTATTCGCGGCAGGTTTGCTCCAAGTCCAAGCGGCAGACTGCACGTGGGCAATATGCTTTCCTCCCTCTTGGCATGGCTGGATGTCCGTGCGCTGGACGGAGAAATCCTGTTTCGCTTGGAGGATTTGGATCCCGATCGCAGCAGCTATGATAAAGCTCTATACATGGCAGATGACTTGCAATGGCTGGGTTTGGACTGGGATTTAGGCTGGAACGGAGATAAAGACAGCCTGTACGCCCAAAGCTGTCGCACAGAACTATACCAAACGGTATTCCGAGATTTTGAAGAACGAGGTCTTGTGTACCCCTGCTTTTGCAGCAGAGCCCAGCGTCTGGCCGCCTCCGCACCTCACCCGGGAGAATTGCAGGATCTTGGCTGCGGCTGTATGCACCTTTCGGAAAGTGATCGTCGTCAGCTGATTTCAGAGAAAAAGCATTCCTATCGCATTCGAGTGGATAACTGTAATATCCAATTTGCGGATGACCATTACGGCCCCCAAAGCTTTTCCATGTATGCGGGGAAGGATGACTTCATCGTCCGCCGCGCCGACGGGGTATTTGCCTATCAGCTTGCGGTTTCCTATGACGATGCGGTCATGGGTATTACCCGCGTTGTCCGAGCAAATGACCTTTTGGACAGCTCCCCCAAGCAGATCTGGCTGATTCGGGAAATGGGCTATGAGCCCCCCACCTACTGCCACGCTCCCCTGTTGGAGGTAGACGGCGGAAGAAAAATGAGCAAACGGAATGGGGATTTGTGTATGCTGGAGCTACGCAAAACGCATACCCCCAAAGAGCTTTGCGGAAAGCTTGCGTATTTGGCAGGTCTGCTCCCTGCCCCTGAGTCCGTTTCCCCAAAGGATTTAATTGGTATCTTCTCATGGGACAAGGTTCCCACAGAGAACATTCTGCTCCCACAAGGGTTATTTTAAGAAAAAGCAAGTCTTAACCGACTTGCTTTTTCATTACTGCATTTGAGAAGTGAACTTCTGCTTTACCTGATCCACCTGCTGCTGAGGAGCCTGCTGTACGGTATACCAGCCCTTCTGCTCCATCTGCTTGTAAATACGCTCCTGCATGGAAAGAGTATCGTTCAGCGCGGTGGTAAACACCTGATGAACATTTGGGGTGGAAGATTCAATGGAACCATGCATAAATAGGTCGCAAGCTCCCTTGCAGGTCAAGAGCAGGTTTTCCATAATATTTCTGTCGTCCATAATTTCCTCCTATACCAGCTGCAAAAATCGGGTAAACATCTGCTGGTTTTCATTCACCAGCTGCTGTGCCTGCTGTCGCAGAGCGGGATCCTTCAGTGTTGCAGCTGCTTCTCCCGCCTGGGTCAGCATAAACTTTGCATGTCCCAGCGCATCTTCAATATACAGCAATTCTTTTCCTGTCATAAAAAATCACCTCGAGGCTATCTTGCCCCGAGGTGATATCATTATGCATTTGAAATTTACGCTCTGTAAAAAATAACGCCAACCGCTTTAGGGCCGGTATTGGCCGCAACTTCCGCGCCGATCTGGTAATAGTCCACAGGAGGATAGCCCACAGCTTCTACCATAGCAGTTTCCATCTGTTCGATCAAACTGCGGTCACTGCCATAGGCAATGCAGTAGGGCGTTCCGGGCTTCATAGCCTTCACCGTATAGGAAAGAATGGTTTTGATAATATTCTTTTCCCCGCGGACCTTCGCCGCATCATTGATGCCCCCATGCTTCACATGCATCAAAGGCTTGATCCCGAGGGCGTTGCCCAAAAACGCAGCCGCCCCGTTGATTCGCCCCGATTTGGCGGCATATTTCAGTGTGTACATACAGAAATACACTTCACAGTGAGCACACCAGTCCTCAATAAACGCAATGGCTTCTTCTACACTGCAGCCGTTTTCCAGCATTTTGGCAGCCTCAATTACAGCATAGCCGTAAGCGCCTGTGTAAAGTCCGCTGTCCACAACGTGGATACGCATTTTCTCACGGGCTTCGGGGAAGTCATCATAAAACAGCTCCTTTGCCATGATGGCATTGCTGTTGGTAGCAGAGCCCTTTGCGTTGATGGATACATAAATCAAGTCCGTAGTACCTGCATTGTACTCTTCCTCGTAGATATCCTGAAA
>JAFQDR010000251.1 GCA_017415945.1 Oscillospiraceae bacterium
ATGTAAAGTCTACACCTGAGATTACCGCCGAAAACGTTCTGAACAGAGATTTTAATGCAACCGTTCCGTTTGAAAAATGGCTTACCGACGTTACCGAATTTAAGTATTACGTTGGTCCTGAAGTTAAGAAGCTTTATCTTTCTGCAAATCATTGCCGGATCAGCTCTTGCTTCCGTGGGACTTGCAGGAGCGGCGGCAGTATCCCATTCGATCACCGATTATCTGATGCGAGTGGCACTGGATCGCAAGTCAGTTTTTCCGGATCTCTTTCCACACATCTGAGGGGCAGCTCCGACAGACACACCGACGGCACCGTCGAATTCAATGTTATTTTCCATCATCACATCAATGACACCGGCGGTAAACAATCCGCGTATGGCACCGCTTTCCAGAATCAATCCTTTTTTCATCGTGTTCTTCTGTCTTTATGTTCTTATAATACCATTATACCGTAACAAAAAGGGACTGTCGCATTTGCGTGCGGCAGTCCCTTTATTTTGAGGAAGTATGTCAAAATCATTGCACTGCTGACATAAGCAGAACAGTCAAAATATCTGCATACATTAAATAGGAGTTATTTAAAGGATGAGTTTTTAAGAGAAAGCATGATGCTGAGGAAATGTACAATATTCAGATTTCGCACATAAATTCAGATAACCATGACAGTGATGTTATTCGAAGGTGTCAATGTTAAAGATGATTCTTATCAGGACGCATGGAAGATGACAGCAGCAACTCTGGCAGTTGGCTGCTCAGGGAATCTTTACAATCTTAAATATCTTAACAACCTTGATTTGACAAAGCTCCGTTACACCAATGCTGCAGGTGAATTCAGTTTTATAATTCCCTGCTCTTTTATAATAGTTTAAATTGTGCTTCAGGTGTCACCGGCTGATTCTTCCTTTTGATACCGCATAATTTCAGCATATCGCAGCATCTGCTTTCGTGATGATACGCCAAGCTTGCCAAGCAGATTATGATTATGGTATTTCAGCGTACTTTCCTTGATGCCGATCAGCGCAAGGATTTCTTTCACGCTTTTGCCGGCAAGATAATATTCAAACAGATTACGCTCCGATTCGGTAAGCGTCTGAAGCCCTGCTAAGAAGTACTGATAATCCGCAGGATCGATTTCGGTTTTGCGGGAATAGGCAAGCCGCTCCATCTCACTCTGCAGTCGAAGCAGCTCGTCCTTGGCAGAGGTGTATTCCGTTTCCACTCTGTGAAAGTCACACAGCGCACGGTCATATTCCGCTTTGATGCGGAGTTTTTCGTTTTCTGCCGCAAGATTCTTTTGTTCGAGCGTTGTAAGCATTTCACCGCGTACCTTATCCTGCTGATCCAGATATTCCACAAGGTCGAGAATTTCCGGTATGCCGGAGGCGGTCTCACTGCGCTTATCCGATTTGATCTGCTCAAGGGCGGTGAGCAGCGGAGTCAGAAAGCGTTTGCTGAAATATCGGCAGAAGCTGACCGTGAAGAATAGAAAAAGCAGAAGGAATGTCACAGTCTGTATGATGCTTTTGGACAGCATTAGGTCGTAATCGTTTTTCGGAATCATAACGACCAACAAATTTTCCTCCTCCTGCGAGAGCGAAACCGTCCTTGTGATACCGAGATAGGAAAAGCTTTCATCCTGAAAAACAGAAAAATTCTCATCATTTTTCAGGATAGCATAATCCTCAGTCAGTGTGTGGAAATATGCATCGGCGCTTCCGCAGCTGAGCGATTCGGAAGTAATCAGAATATCCTCGTGAGCCATTGCCAAAAGGCAGCTGAGATGCTGCAGCTTGGACGGCTGTTCGTGATGCATCATAAAGTAGCTGGCGCTGACCTCATAACCGCATATCCCGTATAAAGTTCCGTCATTTCCCAGCATCGGAACCGTAACAAGCAGCACATATTCAGAAGTTCCGGGCAATTTGAAGGGTTCCGTGATCCGATAAGACTTCTGGGGTGTCATCGATGCAGAAGACACAATTTCTGCATAATCCGGAAAAAGATCGATAGTGAATTCCAGCCGCCATTTCCGATGCGGCATGATTTTATGGGATTTTGCAACATCGGTGATGCCGCGGTACAGGATAACGTCGGAAGCAGTTCGATCATAGCCGCTTACCTGCAGATACAGACCGGTCTTTGAGCTGGAAGCCTCCGGCAAAGTGCTGTTGACCGTGGCGTTCAGCATAACAAACGCACCGGAACAGTCTGTTTGCAGGAGCTTCTGCTTCAGCGGCTCGATCATGATTTCCTGTAAATCGGCAATCGCATTGCCATGATCGTTTAAAGCGGGGAATGTTGTGTTCTTTGCCTGCAAATTGTCAGTGAGAATTTCGGTCATGTCGGTCGAAAGAGCAACAGCAGAAGCGGCAAGGTGGTCAAAATGACCCAGAATGTCTTTTTCAAACACCTCCATCTGCAGCTCCAGCGAATCATAGACTGTATCTGCGGTACTGCTCATACGTCCGATCGTCATAAGCCCAATGAAAAGGATCAGAAGAAGCAGAACGGCAAGAAGAAGCATATACACAAACAGCTTCCGCTTCAGTGACCATTCGGAGTATCGCAAAGAGGTTATTTTCAGCATATCTCCACCCCGCCTCAGTCAATGCTGCAGAAAAATTCCCATATCTCCTCTGTTAGTCCGCTGACGGCTTCGCCGTTCCCCACACGCTTGATCAGATCAGGCTGCATTTTACGAAGCCCATCGTACAGTGCGTCCGTTTTATCATAGAACCCGTCAAAATCGGGACGTACTACGGGGATATATTCTTCATACATCATTTTGATCGCCTTATACAGGCTTGCGTATCCGTCATCTGTAAAGGTATAGCTGCTGATTGCCTCAAATGCGCCATCGGTTACGGGCATATAGCCTGTTTTGACAACGAATTCCAGATTGCGTTCACTCTCGGTGAACCATTTCACGAATTCGTAAGCCGCTTCGGCTTTCTGTTCTGTGGTTTTGAATGCACTGATGCCGACACCGGTCTGAGGCATGTATTCCTTTTCTCCGCAGGATCTCGGAAGCGGCATTACCTGCAGCTTCATCGGCTCGGAAGTGTTGTCGGGATAGGTGACGGTATCGTTATAATATCCGACAGCTGCCGAAGAACCGATGCCGCAGAGCACGTCGCCGGTCATTACCTGCGTATTGGCATAAAGATCCGATACAGCGATGTGCCCCTTGGCAAGCGCCTCGGCGAACATACAGAAGGATTCTTTTACTTCGGGATCCTCTGTGTCATACCACCCGTTTTCGGTGTATTCAAGCTTGCCGTATCGAGAGAGGACATCAAGCTCCATATGGCGGATCAGATAGTCGAATGCACAGAACGCCTTGCCGTCCGACCATTCATAATATTTTTCGGCAGCATCAAAGAACCCGTTCCAGTCGGACAGGCTTTCATATGTGACTCCTGTATCTGCCGCAAAACGATCAAACTGCGAGCCGTTTATAAACAAGGCATAGGTGGATTTTGACACGGGAAAGACAGCGAGCTTTTCGTCGAGCATACCGCTGTTTAAAAACTCCGGAACGTATCCGTCAAGCTCGTCCTCGGTAAACCATTCTCCAAAATCCAGAAGATTTTCGGCTCCCAGCGAAGGAGCGTTCTGCGTATGACAGGAGAACAGATCGGGAAGCTCCGCAGCGCCCGGATTGCCCGCCTGTGCCTCCAGCAGCTGTGCGAGAATTTTCGAGGTTCCGGTTACATTGGTGACACGAACCTGGATTCCCTTAACTTTTCCGACGGTATCGTTGAATTCATCGATCAGAAGATTCATGGGGGCATCCGCCTGTTCACCGTACACGTGCCAGATGGTCAGCGTTACAGGGTTCGCGGGATCAAGCAGCGTCTTCCTGCTGCCCGGAAACTGACATCCGGAGAATGTCAGAAGACAAATTGCTGTGAGCAAGAGTAAAGAGATGATTTTTTTCATGGCATGAGTCCTCCCGGCGATTATTCGCCTGATTTTTTGATTTTTTTATCATAAAACGCAGAAAAATTTGCATTTTCCCCACCTTTTGTCCATTTAGGTGGGGGACAAAAAAACGAAAATCCCTATAATTGTACTTGCAGGTGCAGTTCAAGGAGGGTATAAAACCTGTCATAGTCTTAAAGAGAATATGGGGTACCCCGTGACAGCAAGAGCTGTCATGTCTCCGGACGCGCGCCAACGAATCGGGAGAACGCCCCAACTGCATTTTATTATAACATGTTTCATTGATACAGTCAAGGATTGGAAGCAGATGTAAAAAAACTGTTAAACGGATTTATTCATGAAAGGAGAGCCTACTTTATGCCAAAGAAAAAAACGGCGCATTACAAGATCATCTCGGATTCCGGCGGAAACCGGTACAAATTTTTCTGTGATCTGACCGGAGCACTGCTTTGTACAACAGGGGCATATAACGAAGCGGATCCGGATATAGAACTGGAGCTTGCATGGAAAACGGAAGGAATGAAACACTTCCAGCTCTGCCACAAATGCGGTAAATGGGTGATCGATGCGATGTACAACGCAGATGCTCTGGAGTGTGTTGCCTGTGCACCTTGGGAAAACACGCCGGAATACTGCAAGTTTTGCGGAACAAAAGTTTCAGCCTCCGCCTGTGTATGTCCGAAATGCGGTAAACAGCTTATTTACGGAGGAAGCTTCGATGATACATGATCACAAAACCGAAAAATTTATATGGCTCGGTACGTATGGTATGGGTCCGGTAGCCATGAAAAAAATCAAGATATGTCCGCGATGCGGTCAGATTGTAAAACGGACCGCACTGATGTGTCCTGCGTGTAAAAAGCTGCTGACACGCAAAACACTCTTTGACAAATACAAAATGATGCATTTCTGCTGTCCGTCCTGTGATATTCCTCTGACCGGAGATACGCAGTACTGCCCGCACTGCGGCAGAAAAGTAGGTCTTAAACCGAGCGAATAAAGGTCTTTACAGCAAGGAGAATTGAACAATGAAAAAGATTACACATGTTAAGCGAATTCTTACCGCGATGCTCTGTATGATCATGATGCTCAGCGTACTGCCGACATCGGTGTTCGCGGCGAAGGAGATGTTCACTACATATCAGATCGATGATGTTACCATTACCGGAATCGACGCGCCCGTGGCGGGTAAGCCATTCGATTTCACAGCAGAAGAAGCCTCACAGAAATATAACGTCATCAAGGTTGCCTGGAAGTCGCAGTATGGCAGTAATTACATAACAAGCACCTCTGAATCAGCAACTGCAGGAACAAAATACACGGTTTACGTGGTTCTTGAGGTTGCGACCGCCAATCATTATTTCAATACCGACAGCTCAAGAAGGCCGGCAGTTTCGAGCGTCACCGTAAACGGTAATACTGCAAATGCAAACAATGCGATGGATTACAGCCTTTTCTCGGTGGACGCATCCAAGTATGAGCACGATACCACGTATCAGAAATACCTGACCGTTATGTACACCTTCCCAGAGGTTGAATCTGCTCCCATCGAAAGTATTGAGTTTGTCGTTCCCGCGCCTGTACCGGGTGAGCGTGTTCCCACCACGTTTCAAGCTTCGGGAATAAGCATTGACAGCATAAACGGAAACGCAAATAACGGTCAGATCGGTGTGACCAAGGTTGAATGGAGTTTGCAGGACGGCACCTCGCTGGCGGGAAACGCAACCTTTGAATACGGTAAAAAATACACGCTGATGCTCACGCTCACTGTAAACTACGGTGCAAGCTTTGCCACCGATGCAAATCACTTCTTGGCACAGCCCGGCAAGCCCTTCCCCAAAGTTACGGTTAAAATGAACGGAAACACGGCAACCGTACTTCCGACGTACGACAGCTATTCCAATCTGTACGTGGTTGCAGCCTGCGTATTTGATTGCGACACTGCCGCTAAAATAGAAAAAATTGAGCTTACCGATATCGATGTACCCGTTGCAGGCAAAGCGCCGGATTATAACTTTATCTGCGGCGTGGGATATGAGAACAACGGCAGAAACGATGCCTACTACAAAAACGGTATGTGCTGGTCCGAGGTGGGCAGCTCATATATCGTCTGCGACGGTACGCACGCATTTTTACCCGGTAAAGTTTACCAGGTGGATATCCGCATCAAGGCAAAGGATGGATATGAATTTGCCACCAATTCTTACGGAAATGTTTCTATGACTGCCACTGTCAATGGAAAGAGCGCAACGATTTCCGGAAACAAGAACGAAATACTCGTAACCTATGTGTTCCCTGCTACCGGAAGCGTAGCCATTGGCAAGGTTGGCGTTACGGATGTTGACGCACCCGCTACGGGAAATATTCCTGACTACGATATAACTTACACTAACGTCAACTACGGTGCGGCCAACTATAACAACGCAACCACAAAGAACGGTATTTCCTGGTACAACGAAACAGACAAGAAAATCATGTCCACATCGGATAAATTCGAGGCTGGCAAGACTTATACCGTTCAGGTTACGATTTGGGCAAGCAACGGCTATGAGTTCCAGTATAAATCCGGTTCTGTGAACGTGACAGCTACCGTCAACGGCATAGGTGCCGAAGTAACCTCCAGAAACAGCGAAGAAGTTATTCTGTACTACACCTTCCCAAAAACAGAGGTTCACAAATGTTCGCCGCTGAAGGTGGACGAAGTCAAGGCATCCTGCAAGGAAACAGGCAAAAAGGCATATTACTTCTGCCCCGAATGCGGCAAAAACTTTGAGGACAGCAAGTGCACCAAGCAGATCACTGACATCTACGCCTGGGGCGCGATCGCCAAGTTGGAGCATACCGGCGGTAAGGCAACCTGCGATAACCGTGCAATCTGTAAAAACTGCGGTGAATACTACGGTGAGCTTGCAGAGCACAATTTTGGAAGTGCGTGGGATTATAAGGATGAAAAAGGTCACGCGCACAAGTGTAAGGTCTGCGGTATTCAGGACACGGTAATTCCCCACAGCGGAGGCACTGCAAAATGCGGTGAGACTGCAAAATGCGCGGAATGCAAAGCCGAATACGGCGAGGTAAAGCAGCATCAGTGGAGCACAAAATGGGATTATACTGACAAAAACGGACATGCACACAAATGCACCGCTTGCGGAGAGCACGACACCGTACAGGCACACACCGGAGGTACAGCAGACTGCAAAAACAAAGCAAAATGTTCTGCCTGCAGCACAGAATACGGCAAAACCGGCGACCATAAGTGGAGCACTCAGTGGAACTACACCGACACCAAGGGACACGCACACAAGTGTACCGTTTGCGGAGAGCATGATGATATCGTCAAACACACGCCCGGTACTGCAGCAACCGAAACAACACCGCAGAGCTGTACTGTATGTAATTATATCATTGAGCCTGCAAAGAAGCACGAACATAAGCTGACGAAAGTTGCCGCTGTAGACGCCGACTGCACAACTGCAGGCAAAAAACAGCATTATGTCTGTGATGGCTGCAGCAAGCTGTTCAGCGATTCGAAGGGGAAAAATGAAATTATCGATTCAGACAGCATCCTGATTCCGGCTACAGGACACAAGGAAAAGTGGCAATCGGACGCGGACACTCACTGGAAGGAATGCACGGTCAAGAAATGCGGTGCTGTAACCACAGAAAAAGAAGCTCATGAATTTAACAAAGCAGGCAAATGTACCGTTTGCTCATACAAGTCCGACAAGAAAACCGAATCCCCCCAGACAACGGATCCTGCAGAGGAACAGGACACCTCCATTCCCGACAATTCCGATGTAACCGTAAATCCTGATATCACCGACACCCCCGATGTAACCGGCACTCCGGGTGAGGATACTGCTCCCACGCCTGATACCACAGACACAAATGCCCTCGGAGAGAACGGCGAAAACAATCCTGTCATGTGGATTGCTGTTATTGCTTCCGGTATTATAGCCGTTGTATGCGTGATCACTATGGTAGTTGTGCTCGCTAAGAGAAATAAGAAAAACGAATGAAACAACGAGGTGAGTTTATGAAATGGCTGTTCATCGGGCTTGGTGGTGCCCTTGCTGCCACAGCAATTATCGGCGGCATCGCTGCGGTCTGTCTCAGACATCAGGGGCAAAACAACGATGACGTAGATGGCGGTGTTGTCAAGCGGTACTGGACTGATGCGCCGAAGGTGATTAAATCCACCGAAATCGTGACATTTCACTGTAAGATTTCGCTGCTTGCGGCTTGTGAAACAGACGGTTTGGGTAACCGTGTCTACACGCTGGATGCCTCTCTGAAGGATGGCGAGGTGCTTGTAACGTACAATTGGCGTGAGCGCAGCGGCGAAAGTGACAGGGCAGAGTATAAGGCAGATACGGATTTTTTGGTGCGCCTGCAGGAGATTGTCACAGCGCACAATTTTGCACAGTACAACGGATACTACCATACTGTCAGCGGACTGCCTGATATGTACGGAGAAAGCTTGGATATCGTCTACGCCGGCGGTGAGCATATTCATGTACATGACAATCAAAGTGGTTTTCTGTCCCTTGAAGCTGAAAAAGCACTTATTATGCTGTTCGGTGCGGCAACTAAATTAGAAAATGAATCAATTTTTTAGGAGGAATTTACCATGTCAATCTTTGATAAGCTGAAGAAAAACGTACAGTCTGCAGTGAAGTCTGCTGCAGCATCCACTTTTTCGAGCGAAGAAACCTTCACTTTCACGGCACTTCCCGAAAGCCTTGCCGAGATGAAGGCATTGCCCGAAGCATCGCTTGCCAGCCCTTTTGCAACTGCAGCTCTTACTGTCTGCGCGCTTTGCGTGTATGCTGCAGATAAGTCGATCGGCACGGAAATGCTCAATTTCCTACGCGGTCCCCGTCCGCTGTCGAATTACGATATCTCGTTCCTGAATGACCGCTTCAGCGACGGTCATCATGTGCCGTTTTCCTATTTTAAGGGTGCTGTTCCCGAAAACGATTACACGCCGGACACGCCATTTACCATCACAGTAACCAGCGGTCCCTATTCCGACGCAAACGAAGGCTATAAGAAGCTTTTCATAAAGAGCGGAGGCGCGGATAATCCCCGTGAAATCGTCCTGCGCCAGCTTGGCGATGGCAGATGGATGCTGTGGGACCAGTTCCTGCTTGTCAGTATCCGCAAAGCAAAATCCGACGATCCGTGGGCATGAGAATCCGGATATTCATAACCGTTATGGTATTTATAATGCTGTTCGGACTGTTTGGATGCGGCAAAGAAACACATAAAAACATCACATCGGCAGAGACAATGACACTGACAGTGCGCGGAATGCGCGGCAGCTATGTGTACAAATTTGAGGGTGAGGGTGACGCGACAGAACTGCGACGTTATCGGGAAATCTACCGTGACGGAGAAGACGAGCTTGTGCTTGAGTCGAGTGTCCCCTGCAGTGTGCAGATGATGATTGACCTTGCGAACACCTGCAGTATCCTTCGTTGGGATGGTTTTCATGGCAAGCATCCAAAGAATGTATCTGACGGAATCATGTTCCGCTTCGAGGCAACAGTAAACGGCGGACAGACAATCCATGCTGAGGGGTCTGCGAATTTTCCGAGAGGTTACCACGAATTTGTGCGCGCTTTGAACGCAATGCTCGCAGAGCACGAAAATGACTGAATAACAGAATAGGAGAACAACTATGGGACTTATCAAAGCAATTACCGGAGCAGCCGGCGGCGTACTCGCCGACCAGTGGAAGGAATTTTTCTACTGTGACTCCATTGCAAACGACATTCTGATCGTCAAGGGACAAAAGCGCACCAGCGGCCGTTCCTCAAACACCAAGGGCGAGGACAATGTCATTTCCAACGGTTCTGGCATTGCCGTAGCCGATGGTCAGTGTATGATCATCGTGGAACAGGGCAAGGTCGTTGAGCTTTGCGCTGAACCGGGACAGTTCACATGGAACAGCTCGACCGAGCCGTCTATTTTTGCAGGATCGTTGGGTGAAAGTATCATCGAAACCTTCAAGGCAATCGGTAAGCGCTTCACCTATGGCGGCGACACCGGCAAGGATCAGCGGGTGTACTACTTCAATACCAAGGAAATCATCGACAACAAGTTCGGCACGGCAAATCCGATCTCCTTCCGAGTGGTGGATTCCCGCATCAACTTTGACGTGGACGTTTCACTCCGCTGCAACGGTACATACACCTTCCGTGTCACCGACCCCATCAAGCTGTACACCAATGTGACAGGTAATGTGGCGCAGTCTTACAGCAAGGACGAACTGCGCGATACAATGAAAACGGAATTTGTCAGCGCACTCGGTCCTGCACTGGCGAAGCTGTCCATGCTGGAGATCCGCCCGAATCAGATTCCGGCACACACGAATGAGCTGGAGACTTATCTCAACGAGGAGCTTTCTGCCGAATGGGGCGCACGCGGTATCGGTGACGTGAAGGTTGCCATCAATCCGCCTACCCTCACCGAAGAAGATCAGGAAATGCTCAAGACCGCGCAGAAGACCGCCATGTACCGCGATCCCACAATGGCGGCTGCCACACTTGTCGGTGCACAGGCAGATGCAATGAAGGCTGCAGCTTCC
>JAFQDR010000252.1 GCA_017415945.1 Oscillospiraceae bacterium
AAGCTCTCCTTTTACATGCCCGATTCCGGGATGGATATGGAGTATCTCGACCTCTTTTCCTCCGAAGCGGGTTCCAATTTTGCATGGATTTATTACCTCGGAGCAGAGATCCTCGATCCTATTTCTCCGAATATTCGCAAACGCATCAAAGCCGAGGTGAAGAAGCGAATTATCACGCCTTTTCTGACGCATGAATATCGCTATTTCGGCTCGGATGAAAGCCCTGTTGCCGGCAACTGGTGCGTATGGGTTATTTCAAATGTTCTCGCTGCAGCTGCTTTTACCGAAGATGACATGGCAGTTCGCGAATCTGTCGTGAAGCGCGCTCTGCACTTTGCCGATCGTTATCCCAACGGACTCCCAAATGATGGGAGCTGCATCGAGGGGCCACGCTATTACGGCCACGGCGTGGGAAGCTATTTTGACACGTTGGAGCTGCTCTATGATCTTACTTCCGGCTATGTGGATGTATTCGACCATCCCTTTGTCAGATGCCTCGGTGAATATGCCTATAAAATGCATATCTGCAGCAGGAATTATTTTGCTTATGGCGATGCACCTTTTCTGCTTGATTTGCCCTATCGGCTCTTTTACCGTTTCGGAAAGCGTATTGGCTCGGAGCCTCTTATGAATTTTGCCTGTCATTTCGCCAAGAATGATATCCCGGAACAGTTCGGCACCTACTATCATACCTATCGCGCTCTTGCCAATATGAGTCTGCCCGACTTGCAGGAGCAGCACTGGACACCGCCTTCCGAGATCTGGCAGAAAGATTTCGGGCTGCTTATCCTTCGTGAAAAGCATGAGACAGAGCAAGGTCTTGTACTCTGTGTTCACTGTGGCAACAACGGTGAGGGACACGGACATGTGGATACCGGTGTATTCACCGTATTTGCTGACGGTCATCCCTTGATTATCGATCCCGGCGTAGGGGAATATCGCGCTGACACCTTTTCGGGCAGTCGGGAAGCAACCTTCTGGTATGGCTCCCCATCACACAATCTTCCCGAAATTGCGGGATATCCTCAGAGGAAGGGAAGCGATGCCATTGCTGATGACCGGTATTATGACAGCGAAAACAAGATGCTTTCTGTCCAACTTGCCTCAACCTATCCGAAGGAAGCGGGGGTATGCTCTTACCGACGCAGCTATTATCTGGAAGCGGGGCGTGCGGTGATTACAGACTGCATTGATGCTCCAAGTGCGTCCATCGTGTTTCATCTATCCTGTTATGATGAGCCAGCCCCTGTATCGCCCGGAGTGATCCTGCTTTATGGCGGACACATACTTCGTTATGATGAGAATCTTACTGCCGAAATCGAGTATGTGGCCTGCGACAGCAAATTACGCGCTGAATATCTTGGCAGAGAGGGAATCTATTTAATCAATCTGCGTGAGAGGACGCATAAAAACAAGAAAGTTTATACAATCGAAATTCAAAAAGGAGTGTAATCAATATGTACAAACGTTTACTTGCCCTGCTGCTTGTCGCCGTGATGATGATGGCGGCCTGCGCCAGCGATCCCGATGTCAGCTCAGATGAAAAAGAAACAGCCTCTATCACCTCAGCTGACGATAGCACACCTGAGACAGACTACATAAGAGCGCTTCAGACGAAGGACTATGACGGTGTCGATCTCAATATCGCCTGTTACAGTGTGAAAACCTATCCCAATATGTATTACGAGGAACTGACCGGAGAACCTGTCAATGATGCGATCTTTAAACGCGATTCGCTGATAAATGAACTCTTCGGTGTCAATATTGTATATCATGCCAGCGAAGACTGGGTAGGACCGAGAGAAATGGTGGATAAGGCAATACAGTCGATGGAGAAACTGTATGACCTGCTCTTTATGACGGCATCTCACGGTGTCGGTGATCTGGCAAGACAGGGGGCTCTTTATGATCTTAACACGCTCCCCTATCTCTCCTTGGATGAAGAGTGGTGGGCAAAGGACTTTAAAGATCAGCTGACGATTAACGGAAAATCATTCCTTACAACCGGTGCAATCGCTCCCGGCTATTACTATTCCAATGCCATGCTATATGTGAATTTGGATATAGCAGCCGACCTTCAGTTTGCTGAGAATTATTTTTATTCAGCCGTTGATGAGGGCAAATGGACGCTGGATGCCTTCAATACCTTTATCAAAACCGCCAGTGTAGATCTGGATGGCAATTCGAAGATGCAGATTAATAAAGACCGTTTTGGTTTTGCTGTCGGTGAAGCGAATAATCTTTTTACCGGTGCTGGCAAGAATATGACTGCGGTCGACAGTGACGGCTTCCCCTATCTCATTCTCGATGCAGAGGAAACGGTTACAACCCTCGATGCAATTCGCGAGATTTTGAATAATTCCGAATATGTTTGCGATTTTACACCGCTTGGCAATCAGGCGGCAAAGCTCGGTCTTTTCTCAAACGGACTTGCCGCTTCGACTATGGCTGCAGCCAATGGAGCTATCAGTTATTTCCGTTCCATGGAAGACGCGTACTGCGCCCTGCCGCTGCCCAAGCTTGATGAGAAACAGGAACGCTATTATACCCCCATCAGCATGACAGTTTCGGTACCCGTATGCACTACCGATTCCGACATGACTGCTCTGCTTGCCGAAGCGATGGCATACTATTCCTACTATAATATCGGCACGCTGATGTACGATATTACCCTGCAGGAAAAGGTTGCCCGTGATCCAAACGCACAGCGCATGATGAAGATCATCTACGATTCGGCAACCGTTGAGCTGAACAATATTTATAACTTCGGTGGTTCAATCATAACCATTCGCGATTACCTTAAAGGAAAAATCAATTCCTATACTTCCGCATATGAAAAAATAAAAAATAAAGCTGAAAATGAGCTCAATGAATTTATTGAAGAAATTCTGAAAAAGTAACAAAATGCCACCGGATGAGCGAAAAAATCATCCGGTGGTTTTCTGTTCGGGAAACGCAGACGTTATTTTGTCGATTATCGGTCAGCAGCCGCTCTTTTTATCGAAGGCTGGATTGTACAGATAGAAATTCTTCTTGTTTTCAAAGGCATCCTGTGCCAGACCAAGCGCTTCGGAAAAACGCTGATAGTGGTTTATCTCACGCTGGCGCAGGAACTTGATCGGCTCACGTACATCTGGATCGTCCACGAGACGAAGGATGTTGTCGTATGTCACCCGAGCCTTTTGTTCTGCTGCCAGATCCTCGTGCAGATCGGCAAAAACATCTCCCTTGACTGCAAAATATGCAGCCGTAAAGGGCACGCCTGCCGCCGATACAGGATATACGCCGGTTGTGTGATCGACGAAATAGGTGTCAAAGCCGGAAGCCTTAATCTCATCAATCGAGAGATTGCGGGTAAGCTGATATACAATGGCAGAAATCATCTCGAGATGTGCCAATTCTTCGGTGCCGATATCGGTCAAGGTGCCTACAATCCGTCTGTCCGGCATGGAGAATCGCTGACTCAGATAACGCAGCGATGCGCCAAGCTCACCGTCAGGTCCACCGAGTACCGATAAATATGATTGATGTTTTTCACGCATGAATAAAGGAATTATGGCTTTTTATTAATTTTGGTGTGCCAATTAGCACTCAGAAAAGCACATAATTCCTTTTGTTTTTTTTCGAGTTCTTTTTTTGTCGGCGGATTTACAACAACAACCTTCAATTCGTTTTTCACTTTCTTTTCCATACACAAACCTCCTCGTTGATTTTAGTAAAATGTATGGAACTGAAGGATTGTCCTATGCCTATTTCACTTAATCGAAATACCGAGCCAAAATTCCAGACTGCCGATTCTTTTTGCAGTGTGCGGATGGGAAGCCTTTAACTGCTCCATCAACGTGAGCGTCTGTCCGCTTGTCATGAGTTCAAGGTCATATAATGCCGATACAAGTTCTTCACCATAATTCATTTTATAGGCAAAATAATCTGCAAGCCATTCGTTGTATCGGCTTTTAGCCATCAGAATAAGTTCTCCGCCAAGTTGTGTCACAAACACCGCAATATCAAGCAAGAACAGAAAAATTCTGAATATAACGCCGATGATTCCGAACAGAGTTGTTCCTATTAAACCTATCTGTAATGAGTCGGTAATCATTATTAAGAATAATAATACCTTTCTTGCAAGCATTGTCGATATATTCAAAACACCATTCCCTATAAAGGTAAAGACAACTGCTTTGGTATCGCCATGCGCCAGATGCCCATATTCGTGTGCTAAAATGCCTTTAATCTGTTCGTCGGTCATGCTTTCTATCAAACCTTTTGTAACAACGATTGTATTTTCACCCATGGCAAATGCGTTGGGAATCAGTGAATCGGAAATACAAATCTCTGCACTGCTTTTTATCTTTTTGGATTTCTTTTTGATGACTTTATGTACTTCACGCGCAAGAGGCAGAATTTTTTCTTTTTCCTTGTTTGTATATAGAGGTCTTACCCCATGAAGAAGTTTAAATAACTTTTCGCCTGCAGGAGTAAATGCAAGCGTTAATAAAATAGTGTAAATGCCTGTCGTTATGAGTAAAGGTGTCAGAACTCCGATGGTAAAAAAGGAAACCGCCCACATTGTAAGTAAGAAATAGAATACGAACCAAATAATATAAATCGTGTTGCCCTTCAAAAATCGCTTTTTCATTATTAAAAGCCTTTCCGAACCTTAATTCGTTTGTGTGTCATACTGTCTTTTGACATATAAATTGCTTCTCCGGTCATAAGTGCCTTTATTTCATCGGGATGATAGTGATATTTCCGCGTTCTTTTTGCTGACCCGTACCCTGTCGGCACAGAAATATTCTGATGATTTCCAAGTTGATGTGTAATTTCAATCGCTTGACGTGTTCCCAGTATATTCGCCCATTCCTCGGCTGATTTTGCGCTATTCTGACGCATGACAATGTAGTTGTTGCAGTTCTCTATAAGCTGTTGCTTAAATGCGTCTCCCGCGCTGTATTCAAGATCTGCAAGGCTCTGTGTTGCGGCAATGCAGGTAATATTGGCACTTCTCGATTTGTTGATTAAATCAATCAGTGTTGGGGAGGCATAGACGTTGATTTCATCCATGATATAGAAAATTCTGGGTATCGGCTGAGCAAAGAAATTGCTGACTGCCTTTTTTGCATCTATCAGAATCAACCGCCCTAAAAGCTGTGATACTTCGGGATATAACAGCGGATTCAAGATAAACAAAATGACAGCATTTTTTCTTAACGCACCATAAATGTCAATTCCCGATTCATCGAAAATTGTACCAAGCTCACTTTCCATGATTGTACTGAATCTTGCTGAAGCGTCACGCGCAATTTCACCGCTTGCTTTGCAGATATTGATTGTTTCCAGATGATCTTCCTTTGTGAGCATACCATTTTTGACAGCCTGACCGCTGATCTGCATGAATCGCTCCGCGTCCATATATTTCACAATATTAGCAAATGAAAAAGGAATACCGCATAATTTCATCAACTGTATCACACGCTGAACATATCGCTCGGTGTTGGATTTGTAATGAACCTCAGTCCAGTCGGTCATGTTGATTATCATATCTTTGCATATGGTGGGATTGGTGTTCTGAAATGGATTGTATTTATCGGAATTTTCAGGCTGATTCATGTCGATAATATATACCTTTCTTTTGCCTGCAAAATGGTGAACAATTTCATTAATCGAACCTTTTCCGATATCACCTTTTCCATCTATAATCATCATCGGGTAATTCTGTTTCATTCCGCTTTCAATGTAGTTTGATAACAGAACAGTTTTACCGCTTCCGGTAGTTCCGCAGCAGAATATATGACGCGCGGAATCTTCGGTTGCGATCGGTTTATTTCCACTGCTCCCTATAATCGTTTTACCTGTTAAATTCTGCGGTATCATGTAATGCTTATCTCTGCCTTTCTTATGTGTATGATTCTGATTTGCACCTTCTACATCCTTCATATCTTCTTCCAATGGCTTGATTTGGCGTACTCTTTCATTCAGTATATCGGCGGTTATCAGCGCGGTTATGGCGGAAAAACACAATAGTATCAGCCAGTCGGACAAAGAATACGCAAATCCATAGGTTATCATATTCGATACAAGCTCACTTATGGATTGCGATTTGCATAATGAGATAATGTTGCCACAAAAATTATGTACTAAGCTGTATAAAAGTGAAGGGCTAAAATAAGTCCATATTATGAGTATCAGCAATAAACTCAGAACAGGAATCACCGAGTTTATTTTCAGCCTTTTAAACAGAATGATAAAAACTATCGTAATGATTGCAACAGGATAAATTATTACTGCAAAAAGCGAAATGATAACAACCGCAAGCGTGTTATTTGTCTCCTGCCTGTCTGATATAATCGTCAACCACCTCCATATCAATGATTTTGATATTCGGATATGTTTTCTGCGCGTCCGAAATCATTGTGCGTATTTTAACCTTATTCTGCGGTACAATCCACCGCTGAGCATCATAATCCATATAGTTTTGTTTGATGTTATTCATAAATCGGTCTCTTGATTTTGTGTTAAGTTCTACCTCAACACAACAGGTGGCACCATTTCGGCGGAAAATGAAATCCGACATATGTTTTCGCTGAGTAAAACCATCTTTGTTCCTCATCTGCTTTTCGGTTTCAATCGCATCCGCTGAAACCTTAAAACGATGCATGATATACAATGCGGTATCTGTAACTGTAATGTCGTGATAAATCTGGTCTAATCTCGGCTCAGTAACAGGTAGAATGATGTTAAGCTCCCGACGAGCTTTTTCTGTAATAGACAACACCCCTGCAACACCATATATGTATCTTTTTCTCGTGAGAAAACCTTCATCAATCAACATTTTCAACCGCCTGTCGCAAGCACGCACACCATCGAATCCGCACAACAACCGAATCTGTCTCCCGAGTATCCCTCGCCATCTGCTTATCTCGTGTACAATCAGTAAATCTCTGTCTGTAATAACGATTTTAACACCCCCTGTTCTATAAAAAATAATAAAATCTCGATGCTGAAACCTATCTTTTTCTACTATCAAAAATCAACGAAACGTACCCACACGAAGAAAAGGAGTGGTCTCGGGTTCCAAGCAAGCCGAGACCACTCCTTTTCTTCGGAAATATCTGAGAAACACCGAGAAAAAGATAGGTTTCAGCAGATTATGAGACTTGGTTCATGTATATGTGCCTACCGGATAATGTAGAACAGGGGACAGTCATTCAAAAAGAACAGGCGGGACAGCAAAAAAACAACCTTGATGAGGTATATCAAAGTTGTTTTTCTGCATATATTAACCTACTTTATTG
The DNA here is from genome assembly GCA_017415945.1 of Oscillospiraceae bacterium. The sequence goes on from JAFQDR010000252.1 coordinate 7,296, forward strand.
AGAACAGATTGAATCAGATTATATATAACTGTAACAGCTTCCGCGCGGGTTGTGGTACCCTGTGGATCATATACATCATTTCCTTTACCTTGAATCAAGCCAATCGATTGAATTTCGTATACAGCATATGAAGCCCAATCAGAGATTTTTTCATCATCAGTGAAAGGATAGAATTCAATTGTTTTCAATTCGCTGATATCAATGTCCATTTTTTCAAAGAAGCGCATGAAGAATACAGCCATCTGTTCACGATTCACAGTATCTTCCAAGCCATAATTACCATTTCCATAACCAAGCAAGACACCATTATCTATCGCCCAGTTAATGTGATCTTCTTCCACTCCCGCAAGGCGAGCCATCGCGATAACAAACATTTCGCGAGTCATCGGCGCGTTGGGGTGGAATTCGGTATCTGTAATACCATCAATCAAACCAAGCTCATCAATGTAGTCAATCATACTTTCTGCCCAGTGTCCGATGATATCGGTGTAAGGACTCTTATATGCTTCTTCTGGTTCCTCAATATCGGTAGTAGGCTTGTTGATAATCTGGTCGATTATCGGGAAGAATGGGGGGAATGGGTAGTTAGTATTAGGTTTATCAATGTCTGATGAGTTTTTAATCCATACTGCAGTCATGGTTACATCATGTGCTGGCATGACGAAGGTATCCCCGGGATAATAGATGTTTGTGCCATCAGTCCAGTGTGTGAAGGTGTATCCTTCGCGTGTGAAGGTACATTCGGGAAGGGGGATTTTCGAATTACACACAATATTTGAAATGCTAGACATATTTCCTATGCTATCATTAGAGATAAACGAAATACAATGTTGGCAGATAAAGGAAGTGTTTTTATTTATATCACAAAAATTCAAAAAACCCACTTCACTGTTACTTGTGGAAAAACGAATATAACCATTCATGTAGTCGCTGAAAAAATCATTAACGACTGTATAGTTTTGCGAAGAAAGATCAAAGACAATATTAAAATTCTTGTCTATTACCATATAGTGAGGATATGTGTAACCCAAAGAATTGACTTTATAATTAACAACTAAGGCATGGTTATTTATAAAATGGAACGCATAATCATATATGTTATCTGTTACGAAATCTCCCGATCGATTTATGTATGTATACATACCATTTTTTAATTGAATAACAGCATAGTCACAATAAAATGGCTGTGCATCTAATAGTCTATTTGAATATTTAATATTTATTATTTCGTTTCCAGAGATATCAATATAATTAATTGATCCATTTAGATTATTCCAACTCATCATCCCATTTATACATTGTCCAAGATATCCCGGTCTTGATAAAATGACACCTTTACTAGATATTAACTCAGAATAAATCTTTTGTGAGTTGTATGTTATACCTATTAAATAACCTGATTTTGCATTTGCTGTATCAATGGTATCATAATATGTTGGTGTTATTATATTTCCCGAAAAATCCATAACTCCATATTTATTATAATCATCGTAACATATGATGAAGTCATTTATTATTGTATCAAGTTTTATATTATCTTGTATAATATCATTTGAATATAGATTTATTAACTTCCATGTTTCGTTAGTATAAATTAACACATTGTCTGATTCGCCAATATAGATATTATCATATTTACATGGAAGAAGCTCTTTTCCTAATGTATTTATTATACCATATTTATTTTGTGATATCACAAGTATTTTATCTGATACTTTATGAATGATATCATCATAAGGCAATGTAAACAGTATCATTTCATCTTTGTTGATATTTATAATCACATTATCCTTTTCAACGAAATAACTATTATTATCTATAAGATATATGTAATCATATACACATGATAACAGTATTTCATTTTTATTATTAATAACACCATAGTTACCATTTTTAACAACAATGGCTTGATTATCTGTGAAATTATATATTTCATCATACTCGGTAACATAATATGTTGTTGCAAATGCAGTTGTTGATAATATAATGAACAGTAAAAACGTAATAAATATCGTAGATAGTATTTTCATATCATACCTCCTATTTTAAATATTTTTGATAATTAGTTGTTTGTACCCAGATCGCACCTAATTGTTTTTTTTCGATTTTTTTATAAAGTTGATTAATGTCTATTCCAATCAGCGCATTCCAATAAATAAGTTTTGCATTATTGGCATTGATATTATAAAGCCTTTGTGTGATGTCAATAATATCGGTACATAAATTTGTGTTTTGGCTGTTATATGATTTTTTATCAAGTAATTCATCTAGCACTTGGGTATATTCATAAAAATCTAAATTTAATTTTAGATAATTTGATATAGCTGTAACAGATTCCCCATGAATCAATTTTTCATCATAACTTATTAAGCTTGATCTCATTGCATATTCAATTATGTAATTATTATACTCCTTTAAATGTGTAGTATGATTTGTTGAGAAAAACATTTCGGCAGGCAATATATTACTACCATATAGAATATCATGGACTTGATGTTTACTTAAAAAATTAAAAGATTTATGATATAATGATGCAGCAGATAAAAAGTTAATAAATAATAAACCACAGCCGGATGGATTAACTAACAATACAGCATTATTATATTGATTTATATTACTAGCCCAATTATTACTGTTATTAAAATATTTAAATGTTTCTGTTGTCAAAAAATAGATTGAGTATATTTCTTGTACATTGTCTCCTTTAGCGTATTCGATAATGTCATAGAGTTCTTCATTTAAGAGATGTTTTTCAAAGTTATTAAGTTCACCCCAATAAGACACTATACCATCTTTACCAGATAAAAATTCCTCCAACTTATTATTGTTATAACCATTCAAAAGTATGTCATAATATTTACTTGCAGGTGAAGATGTAACACTCGAATAGTCTACAATGTTTATATCATTTGAAACAAAATATGGACTAAGTTCATAACATAGTATATCAATGGTATTTATAAAATCGATTTCTTCATTCAATATTTTATCCCATAATGCATCCATTGTTAAATTGCTAGCATTTTGATTCATTGTTATTTGTATACCACGCCATACATTATATAAAGCAACTATTTTATCTGCATTAGTATAGGTAGCGTTACCATTTTGATAATTATAAACCGCCAAAACCAAATCATACTTAATTGCTTCATTTAGCCAATAGAAAAACACTAGATTTTGTTCTGATTTTGAAACGCTTTCGATCCCTGAGATCTTTATTAATAAGTCGTGAACAAATAAAATGCTTCCAATTGATTTTAAAGAAATGTTTTTCGATCCAGTTAACTCAATTATTTTATATACAATTCCACCAGTAATAATTTTTTCATAATATTCATACATTCCTGAAATTGCTATTTGTGTGAAAGCTTCTAATATAGCATATGGCACTTCTAACATTTCATTAGTGTATTCATCTCTATATTTTTGTAAGATACTATATGCAGAAGGATCGTCTTCAAAATACTCTAATAAAATATCGAAGTATGATAATTCAGATGCAGTTTTAATTTTTTGATAATCAATATATTCAGTTAATAAAGAAATTATATATTTGTATTTATCTGGGATTTTGTCTAATGTATTTTTAATATTTTTATTTTTTAAAACTGATTGATATTTAATATTAAGTTTTGGCAGTAATATTTCGTCAATTGAGTCCATATCAGTATATTTAACATACTCTTTGTTAAAGTTTTTATATACTTTATTCATGTACGAATATAACTTATTATAAAAATCAACGTCATTTTTAACATCATTTAACTCAATTGCTATTTCACTTTCCGTAGGAATATTCTGAAGAATTGATTTTATCATAGGTTTTGCGAGTTCACTATAATAATAATCGCCGAGTATAGGAAGAGTGTTATCTCCACTTAGAGCCATTTTGATTTTTGTTGAAAAATCACTAGTCAGATACCAATAACTTTCAGAAGAATCAATACTTTCAGCTATTTGTTTAGCGGTAGAATACTCTTGTAAAAATAATTGTTCTGATATGCCAAGTGATTGATTATAAAATTTGGGAATAAAGTATTCAACCATGTATTGATTAAATGATTTTAATGGGGGAGTTGTATTTATCGGTGGAGTAATCAAATCTTTTTTAATAAAACCATATTTGTAACCACCTGTATAAGTTGGATATTGAATATAATATACATTATTTTTTTCAATGCATCCTAAAATTATAATATTATCGTTATGCCAAACACTTCCAATCGGATCAGACAGTTTATTATTATATATATTATTATATACAGCTTGATTACCGACAGATTCTTTTAAATGTGATTCCCATTGTACATAATCGCCAACATTAATATATCCACAAACACAGATATAACCATTATCATCTAACGCATAAAGTGCTGTATGAGTTTTTATGTTATACTTTGGTGTCTGGGAAATTGTATATGCATATCCACACAATTTACACTTATATTCATCATATACATCATAATTTTCAATATGTTGCTTATCATCTAAATGTAAATATTTAGCGGATATTGTTTGTATATTGGTAATATTATAATCATGCACACATGTGTTTCCTTTCACCTCAACCCTAAACACCGCAACACTATTATTCGTCACAGTATAGTTATCCGCCGAAGCATAAACCACAAACTCATGCGTTCCGACATTATTCAGCGGGTACATGTCCCCTGCTAAAATCAAATCCTGTACAGTAAGTATATCGGTCGAATAATTCAGCTCATATGTAATAGGCGCAAAAGTCGTACCAACTACATTGTGCTTGATTGTGACTTTATTCAACTTACCGCCATTACCTGCTGTAACCGAGAAATTCAGCTTCAAATCCTCGCCTTGCGTGATGGCATAGCTATTCTGTAATCCCTTTACAGTAGGCTTTGCTTGGACAACTTCAAGCTCGAATGTGTCACCGATACCAGTCCATCCAACCATGTAGGATGAACCACCCGAAGTCTCAGGTTTAAAAGAGACAACCTCCAGTGTTTTTTTATCGATGATCTGAAGAACAATTTCATCCGCCATACCATTGAAACCATACTCACTGTCAGCGGTAAGCGTGATCATATCGTCATTTACTTTATAAGAGAACTCGTATGTTCCTGAAAAGGCGGGATCGGTTGCGAGCACATAGAATTTACCACAATCAATATCTGTAAAATTGATATATGGCTTTGTTTCACTGGTAATATCAAATTTGTAAGTGGTCTGAATATATTTATTACCAACAAGGAAAGCGGCGGGATGTTCGTCAATGGTGATATGCTTTTTGATACTGTCACCGAGCGCATTTCCATCTTCATCAGTTGCAAAAATATGTACATACCATGTTGTGCCTGCGGTGAGCTGAAGTTTCTGCTCGTTGCCCGCGTTATCCACGCCTGTTACTGTTTCACCTGCGATAAAGGAAGGAACAGACGAAAGATCGAACTCCTGCGTTCCAATGTTTTCAGCGCGGTAGTAGTTGATACCAACACCATTGTTGTCTGCACTATTGATATTGATTTGCAGATTTTTCAACCCAGCCTCTGCGGTAGTAGAAACAAGACCTTCAAAATCGAAGGTTTCGCCTTCAGCAAGTGTGATTGCCGATGTATCGAAAGTGGTAGATAATTCTGTGTTAGTATCTTCAACAGTAATAGTAAATACTGCAATACTGTTGTCGGTAACAGTATAGTTATCTGCCGAAGCATAAACCACAAATTCGTGTGTGCCAATAGTATTGAGAGGATAACTGTTCCCCGAAAGAACTAAATCCTGTACAGAAAGTGTACTGGTAGTATAATTCAGTTCGTATGTAATGGGGGCGAAAGTTGTGCCAACTTCATTATGCTTGAGGGTAACCTTGTTCAGACTACCTTCATTGCCTGCTTTGACTGTAAAGTTCAATTTAAGATCATTGCCCTTAGTGACAGTATATTGATTCTCTAATCCCGATATAGAAGGTTTGACTTGTTCTGCTTCCTCAATCGTGATAGTTTTCTTAATACTATCGCCGAGCGCATTTCCATCCATATCAGTTGCAAAAATATGCACATACCATGTTGTACCTGCGGTTAGTTCAATGCTCTGCGGATTTCCAAGATTGTCATAGCCTGTCACTGTTTCACCTGCAATAAAGGAAGGAACAGACGAAAGGTTAAATGTTTGAGTTCCAATATTTTCGGCGCGGTAGTAGTTAATGCCAATGCCATTGGATTCAGAGCTGTTGATATTGAGTTGCAGGTTATTCAGACCTGCGGTAGCTGTGGTTGATACGATGCCTTCAAAATAGAAGGTTTCACCCTCTGATAATGTGAGCGCAGATGTATTGAACGTTGTTGACATTTCGCTCTTAGGAGTATCTATATCAGTAATATGGGGATTGTTACGTAAAGTAGGGTATGGATAACTTTCGGTTACGCCAATTACCCAAATTGTATCGAAATCAAATCCGCGGAAATTCTCTGAATTAGAAAATTCACTATCAGTTAATAGTGTTCCATCTGTTATTATTTCATCACCAGTTATCATACTAGATGATAAATAATAACTATCAACAACAGCGGTATTAGACGTACCTGCCATTCCTGAATGAAAGATACCCACTCTAGCGGTACTATCATTTAAATTATTCGCAGTTACATTTCCTGTATTATAACATGCAGTTATATGAGCTCTATAATTTCCGCCAATAATTCCACCTGCATCAGCATCTTGACTTGTGGTTATTACATTTCCGATATTATATGAATTTTCAATGTAAGGATAACCAGATAATCCTCCTGATAAACCACCAACATAAGCAGAAGTAACTGCATAGACATTGATATCACCAGTGTTATAACAATAATATAGATTATCGATATTACCAACTATTCCACCTACACGCGCTGAGTTTAATGTGTTGATTCGAATAGTTCCCATGTTAGCTGAATATAAAATATCTGCTAAATTTGAATACCCACAGATACCTCCAAGCGTAATATATATATCATTTGTTGTATCATTATTAATATCAAAATCAGCATAGTTGTTACAGTTTAAAATATCACTAAAAGAAAAACCAGTAATTCCGCCAATAATTGCTTCCGCATTATTAATAAACACTTCAATTTTACCAATGTTCGAACAATTATTTATTTCACCATCGGTACTAGTCTCTCCACACAAACCGCCAATATATAATGTCTTTATTTCGGAATCTGTAACATTAATAAAACCGAAATTCATCGAATTATTTATGTCACGACCTTTTCCGACGATACCACCAATATACTGGTCATTTCCGCCGATACTCGTAATCATTCCATAATTAACATTATTATTAGTAACTTTACCAGTTCCTGTACAACCACCTAAATGAACAGTAATTTCACCTTTGGAATTTGTCAATGATTCTAAAAAAATGTTGCCCATATTAACACAATAGTTCATCTCTAGGGATCTTCCGGTAATGCCGCCACATTCAATATTATTATTACTTATTACTGTTATATCAGCGTTACTATAGCAATTTATAAAACTATCATCAGGATTATCTACATCTCCACAGATTGCTCCAACTATTACATCATTTGATGATTTTATATATATTGAGCTATCGATGATTTTCAAATTTTTTATTGTGGTTCCCAATGCACTTAGCACACGTCCAAATAAACCATAATATTTATAGTCAGCATTTTCTTCATAAATATTCATGCCAGTAATGGTATAGCCATTTCCATCAAAAATAGATATGTGTGCATTTGTTATAGGTTCCCAATTATCGTAACTTGACAAATCAATATCATTCATCAAAATATATTGATATCCGGGATCATTTCGAACATTATCTAAATCCTCAGCAGTGTAAATACCGATATACCCCTCGGGGACAGTTGTCTGCTGAACGACAGGAACAAGAAAATCAGTGCTAGACTGTGACGTACTCGAAACATCGTATGTCATTGGAAGAAAAGTTCCAATTTCGCTATTCGCCAATACAGGCGAAATCGTACTCACTGCCATGCAGATGCACAACAGCATTGAAATAATTCTGCGCATTTTCATTTGTGTAAATCCTTTCTTTCTTCTATATAAATTTTTATATAGTTACGTCCTTCACCTAAAGTGAATCATGCTATTTAGAAACTTATTTCGGTATCTACAACATTTTTGTCTCCGATGCAATAAATAGATATATTTACTTATTTTACACACTTGCTTTTACGTTCTGTAATCCCTTATCAGTAACATTCCGCCATAAAACAAGCTTGTCCGCAAAGGTATACCTTCGCGAACTTGACTTTTTCTCAAAAATATGTATAATAATAGTATCAGAATAGGGGATTTTTTCGGATATTGTTGTATTTTATGTCAAGTTTTATGTAGTTTGATAAGGTATACCTTTGCGAATTTTTTCCAAATTTATATGCCGAGTTCCCTGACCTTTTCATAAAAGTAAGTTCGCCCGACTCCGAGCATTTCCAAAGCTTGGGGAAGGGTGATTATTTTGTTTCG
>JAFQDR010000253.1 GCA_017415945.1 Oscillospiraceae bacterium
ATTTACACCTTTTCTTGCAAATTAGGGGACTTTGTCGACAGTCTGAAACCACACCGAACATTCGGTGTGGTTTTTTGTGTGTCAATGGATGATATTTTCCCTGTTTATTTTAGGATGCACCCATAGGGAGGCAGCAAGCGGCCGCCGTAATACACCACGATTTATCAAATCTTTCCGCTTATTCTGCGTTTACTGATTATTTCATTTTGTACATATCTCGACTGCATATCTGCGGCGGGAGCAAGCCCCCGCCCTACGATGAGCAGCGCAAATGCGGGCGGATAATATCCGCCCCTACAAGTGCGGAGCAAGCCGCAAATCTTTCATTTCGTTGAAACGAGGATTACATTCCACGGAAACGATCCCGTACGCATCGAAACGGAAAAGACAGCAGACCATATGATCTGCTGTCTTTTGTCATATTCGGTTAAGCAAAGATTTCTTCGCAGGTGAGGTTTTCAAAGCCCTCTGCCCACTGTACATCCAGCTCGTCCATCCATCCTGTCAGTCTCTGACTGTAAATCTCGGTGGCTGCGTATGCCAGAACCGTGTAGAAGGTGCCTGTTTCGTAGTCCAGATTTACCACGCTGTCCTTGTGAGTGGGAACACGCATGATGATGTGGTAGCCAGCCTGACTGGGCACAATGCCGCTGATCTCATAATCCTGCAGGGCAAAGGTGGCTTCTTCAAACTCGGGATACATTTCGTTGTAGGTAAAGGTGTAGCCATCGGGGAACACTGCCAGACCGGGATCTTCGTTGTATTCATGCATGAGCTTATCAAAGGTCGCGGCACGCTCGCTGGGGTCTTCGATGGCCTGCAGCTGAGCCAGCAGCTCTTCCGCAGTCTGCTTTGCCTGTGCATCCGCTTCGTCACCGAGATATTCCCCTGTGTCTCCGTTCACATTCATCAGCAGAATGTGCTTTGCACTGACGTAGGGCACGGAATCGATAAACTCCGCCACTTCCTCATCGGTGATTTTCTCACCCGCGGCACCGATGGACTCGGTAAACAGTTTTTCGTACATGAGGGAGTTCTCATTGATATAGGTGTACACATCGGGGGTCAGGTACAGCTCGGACATGAGGAAGCTCTCGAAATCCTCCTCGGTGGCATTTTCTCCACAATACTGGGCCATTACGTTGACTTTATTGTCCGCAATGAGCTGTTTGTCCTCATCGGAAAGCTTCAGCTTCAGTGTCTTGGATTGATTTTCCACAGCATGCATCTGCTTGAGCATAGTCAGGGTCATGTCCATGGTATAGCCGTCGAAGCTCATGCCTTCGATCAGTTCTTCTTCCCAGCGAATCTCACCCAAGTAGTATTCGATCTGGGACAGGGAGGAATACAGCATATAGAAAAACTCGCTCCAGGTCACGTTCTTTCCGTCCACGGTCATCACCACGGTTTCGGGGGTATGCTTGGCGAAGGCGGCCTCGTAATCGATCACTGCGGGAGGTGTGGTTGCCTCGGGGGTAGGGGTGGCTTCCGCAGCATCGGTATTGCCACCGCAGCCTGTGAACAGGGTCAGACACAGCACTGCTGCCAGCAGAAGTGCCATCATTTTTTTCATCATAGCCAAAGGCTCCTTTTATTAGTTTTGCTAATTATGCAGTATACCACGGGTAGGATAAATCTACAATGAAAAATTGTGGGAAAGGGTGGGGGTTATTTTACATAATGTTCATCGGTAATCCACTTTCTCGGATTGGCTTCTATGTATTCCATATAGGCTATGTATTCCTCATCACTGCGTACGATTCTGTCATTAGAACCCGATTGCCAAATATCAAAACCAATCTCTCGATTTGTGAATCGTTTGAATGTCCCCACAAATCTTCCCACCTTGTTCATTGTAGGGAGCGTCGTCCCCGACGCTCCGCCTCCATCGTCAACTACTCTAATCATCATATGTACATGATTCGGCATCACGACATAGTCATCTAATTTTATATCCTCATAGAAATCGCGTATTACTCGTAAGCGTCTTTCTACAATTTCTCCATACTTAGACATTTGAATCAGCGGAGCGTCGAGGACGACGCTCCCTACGGGTGGCTCTTGAATGTTACAAAAGAGTTTTTTCTTTTCCTTGGTACATACCGTAATGAAATATAATCCCGCAGTGTTATAATCGTAGCCTTCCAAGCGGATTCTTTTTCTTTTTGGGTATTTCTCCATTTTGATTTCCTCCGTTGTAACAAGCTATCGAATTCCCTATTTTCTGCATTTCGTAGGGAGCGTCGTCCCCGACGCTCCGTGCCGAAGTTTGATAATTTTCATATAGACTTTGCTTTTCCATTTGTCTTGGTACAGCCATTCCGGAGCGTCGAGGACGACGCTCCCTACGGGGTGTATGGCTTTCGGTGCTATGCTTACTTTTTATTCACCGCCTGCCAGTCCCGTACGAACTTCCTTGCCTGGTCGATGGTGTGGATGCGGGGAGCCGGCTTTAGGGCAATACAGGGTACATTCCCCGGCACTACCTGGATCCGTCCGCGGTACTCGGGCATTCCCAGCAGCACCGTCAGCGCATCCATGGAAAAGTCGTTCATCTTGATCAGCAGCTTGCCTGCCTTTTGACTGATGTCCGTAATGCCCGTTCTTCCCGCATCGCTGCGCAGAAGTGCCACGGATATCAGTGCATTTACGCAGGATGGAGGATCCCCGAAACGGTCAATGAGCTCATCTACCATATCGTCCGCTTCCTCCTCGCAGGTGATGAGGGCAATGCGGCGATACAGATCCATGCGCTGAGCCGAGGAGGGCACATAGCTTTCGGGGATGTTGGCGGAAATGGCAAGGTCCGCCGAGCACTCTGCCTTGATTTGAGGCTTCTCTCCGCGCTCCTCACGAACCGCCTCGTCCAACAGCCGCAGATACATATCATAACCTACATCGATCATATGTCCCGACTGCTCCGCGCCAAGCAGATTCCCTGCCCCGCGGATTTCCAAGTCTCGCATAGCGATGCGCATACCGGAATTGAACTCCGCAAACTCACGAATGGCGTTGAGCCGCTTTTCCGCATCCTCGGTCAGTACCTTATCCTTCTTATAGGTCAAATAGGCACTGGCGCGTCTGGCAGAGCGTCCCACACGTCCTCTGATCTGGTGGAGCTGGGCAAGACCCAGTCTGTCCGCATCCTCGATGATGATGGTATTCACATTGGGGATATCGATGCCCGTCTCAATGATGGTGGTGCACACCAGCACCTGAATTTCTCCCGCAGCCATTGCATCCATGGTACGAGACAGCATCTCCTCACTCATCTGCCCATGTGCCACCCCTACACTGACCCCCTCCAGCCGCTCCATAAGTCGGCTTGCGGTGCGGTCAATGGTGCTGACACGGTTGTGCAGGTAATAGACCTGTCCTCCCCGATGGAGCTCCTTCTCAATGGCATCGCACACCACGCCCCAGTTATGCTCCATCACATAGGTCTGGATGGGCAGTCTGTCCTGGGGAGGTTCCTCCAGTACGGACATATCCCGAATCCCCGACAATGCCATATTCAGGGTACGGGGGATGGGCGTGGCCGACAGAGTCAGTACGTCCACGCTCTTGCTGATTTCCTTAATATGCTCCTTGTGGGTCACGCCGAATCGCTGCTCCTCGTCCACCACCAAAAGCCCAAGATTTTTGAACTTCACATCCTTGGACAGCAGTCTGTGGGTGCCGATGACGATGTCGCAGGCTCCCGATGCCAGATCCGCCAGAGTCTGCTTCACTTGATTGGGGGTGCGGTAGCGATTCAATATCTGGATGTTGATGGGATATCCGAAGAAACGGCGGATAGCAGTCTGGAAATGCTGCTGGGTCAGTACCGTGGTAGGTGCCAGCAGAACCGCCTGTTTGCCGTCCAGAACGCATTTCATCATGGCGCGCATGGCAACTTCCGTTTTTCCAAAACCCACGTCACCGCAAAGCAGACGGTCCATGGGCATGGATTTTTCCATATCCCCCTTGATTTCCGCAATACAACGGAGCTGATCCTCCGTTTCCGGGTACTCAAACCGCTCCTCAAACTCTGTCTGCCATTCGCTGTCGGGGGAGAAGGCAAAGCCCTTAGCCTGCTGTCTGGCGGCGTACAGGGCCGTCAGTTCCTTTGCAATGGACTTTACCGCGGCCTTGGTGCGGGTCTTGGCACGATTCCATTCCGCGCCTCCCATTTTGTGCAGCTTGATAGGCTTTCCGTCCTCATCGCTGCCGCCCCCAACATATTTGCTCACAAGATTCAGCTGGGTAGCGGGCACATACAGCACATCCGTACCCGCATAGCAGATCTTGATATAGTCCTTGTCCGCACCGTCCACCTGCATATTCACCACGCCCGCAAAGCGGCCGATACCGTGGTGCTCGTGTACCACCAGATCCCCCTTGGTCAAGTCCGCGCAGGAGCCGATGGCATCCCCTTGGTGCTTGCTTTTCTTCACAGCACGGCGTTTGCCCCGATGCATGATCTGGGTATCCGTCATAACTGCCAGCTTGTGGTCGGGGTATTCCATGCCCGCAGATAGGCTCCCGGGGGAGACTACGCACAGCCCCGTTCTGCCCACCGCACCGGGTTCCTTGGAGAATACCGCATTGATCCCCTCACGGCGCAGGTATTCCGTCAGGATATTCCCCCGACGCTCGTCACCCGCCAGCATGACCACAGAGAAATCCTTATCCAAATACCGCTTGGCATCCTCCAATGCGGTTTGGCTGCTTCCCCCGTAGGAGGGCAGCTGTTTGGCCATAATGCTCGCAATCGTACGAGGCTCCATGGAGTATCTGCCCACGGTAAAGGCATCCGCCATAACGATGGGGAACTCGCTCAGTCTCTCATTCATTTGCTCCCAAGGGTACACAAAGTCATTGGCCCCTGTGTGCATTTTACCGCTGCGCATTTGCAGCTTTACGTCATCCCCCGTGGTCTTGGCATAGTCCTTGGCACGCTGGGCAATCTTCCCCGGCTGATCCAAGAAAATCACCGCGTCATATGGGATATAGTCTCCCGCCGTGGCGAAGCTGCCCGTAATAAGCCCCATATAGCGGTCCGCGTCCTGTAAAGTGACCCCCATTTTCAGAGTAGCCGCGTCCCGCAGCAGAGTTTCCGCGATCTCCTGTGCGTTGGCAGAGCTGCGCTTGGCCTTGAACTGCTTGGCGATCTGCTCCAATCTGTCCCCCAGGGCTTCCTCACCGCCGGGGTACATGGAGGGGAGGGTCTCTGCCGCAGGCAGCACCGTACAGCAATCAATGGACTCAATGCGCCGCTGGCTGTCAATGTCAAAGAAGCCCATGGAGTCAATGTCATCTCCCCAGAACTCACAGCGAACGGGATTGGGATAACCGGGGGTGAAGAAGTCCAAAATGCCCCCGCGGAGAGAAAACTGACCGGGGCCCTCCACCTGATCCGTACGGCGGAAGCCGCACAGCAGCAGACGAGCTACCGTATCCTCCAAGCTGTAGGTGCCCCCGTTTTCCAGAGTAAAGGCACTGCGGTGGAGCATTTCGGGAGGCAAAGTCCGCTGACACAGAGCGGAAGCGGTGCACACCACAGCCTTTGGGGGTTCATCCGCCAGCAGGGAATACAGCAGACCCAGTCGCCGCTGCTCCTCCTGACGGGATACCGCATCGGCCGCCATGAAGGTGAACTCACGGCCCATGAGCACAGGCACTTCTATCCCCAGCATAGCACTCAAATCACGGGCGAAATACTCCGCGGAGGTGTCGTCCGGGGAGATGACGAACATGGGTCTGTCCGTATCTGCCATAACGGATGCCGCCAAATGGGCACGATGCACCTGAGACAGTCCCGAATACAGCACGGGCAGTCGTCCCGACTCCAGCAAAACCTCCACACCGGGACACTGCTGCGTAAATATATTTTGTTTTTCCTTGATAAATCGAAACATGGATATCTCCTTTAATAAGGCTCCCCTGTGTAAGGGGCGCGACGCGTTAAGCAAATATGCCTGTGGCATATTTGTAGCCAAAGCGCGGAGCAATCTACGATTGCAACGAGGGCCGTAGGCTGTCATCCGTGAGGTACGAGCGGATGACTGAGGGGTTGTTTTCTTCTCTTATCATTACTTGGTTATACAACCCCTCCGAGCCTCGTTCCTCGGCCCACCTCCCCTTACACAGGGGAGGCTTTTTCATTATACAATCTTCCTTCACCCGAATGCAAGTGCATGGTGGAATCCCCGGTTATCCACATTTTCCACAGAGTTTTCCACATCGGTGGAAAGCTATTTATTAAATGTAATACATTATAAATAAATATCTTATTTCTGTTGAGTTTTCCACAAGTTTTTGGTATAATAGTGATTCAAAGTGAAAGGACTGATCGTATGAACTCATTAGCCGAAATTTGGACCAGTGTTCTGGATGTTCTTCGCAGCAATATGACCTCCACTGCCATGTCCACATGGTTCAGTGACTGCGAGCCCGTCGATATCAACGATAAATGCATGGTTCTGAAAACCTCCACAGACTTTAAGCGCAGCATCATCGAATCTCGTTTCGGTGATGAGATTCGCCGTACCCTGTCGGACCTGTTCTCCTGTGATTTTGAGATCAAGCTGCTGGTAGGGGAGGAGGTAGAGGAATATAACATCGAAAAGAAAAATAACTCTACCATGCCCGAGATCGACGGTTATACCTTTGATAACTTCATTGTGGGCAATTCCAATAAATTTGCCCATGCAGCCGCCATGGCCGTGGCAAAAGCACCCGGCAAGGCATACAATCCCCTGATGATCTACGGCAACTCCGGTCTGGGCAAGACCCACCTGCTCCTGGCGATCGGGCAGTATATTGAGGAGAACAGCACCAAGACCCCGGATATCAAGTATCTCAAGGGCGATGAGTTTACGGTTCAGCTGGTGGAATCCATCAAAGCGGGCAAGGCAGAGGAATTCCGCCAGAAGTACCGCAATGTAGACCTGCTGCTGGTGGACGACATTCAGTTCATTGCAGGCAAGGAAGCCACCCAGGAAGAATTCTTCCACACCTTCAACAATATCTATGAAGCAGGCCATCAAATCGTCATCACCTCGGACCGTCCCCCCGTGGAAATGACCACCTTGGACGACCGTCTCCGCACCCGCTTTGAGGGCGGCCTCATTGCGGACGTGCAGCCCCCCGATCTGGAGACCCGCATTGCCATCACCAGAAACAAGGCGGCACTGTTGGGTATGGTGCTGGCAGATGATATCGTGTACTACATTGCCGAAAATCTGGTGGCAAATATCCGTCAGATCGAAGGCGTTGTGAAGCGCCTCACCGCTTACGCCAATGTGCTGCAGGATAATATCACCATTGAGCACGTGAACCGTGCCATTAAAGACGTTGTCCGTGTGGGTGTATATATCCCCACCCCCTCCGTCATCATTGAGGAGACCGCTCGTTACTATAACCTGTCTCCCGATGACCTGCGAGGCCAGCGCAGAAGCAAGAATACCGCTCTTGCCCGTCAGGTTTCCATGTATCTCATGCGCCAGCTCACCAACCTTTCCTTTAAGGACATCGGCGCACAGTACGAAAATCGTAACCACGCAACGGTCATGGCCTCCGTGGATAAGATTCAGAACCTCATTGACAAGGACAAGAAGATCGCCGATACCATCCGCGATATTACCAGCAACATCAACTCCAAGAACGGCACCATCAGTATGTAAACGAAGTTCCCGAGGCTTCGACAATTTTTCACAAGCCTATGTTAACTTAACGAGGAAAAGCGGTGGATTAGCTGTGGAAAAATGTTGAAAGTTTTTTGCTGTAAATTTTGTGTGGAAAAACCACGAAAAATTCCAACAAAATTTTCCACAGCGCAAACCCCGATGAAATCTACGTTTTTTCCACTTTTCCACATATTTTTCCTCTACAACAACTGCTACTAAAATATATCCTATTCTTCCTATATCCCCTTTTTCTGCGAAAAAGGGATGCTATGCGACAAAGAGGTTTTTATTATGATGAAATTCAACTGCGAAAAGCATATCCTGCAGGAAGCTGTCAATATCGCTTCCCGCGCCGTCAGCCCCAGAAGCGCACTTCCTGTGCTGGAAGGCATCCTGCTGGAAGCCAATGGCGATACCCTGAAGCTCACGGGCTACGATCTGAAGAAGGGCGTCTTCACTACCTGCGACTGCACCACCGCTGCTGCGGGCTCCGCTGTACTGAACGCTAAGCTTTTGAGTGAGATCGTCCGCTCCATGCCCGATGGCTTGGTGAATATCACCGTGGATGAAAATATTGCTATCATCCGCTGCGGCAAGGCAGAGTACACCATTCCCTCCATGCAGGCTCGTGACTTTCCCGAGCTGCCCGAGTTCGAGGAGGACAGAAGCTTCTCCATGGACCAGGGTCTGCTGAAGACTATGATCGGGGAGACCATCTTTGCGGTGTCCGACTCCGAAAGCCGCCCCGTATATATGGGTACCCTGTTCAAAATCGAAGACGGCATTCTGACCATGGTATCTGTGGACGGCTACCGTCTGGCTCTGCGCAAGGAAGAAGTTGCCGGTGCCGATGTGGATAAGTTCATTGTTCCCGGCTCCGCTCTGGCTGACGTGGAACGCATCTGCAAGGACACCGAGGAACAGGTTCACATTTCTCTCAGCCCCAAGCATATTTTCTTCGAAATCGGCGACACCTCCATTATCTCCCGCCGTCTGGAAGGTGAATTTTTGAATTATAAGAGTGCCATCCCCGAAAAGTTCCGCTACGAGGTTGTGGTAGACCGCAGAGAAATGCTGCAGGCAGTATCCCGTGTGGCACTGATCGTAGACGATAAAACCCGCGTTCCCATCCGTCTGACCTTTGCCGACGGCAGCATCGACATCCACTGTGCCACCGCAATCGGCAGCGGCGTGGACTCCTGCCTGTGCGAGGGCAACGGCGGCGGCACCGAAATCGGCTTTAACCACAAGTATCTGACCGATGCCCTGAAGGCTGCTCCCGCAGACGAAATTAAGGTTTGCATCAACACCGGCTCTGCTCCCTGCGTCATTAAGGCAGCAGAGGATGACGACAGCTTCACCTATCTGGTGCTGCCCATCAGACTGCGCAGCGAGTAAGATAATAAGCCTCTCCTTTTAAGGAGAGGTGCCGAGCGAATGCGAGGCGGAGAGGTTTTCAGATCGTACGCAAATTATCCTTATGTGCGCTGTTTGTGCACGATATCGTTTTTTCGTAGCACAACCAAGCGTTTTCTACCTCTCAGTCAGCCTTTCGGCTGACAGCTCCCCTTCAAAGGGGAGCCTTGCATAAAGTAGGGGCGAACAGTGTTCGCCCGCTTTGGAATAAATAGAAAACACGGGCGAACGATGTTCGCCCCTACAATAAAGGAAAAATAAAATGACTACCATTGCTATTACCACCGAGTTTATTAAGCTCGATGCATTTTTAAAGTTTGCTTCCGCTGTGTGCAGCGGGGGCGAGGCCAAGATCGTGATCGCCGAAGGCTTGGTCAAGGTCAACGGCGAGGTATGCACCATGCGGGGCAAGAAGATTCGCCCCGGTGACACCGTGGAAATCGGCGGGGACGTGTTTGAGGTCATCGCAGAATGAAGATCCAACGGATCAGTCTCAACGGATTCCGCAACTATGAATATCAGTGGGCGGATTTCGACCCCGGCATCAATGTGATCACGGGGGAGAACGCCCAGGGGAAGACCAATCTGCTGGAAGCGGTGTACCTTGTAAGCACAGGCAAGAGCTTCCGCACCCGCTATGATCGTGAGATGATCGGCTTTGGGTACAGCGGCGCCGAGGTGCTGGCAGATGTGAACGCAGGGGGAAGAACCCAGACCGTCCGCATTCTGCTGCGGCAGGGTGTCCGCAAGAGCATTACCGTTAACGGCGTGAAAACCTCAGCGGGGGAGATCGGCGGGAAGTTTTCCTGCGTGCTGTTCTGTCCCGATGACCTGTACCTCATTAAGGAAGGACCCGCCGCTCGGCGAAAGCTTATGGACAACGCCATATCCCAGCTGCGCCCCGGCTATGCCAAGCTCATCAGCGATTATAATCGGCTCTACGAGCAGAAATCCGCTATTTTGAAGGATTGGCGAGAAAAGCCCTCTCTGCTGGATACCTTGGATGACTTCTCCGACCAAATGTGCAAGGTGTCCGCACAAATCATCCGCTATCGTGCCGCCTTCGTCAACCGTTTAGCTGTGGAGGCCAAGGAAATACACAAGGAGTTTTCCGGGGGCCGTGACAGCTTGGATATGCGGTATATGACCGTCAGCACCGTGAAGGATCCCACCGCAAGCACGGCGGAAATTTACTATGACCTGTGCGAGCATCAGGAAAGCCACCGCAAGGCGGAAATTGAAAGCGGCATGTGCCTGTCGGGCTGCCATAAGGATGACATTGAAATTTTCATCAATGGCAAGCCTGCCCGCACCTTTGCCTCACAGGGACAGACTCGCACCGCGGCACTGTCTATTAAGCTGGCGGAGCGGGAGATCCATCTGCAGGAATTCGGGGAGTACCCCATTTTGCTGCTGGATGATGTGCTCAGTGAGCTGGATCCCGGCAGACAGGAATTTGTACTGAACCGCATCGGCGGGGGACAGACCCTGATCACCTGCTGTGAAGGGGAGGATATTGCCCGCCGCACGGGAGGCAAGGTCATTACCGTGAACGGCGGCACCATCAAGGAATAAATAGGAAAAACTTATGTATCTGCATATCGGCAACCACTATTATGTGAGAAAACAGGATATTGTGGGGATCTTCGACATGGACAACGCCACCTATTCCCACCGCACCAGAGAAACGCTGAATAAAGCGGAAAAGGCGGGAAAGGTCATCAACGCGGCGGAGTTTGAAATTCCCAACTCCATCGTGATTTGCATGGATGGGGACACCGAGAAAATATATCTCTCCATGGTCACTCCCCAGACCCTGCAGCGCAGAATACAGGAACATATCATATAGAAATAAAGGGAGTACCTTCCCCTTGAGGGGAAGGTGGCCGAGCAAAGCGAGGTCGGATGAGGTGTTGTGTTCGCCATACAGCTCAAATATTTGGGTGTGTACCGCACACCTCCTCAGTCATCCGCTCGTTCCTCACGGATGCCAGCTCCTCCTCAAGGGGAAGCTACTCTTTCAATAAAATTGGAAGAAAAGTTACCGTGCTTCAACAAAACGATAAAGAAGCATATGGTACGAGCTGAAAAAACTCTCAGTCAGCCATTCGGCTGACAGCTCCCCTTAAAAGAAAAGCCTAAAAATGTAGGGGCGAACTGTGTTCGCCCGATTACAGGATAGATACAGCGATAAAGCTAAAAAAATATCGATTATTCAGTTCGTCTGTGTTCCGCACGATAGTTACCGTGCTTAAACAAAACGTTAATTGAGCAGACGGTACGAGCTGAAAAAACAGGAGTAATTATAAATGGCAGAAATTACCGAAAGAATCACAGAAGAATACGACGCCAGTAAAATTCAGGTTCTGGAAGGCTTGGAGGCTGTCCGCAAAAGACCCGGTATGTATATCGGCAGCACCTCCAGCAGCGGCCTGCACCATCTGGTGTATGAAATCGTAGACAACTCCATTGACGAAGCCCTTGCGGGCTACTGCACGGAGATCAATGTGGTCATCGAGGAGGGAGATATTATCTCCGTTACCGACAACGGCCGCGGCATCCCCGTTGATATTCAGGAGCAGACCGGCAAGAGCGCACTGGAAGTCGTTTTCACCGTCCTCCACGCAGGCGGCAAGTTCGGCGGCGGCGGTTACAAGGTATCCGGCGGCCTTCACGGCGTTGGTGCGTCTGTTGTTAACGCACTGTCCGAATGGCTGGAGGTACAGGTGCATAAGGACGGCAAGATCCACGAAATGAAGTTCTCCCGTGGTGAGATCACCCAGTACATGACCGTGGTAGGGGAAACCGAACGCCGCGGTACTACCGTGCGCTTCAAGCCCGACCCCATCATGTTTGATGAGACCGTATACGAATATGAAATTCTTCATAAGCGTATGCGTGAGCAGGCCTTCCTGAACGCGGGTCTGAAGATCACCACCGAGGACAAGCGCCCCGGCAAGGAGCACTTCGACTCCATGCACTACGAAGGGGGCATCCGTGAATATGTCACCTTCATCAACAAGAACAAGACCCCTGTCCATGAGCAGGTAATCTATATGAGCGGCAGCCGCAGCGACAGCGAATGTGAGATCGCCCTGCAGTATTCCGACAGCTACTCCGATAATCTGGTGTCCTTCGCCAACAACATTCATACCCCCGAAGGCGGTATGCATGAAACGGGCTTCAAGATGGCACTGACCCGTGTACTCAATACCTACGGCATTGCCAGAAATATCTTGAAGAACGATGATAAGCTCTCCGGCGACGACTGCCTGGAAGGCATTACCGCTGTTATTTCCGTTAAGCTCACCGAGCCCCAGTTTGAAGGTCAGACCAAGACCAAGCTGGGCAATGCGGAAATGCGTACTCTGGTGAATACCATTGTGGGTGAAAAGCTGGTAGACTTCTTTGAGGAGAACCCCCAGATCGCAAAGGCCATTCTGGAAAAGGCAATGATGGCCTCCCGCGCCAGAGAGGCTGCCCGCAAGGCCCGCGAATCCATCCGCAAGAAGACTGGTTTGGAAAGCGGCCAGATGCCCGACAAGCTCCGTGACTGCAACGACCGCGACCCCGAACTCACGGAAATCTACATCGTGGAAGGTGACTCCGCAGGCGGTTCCGCTACTCAGGGCCGTGACTCCCGTTTCCAGGCGATCCTGCCTCTGTGGGGCAAGATGCTGAACGTGGAAAAAGCCAGAGCGGATAAGGTTTACGGCAACGACAAGCTGCAGCCTGTTATTACAGCACTGGGCGCAGGCATCGGGGAAGAATTTGACCTGAAGAAGCTGCGCTACCACAAAATCATCATCATGGCCGACGCGGACGTGGACGGCAGCCACATTCGTACCCTGCTGCTGACCTTCTTCTTCCGCTTCATGCGCCCCCTCATTGATAACGGCTATGTTTATTCCGCCGTTCCCCCTCTGTATAAGCTCACCCGCGGCAAGACCACCAAGGTGGCATTCTCCGACGAAGAACGTGACCGCATTTCCTCCGAAATGCGCGGGGATAACCCCAATGCCCGTGTGGACATCAGCCGATTCAAGGGTCTTGGTGAAATGAACCCCGAGGAGCTGTGGGAAACCACCATGAACCCCGAAACCCGTACCCTCCGCCGCATCACCTTGGAGGACGCTGTGGCAGCGGACGCCATCTTCACCGTTTTGATGGGTGAGGAAGTGGAGCCCCGCCGCCGCTTCATTGAAGAAAACTCCGCCAAGGTTGAAAATCTGGACTACTAAGAAGGAAAGGTAACTGAAACGATGGCAAAAAAGCGTAATAAGGATTACCTGCCCGAGGAAATTCGATACCCCGACCAGAAAATCGTAGACAGCGAGCTGGTCAGTGAAATGAAGGACAGCTATATGGCCTATGCCATGTCTGTCATTGTCGGCCGTGCCCTGCCCGACGTGCGGGACGGCTTCAAGCCC
The DNA here is from genome assembly GCA_017415945.1 of Oscillospiraceae bacterium. The sequence continues at coordinate 13,517 of JAFQDR010000253.1, forward strand.
GTACATCGCCGCATCCTCTACGCTATGTATGAGGACGGTCTGACCAAGGATAAGCCCTTCCGTAAGTGCGCCACCGCAGTCGGTGACGTACTGGGCCGTTACCATCCCCATGGTGACGCTTCCGTTTACGATGCGCTGGTCCGTATGGCACAGGACTTCTCCCTGCGCTACCCTCTCATTGACGGTCACGGCAACTTCGGCTCCGTGGACGGCGACCCCGCAGCGGCTTACCGATACACCGAAGCTCGTATGGCGAAGATTGCCGACGAAATGGTGCGCGACATCGAAAAGGATACCGTAGACTGGGATCCCAACTTCGACGAAACCCGTAAGGAACCCCGCGTGCTGCCCAGCCGCTTCCCCAACCTGCTGGTGAACGGCTCCAGCGGTATCGCTGTCGGTATGGCAACCAATATGCCGCCCCACAACCTTACCGAAGTTATCGAGGCTGCGGTCATGCAGCTGGATAACCCCGATGTGACCGTGGGCGAACTCATGCAGGTCATGAAGGGTCCCGACTTCCCCACAAGAGGTATCATCATGGGCCGCGGGGGCATCCGTCAGGCTTATGAAACAGGCCGCGGCAAAATTACCGTACAGGCCCGCACGGAATTTGAAGAATACGGCAAGGACGGCCGTGTCCGCATCATCGTTACCGAGCTGCCCTATCAGGTCAACAAGCGTATGCTGGTGGGCCACATTGCGGAGCTGGTAAAGGATAAGCGTGTGGAAGGCATCTCCGACATCCGTGACGAAACCGACCGCAACGGCATGCGCATTGTAGTAGAGCTCAAGCGTGATGCCAATCCTCAGGTGGTGCTGAACCATCTGCTGAGCCTAACCCAGATGCGCACCACCTTCTCCATCATCAATCTGGCTCTGGTCAACAACCAGAAGGAAGCCAAGATCCTGCCACTGAAGGCAATTTTGTCCGAATATCTGACTTTCCAGGAAGAGGTTCTGGAACGCCGTACCCGCTACGATCTGAAGAAGGCCCGTGAGCGTGCCCACCTGCTGGAGGGTCTGCTGATCGCGCAGGATAATATTGACGAGGTCATCAAAATCATCCGCAACAGCTATGACAACGCTAAGCAGAATCTGATGGAACGCTTCGGTCTGTCCGATGTGCAGGCGCAGGCTATCTGCGATATGCGACTGATCGCACTGCAGGGTCTGAACCGTGAAAAGCTGGAAAACGAATACAAGGAGCTGCAGGAAAAGATCGCCTACTATGTGGGGCTGCTGGAAAATCCCGAGCTGCTGAAGGGCGTTTTGAAGGAAGAGCTGCTGGAAATCAAGGACAAGTACGGCGACGAACGACGCACGGAAATCCAGGATGTCTTCGACGACATCAACATGGAAGACCTGATCGAAGAACAGCAGTGCGTATATACCTTGACCAAGGGAGGCTACATCAAGCGTCTGGGCACCAAGGAATACGCCAGCCAGAACCGCGGCGGCAAGGGCATTAAGGCACAGTCTCTCCGTGAGGAAGACTACATCGAGACTCTGTTTACTGCATCCTCCCACGCACAGATCCTGTTCTTTACCTCTCTGGGTAAGGTTTATAAAATCAAGGGCTACCGCATCCCCGAAGCAAGCCGCACCGCCCGCGGCACCAATATCGTCAACGTTCTGCCTCTGGATCCCGGCGAAAAGGTCTCCGCTATGGTGCACGCCGATGATATTCTGGAAGAGGGCAAGCATATTATTCTCATTACCAAGCAGGGTACCATGAAGCGCATGGAACTGAGCATTCTCAAGAACATTCGTTCCACGGGTATCCGCGCACTGGGTCTGAATGAAGATGACGAGCTGGTTTCCGCACTGCTGACCAATGGTGACGACAATATCATCATCGCTACCCACGACGGTATGTCCATTAACATGAAGGAAACCGATGCCCGCGCCATGGGCAGAGAGGCTGCGGGTGTTCGCGGCATCAAGCTCCGTGAGGGTGACTATGTCATCGGTGCAGAGGTATTCCGTGAGGACGCACAGCTGCTGTCCATTACCGAAAAGGGCTTCGGCAAGCGCACCGCATTTACCGAATACCCCGAACAGAACCGCGGCGGTATGGGTGTCAAGAACTACAACTGCACGGAAAAGACCGGCAAGGTGGCTGCGGTCATGGGCGTGCTGGAGGATGTGGACATTATGATCATTGCCGATGACGGCACCATGATCCGTACCCCCGTTTCCAACATCAGCCTCTACGGCCGTACCACCATGGGCGTTAAGGTCATGCGTCTGAGCGAAAATGCAGTGGTCACCTCCATCGCAAGAGCGGAAAAGGAAGAATCCGAGGAAGCTGCGGAGGAAGCAGTTGAGGAAACCGCTGAATGAAACATGTGACTGTTTATACCGACGGTGCCTGCTCGGGCAATCCCGGCCCCGGCGGCTGGGGTGCGATTTTGCAGTACGGCACCGCGGAAAAGGAAATGAGCGGCGGTGAGCATCAGACTACCAACAATCGAATGGAGCTGCTGGGTGTGATCAATGCCCTGCAGGCTTTGAAGGAGCCCTGCGAAGTGGATTTGTATACCGACAGCCAGTACATCTGCAATGCCATCAATCAACATTGGTTGGCAGGCTGGAAGAAGGCAGGCTGGAAGCGCAAGGGCGGAGAACTGAAAAATCCCGACCTGTGGCAGACCTTGGATGGGCTGCTGCATACCCACAAGGTCAGCTTCCACTGGGTCAAGGGCCACGCGGACAACGAGTTCAATAACCGCTGTGACCGTCTGGCTGTTGCCCAGCGAGACAAACACGCATAAAAAAAGGACTTCCCTTAGGAAGTCCTTTTTTTATAAGGCTCCCCTATGTAGGGGAGCTGTCAGACGCGAGGAACGAGCGGCTGACTGAGAGGTAGATAATAAAAATTCGACCTCTCCGTCAAAATCGTTCCGATTTTGCCACCTCCCCTTATCCAAGGGGAGGCTTTTTTATTCGTTCCATTCCTTGACGTTGTCAATGATCCACTGAGCCAGAGCGGGGATGCCCTCTCCGGTTTTGGCGGAGATGCACAGCACATCGATATCGGGGTTACGCATCTTGGCGTATTCCGTGGCCTTGGCAATGTCAAAGTCGAAATAGTCCGCCGCATCGATCTTATTGATGACCATAAGCTGACAGGTTTCGTACATGAGGGGATACTTCAAAGGCTTATCGTGACCCTCGGGGACGGAGAGGATGGTCATGTTCTTTACCGCACCCGTGTCGAATTCCGCGGGGCATACCAAATTTCCCACGTTCTCCAAAATCACAAGGTCTATATCCTTGGTATCCATCTCACGGAGACCTTGACGGGTCATGTCCGCATCCAGATGACACATACCGCCGGTATGTATTTGAATGGCGGGGATGCCCGCATCCAGTATGGCCTCGGTGTCCACAGCGGAGTCAATGTCCGCTTCCATGACCGCCCAGCGGAGCTTGCCTTTTAGCTCCTTTGCCAGCTGCTTCAGGGTAGTGGTCTTGCCCGCACCGGGGGAGGACATGAGGTTCAGCAGGAAGGTCTTGCTTTCCTTCAGTTCTGCCCGCAGTCTGTCCGCATCGGCGTTGTTGTCGGCAAAAACGCTCTGTTTTACTTCTATGATTTTGATTTCATCCATGTTCATTCGACCTTCCATACATCCAAGGGCAGGTTGTATTCGATGTCAAAGTAGTCCGCCAGACTGTCACGCATGGGCATGGTCTGCTTGAGCTTGATCACATCCATGGGACAGCGGTTCTTGCAGATGCCGCAGCCTACGCACAGCTCCTGATTGATGACCACCTTGCCGTCCTCTCCAATGGAAATGGCCTCCATGGGACAGCCGTTGGAAGTGTTCACGCACTTGCCGCAGCCGATGCACTTGGTACGGTCGGGGACGGCGGTCCAGCCGGAGGGATGGAAACGGATGCGGTCCTCGGGCTGTGCGTTGCGTGCCAATCGCAGGGCAATGCAGCAGCAGGGACAGCAGAAGCAGATCTCAAGGAACTTGTCCATTTCGTCATTGCGGACACCCCACAGCAGCTGTTCTACCTCGATCCATACGGACTGTGCCATGAGCCCGTGCTCGGCGGCCTTGTCCACTCTGGCACAGGCCTCCTCATAGGTAAACTCTCTGCCCAGATTGTGCTTGACCACCGTGCGGCTGGCCTCACCCAAAAACAGGCAGCACACATCGTGGGGGTAATCGTGGCAGTCGTTGGCATCACGGCACAGGCATACGTCCATGCCCGCAATGAAGTTTGCCTTTTTCAGAGCCTCCTTCACCAGATCCATGGGGACAATGACCTTTTCGTTCATGTGGTCGGGAACGTCTACCTCCAAGGGCAGCACTACAGTAGAGGTGTGCATTTCCATATTGGGTGCGATCATAATGCCCCGCTTAAACAGCTCACCCTTCCATCCGCCTTCCTTCATCCAGACGGAAAGGCGAATGAACATCCGATACAGCCGCAGGGCCCATTGCCAGCGGCTTTTTCTCATAGCCAGAATTTTTTGCTTGATGAAATTGTGAATTCCCAAGCCGTTGGGGTGATTTTTCCGGCGGGGGAAGCCCACTACCTTGCGCTCAAGGCGTTCCTGATCCAAAAACAGGACATTGCCCTGCTCGTCGATGTTGGAAGCCTGCATTTTTCTTTCTTCCATGTGTTCTCTCTTTTCTCAATATCCGATTTCTTTGATGGTCAGTCCTCTGCCCGATACCCCGATAATGCGCAGCTCCGCATTTTGCAGGGAGGGATACGGATCCGCTGCCACGGGGAACAGCTTGGTCAAATATGCGGGGACGTAGGTGGACTCTGTGCCAACCTCCAGTGTAATGAATTTCACGGAAGCGATGCGGTTTTGTTCCGCAATGCCGCCCACGGTTTTCATAATATGCCGCAGCACACCAAGCTCGTGCAAAAACATTCACCTCTTGTGATAAAATATAAAGCTACTATACCACATTTCAGAAGAAATGGGGTAGTAAAATCTAAATAAAGCAAATAAATTTTACACAATTTGTATGATGTTGTTGATGCAGCCGCTCTACGGGTGCTGCCTGTATTGAGGATAGAATGGGTTATCCACATTGTCGGAAAACCATGTGGAAACAAAACGATTACAAAGATGTCAGTACGAGCTAAAATTTGTAAATTGTTTGGAAAAATAAGGGTTTTGCCTTTAGAATGTGGGAAACTCTGTGGAAAATGTTCAAAACTTTTTGCGTAAGCCCCCAATCAGCAGCAACAGGGGAATGACTGCATATGCCCAGAAAAGGTGGATGGCGGGTATGATTTGGTCAGACCAGCGGTTCATATTTTGTCCGTGGGGTGCGATGCGGAAGGCAATGAGCAAAGCAAAGGCAGAGGCGGCGATGACGGATATTTTTCTGTGGGGGATGGGGAAAATCTCCTGCAGGTTGTCCGCTGCCACCATGAGCTCAATGGTAATGAGCACAAAGTCCGGCAGCAGCCACAGTCCCACCACCAGAGCCTCGATGCGCTCTACCCCCGAAAAGACAGATA
>JAFQDR010000004.1 GCA_017415945.1 Oscillospiraceae bacterium
GATTCAGAAAAGACTAAACCAAATTAAAGCGACAATATACAAAATAGGGGGTGATTATTTGGCGAAATATCATGTGCTTGGCATAGGTTACGATTACGACTATTATTCTCTCGCTACTGCCAAGTGGACTAATTACGATATTCAGGAGTGTTGATATATGAATGATATAGGGCAAAAAAACAAAGAATTGCGAAAAAAGAACGGTTTTACACAGGAGGAATTGGCTGGTAGCCTCGGCGTTACATTTCAGTCAGTTTCAAAATGGGAAACGGGTTCCACAACGCCTGACCTTGGATTGATCGTACCGTTGGCGCAAATATTGAATGTGAGTACGGATGAATTATTGGGTATGCATTCGGATCGTGATATGCGTGAAAAACGCAAGTATGCTGATGCGTATAAAAAGTACAAGGGCAGCGATGAACATGGAGAAAGCTATTGGTGGGCAAAGGAAGCTGTTCTTGCCTATCCGGAAAATTATCATTATCTCGAATGGCTGGCCGGTGCGGAATACCAACTTGCCTATGATGAAAACATCAGTCCCAACGGCAGTGCAGATTATTTGAATGAACTTTCCGATAATGCCTTGCGACGGTATCAAAGCATTATTGATAATTGTCCCGATGTTGAATTGATACGTCAGGCTATCATAGGTAAAATCATAGTGCTTGTGTTTGTCGGACGGATTGAAGAAGCTGAATGGAGTGCTGAGTTTGAATACCCTGATATTGCAGTAAAGACAGCAACCGAAGTGTTGAGGATAAATCAAGTTGGCAGAGAACTTCTTGCGCTCATAGAATACGAAAAATAACGATATATCAATCGTACCAAATTATATGCGAAACCTCAACCGCTCGTGTTGCCCCACAAACGGCACACAGGCGGTTATCATTTTATGCGGCGTGTGGCCCGACGATCCCTCACATCTCGCCGTGTGAGCGGTCTTGTGCCCCCTGTGGGCGCACGATTCACTCCTTGATCTTCTTCTCGTACTCCTCAATTTTCACCTTTCCCGCAAGCGCCTTATCTCGATACTCCTTCGCCCAATCCGACCAGGTCCGAAACTCTGACTTGGTCATTTTCTTTTTTATAACCCGTGCGTAGTGATTTTTATACGCACGGTTGTAGGCAAGCCATATAGGATCGCTCTTGCATTTTTCCTCGTACTTCTTGTGCGCACCGATATTGCGGCAGGTCTTGCCGTCGGTGCCTTTCACCGGGCGCTCGCAGAAATCGTAGTATCGTCCGGAGGTCAGGAGAAAATAATTGCCGCAATGTTCACAGCGCTTGGGAATAAACCCACTTCGAAGTCCGCGAAAGAAATCGAAATAGAGAAACGCAGACAGACTGTTGAATTTATAAACGTCGCACCATACAGATTTGCGTCCTTGCTTTATGGTTTTACATTCGAGCGACATAACACCGGACGGCTTGATGATCTTCCGCTCCGCTGTCTTAATATATTTTTCGTAAACCTTTGCAATCTCATCGTCGGTCAGAAACTTTCCCGCGGCATGAACATATTCATCCAGGAAATGCCCATAAGTATCCTGCAGATGCGTGAGTGTATTGAGCAGATCAATGTACGGTTCGATCAGCGCACGCAGGTCATTGTTGAGAAGCTCCGCACCGTAATAATCCTCAAGCTCCGCGTCTCCGTTGTGCCAATACGGCTGAAAATGGCGCATATCATCCTTTTCACTCATAACCGATTCCAGCACGTGGCTTTCATAAAACCCGTAGTCTCTTTCCTTGTATCGCTCATCTTCCATAAAAGAATATGGATCTGCTGGATTATCAAATTCCTCGTAATCTTCTTCATCTTCTTCGAGAGGATCAAACATTTTCTTAACGGTATCCTCGGGAACACCGCGCCTGCGAAGCTCGGCTTTCTTCTCTTCCTGTTCTGCACGGCTTTCTTTGTCATCATATTGGTGATCAAACATCGAAGAATGCAGGCTCAGCATGTGAATCAGGTCCTCATAATCAAACGCATCGGGATCTGTCACATAACGATACAGAGGCAGCTCAAGCAGAAGCTCCTTCACATCATTCAAACGCGCTTGCGCCATGTATACATTCTTGTCGTAATTCTCCCACGCGCTGAAATTTACATCAAATTTTAACAGCAGACATTGCAGCAACGATTTTAACTCATCCCGCAAAAGTGAAAGATCGCGACCAGTGTAACTGAGCAGCTTACAAAGCACTTCGCAAGTTTGATAGCTGTGCTTCTCATCTATGATACAGGTGTTTTTCGAATAATATACGGTAATCTTAAACGGATTCGGCGGCAGCTTCGCCATGCAGAAATCACTCCTCTATCCAAAAATGTCGAAATGTTTACATTTTTTTCATTCTCAATTCGGAAATGCGGTTCGGATCAAAAATATTTTTTTGCCGAAAAAACTTATCAAAATACTTGCTTCCGGCTTTGCAAAAATACCAAAAAGCATTGATATATAAGGGAAAACAGTCTTTGTAAACAGTTTGTAAACCCGTGCTCAGTAGATAACAAAATAGATAACCGTAGAGATAGTAAATATTATCTAATGTGTTTTGTCAATATGCATGGTAAAATTTATTGTCGACAAAACAAGTCTCCGGCATCTGCGCAGAGTATAGTCGGAGTAGAAAAACGGAGGTAACGATTGAACGGAGAATTGAATTACGATGCAGAACTGCGTCGTCAGCAGCTTGCGTTTCTCGGACTCGCAGGACTGGAAACGATGGATGCGGACACACTGGTGAGCACGCCGCTGAAAGCAACACCGTTCCTTGTGTCAGAGCTGATACCACAGGGGATTCACATCATCGGCGGTGCGGCGAAGATCGGTAAGTCATGGCTGATGCTTTGGTTCGGTTTACAGATTGCAAAAGGTCAGCCGATATGGAATTTTGAAACCAAGCAAGGCACGGTTTTATACCTTGCTCTTGAGGACAGCTTCGAGCGATTACAGCGTCGCCTTCTTGACATCACCGATGAGAGTTCGTCGTCGCTCAAGTTTGCGGTGGAGTGCAAATCGCTTGCGAATGGATTCTGTGATGAGATTGACAGATTCATGGAAGCGAATCCGAACACAAAGCTTGTGATCGTTGATACCTTTCAAAAATCCGAGAGGACATCGGCAACACAAATCTCTACGCGAACGATTACAAGGAACTTGGTGTTTTGAAATCACTTGCATCCAAACACGGGCTTGCTATCCTGCTGGTTCATCATCTCAGGAAGCAGGGGGCAAACGATCCCGTGAACACGCTCACGGGTTCGACGGGAATCTCGGGTGCGGTAGACAGCACGTTCATTTTGCAGCGGGACAAGCGCACAGAAAATGCGGCAACGCTGTTCTGCACCGGCAGAGATATCAAAACATTGGAAATCCCTTTGGTTTTCTCTGAAGTAAGTCACACATGGCTTTTGCGGGATGCTAACCCGGAGCTTGTAAAGCTGATTGATCCCACCGTGGAACTGGTGGATCGTTATTTCACGGAGAGTGGTACGGATGATTTTTGCGGAAGTGCTACCGAGCTTGCGAAGAAGCTGAAATCACATGGCATGATCGACATCACACCAGCCGTGCTGTCAAAAAAGCTTCTCTGCGGACATGGACAGTTCTGTTCTCTCGGTTATACGTGCGAATTTTTCCGAACGCATGAAGGAAAGAGAATTA
>JAFQDR010000254.1 GCA_017415945.1 Oscillospiraceae bacterium
GGTCGGAGGGCCTTATTAACGCATACCATTTCACTTGTTTGACAGTCTAAGCAAAACCACCGATTGCTCGGTGGTTTTGACTGCATTTGGTCTTAGGCTGTGGGGGTAGGCATTGCTGCGGGCTCACCCAGAAGCTCCGCCAGCTGTGCGGGCGTGCCGAAGGTGTACCATGCGGTGCCTGCGGCCTCGTCCTTGCAGTAGATGCGCCCTCCGTCCAGCCAGACCTTCAGCTGTACCTCGGTGCCGTCCTCTGCCGTAAGGGTGACCTCATAGGCGGGATGCTCCGTGAACTTGTCAAAGTCCGCTTCCTCGAATACCAGCAGCAGATCCTCCGCAAACAGCAGATCCATTTGAGGGATGGGAGTTGCGGTCACTGCAGGAGGGGGAACGGGTGCTTGATTTTCCATCATGGGAAGTCCGTCCGCGGGCTCCATAATGGGTGCCTGCCCCTCCACTGCCACGGTGGGCTGTGCCGTCATATCAACGGTTTCGGTTCGGGCTTCGGATTGGGGGGCTTCACTCACCACCGCTTCCTTGATGTCGGTGTAAACATCCTCGGTTTCCGTGTCTCCGTTGTCCACGGCAGCATCGTCAGAAACGAAGCTGATGTTTTCCTCCGCCTTGGGGGTGGGGGTGGCTCTTTGCAGATGCACATACTCCGCGGTATCGGCGGTGCCGCCGCCCACATACATATGGGTGTTTGCAAAGCCTGTGCCTGCCATGAGCACCAGTGCCGCGCAGGCCGCGGTGGCGGTCAGAGCGGCGATGCGGAAAATGCCCATGGGGCGTTTCTTGGGTGTGGGTTTGTTGTTGGACTTATGGATGCGGTTCATAACATCCTCGGTGAACCCTGCAGGAACATCCTCCATCTCCTCCATTGCAAGGGAGATGGCGTGGAAGGCCTCAAACGCTCTCATACATTCGGGGCATTCTGCCAGGTGTTCGGCTACGATGGCGCTGTCTTCCGCACTCAGCTGACCGTCCAGCATACAGCTGATCTTTTCTCTTATCTCATTACAATTCATGGTTGTTTCCAGCGCCCTCCTCTCTCTGTTTGTTTGGACGGCAGTTCATGTGAAATGTTCCCGTCCTTAGATAGTATATCGCATAGTTTTTTTCTGGCGCGGAATATGCGGGATTTGACCGTCCCTTCCTCCAAATTCAGCTGTCTGCCGATCTCGTCATACCGCAGACCGCCGATCTCTCGGAGTACCAGGATCTCCCGCTGCTGGGGAGGCAGCTGACCCAGTCCGTTTCGTACGCTCTCACGCAGGAGATTCTTCTCTGTCCGAAGCTCGGGGGAATAGGTCTCATCGGGGATCTCCATATATTCACTTTCGCCCTCGTCGTCTTCGTACACAAGGGGGATGACCTTGTGGCGGTTGCGCTTGCGGATGAAATCCAGACACAAATTCGTGGTCAGCTTGTACAGCCATGAGGAGAATTTGCAGTCGCCGCGGAAGCCCGACAGGTTTGTATATGCTTTCAGGAAGGCATCCTGAGAAATATCATAGGCGTCTTCTTCGTTGCCCAGCATACGCAGAGCAAGGTTGAACACGATTTTTTTCTGATCTTCCACCAGTGCCTCAAAGGCGTTGGTGTCTCCCTCGAGGACTTTTGCGATAATTCGCATTTCCTCTTCGTGGGTCAACATTTGCTATCACCTCAGTTCCAGACGAATCTCCCGAATGATCAGCTCCAGCTGCTTTAGAGTTTCGATCTGCACCAGCTGTTGTTTGTAATAGGATGCGTGGGGAACACCCTTCAAATACCAAGCCAGCTGCTTGCGGGATTCCACGCAGGCCACTCGCTCACCCTTCAGTTGGGCACAGCGGCACACCTGACGGAAGGCCACATCCATGCGGTCGGGCAGGGGCGGCAGTTCGGGCTCGGGCAGTCCCTCCAGTGCGGCCTTGGCTCTGGCAAACAGCCAAGGATCCCCGAAGGAGCCTCGGCCGATCATGGCCATGTCCGCACCTGTGTATTTCAAAATGTGTACGGCATCGCTGCCGCTGAAAATATCACCGTTTGCAATAACGGGGATGCTCACCGCCTGCTTCACCTCGCGGATGATATCCCAGTCGGCCTTACCCGCGTACATCTGCACACGGGTGCGCCCATGGACGGCGATGGCTGCGGCACCTGCGGCCTCTGCCATTTTGCCAAATTCCACGGCGTTCACATTGCCGCTGTCCCAACCCTTACGGAATTTCACCGTCACGGGGACGGGCACCGCATTGCTGACGGCGTTGATGATCTCACCTGCCAGCTGGGGGGTGCGCATCAGTGCGCTGCCGTCGCCGCTTTTGACTACCTTCCCGACAGGGCAGCCCATGTTGATGTCAATGAAGTCCGCACCGGAAATATCCAGCGCGATTTTGGCAGCCTCCGCCATGACCTCGGGCTCGTGTCCGAAGATCTGCGCGGCAATGGGGTGGTCGGATTCGTGAATGTACAGCAGGTCTTTTGTTTTTCGGTCACCGTATACCAGAGCCTTTGCGCTGACCATTTCCGTTGCGGTCAGTGCGGCACCCTGCTCACGGCAGACCTCTCGGAACGCGGCATCCGTCACCCCCGCCATGGGGCCCAGAGACAGCTTGCCGTCGATTTCCACAGAACCTATTTTCATAATAAAACCTCTAATTAGGCTCCCCTTTGAAGGGGAGCTGTCATTCGTGAGGTACGAACGGATGTCTGAGAGGTAGAAACCAATGATTTTTAGACCTCTCCGTCATTTCCTCGTTCCTCGGAAATGCCACCTCTCCTTAAAAGGAGAGGCTTTTTGCTTATTAGAAACTGATCTCCAGTCCCACGGGGCAGTGGTCGCTGCCCATGATTTCGGGGTGGATGTATGCTTTTTCGATCTTCTCCGCAACACGGTCGGAGCACAGCCAGTAGTCAATGCGCCAGCCCGTGTTGTTGGCTCTGGCATTGCCTCGATAGCTCCACCAGGAGTATGCCCCCGTCAGATCGGGGTACAGGTGACGGAAGCTGTCCGTAAAGCCCGCTTCCAGCAGCTCGGTGAATTTGCCCCGCTCCTCATAGGAGAAGCCCGCGTTGCCGATGTTGCTCTTGGGGTTCTTCAAGTCGATCTCATTGTGTGCTACGTTCAAATCGCCGCAGACCAGTACAGGCTTCACCGCGTCCAGTGCCTGCAAATGAGCACGGAAGGCATCCTCCCATGCCATGCGGTAGTCGATGCGCTTGAGCCCGTCCTGTGCGTTGGGGGTATACACGCATACCAGATAGAAGTCGGGGTATTCCAGCGTGATGACGCGGCCCTCGGTGTCATGCTCGGGGATGCCCAGATTGTAGCGCACGGACAGTGCCTCCTGCTTTGCGAAGACAGCGGTGCCGGAGTAGCCCTTCTTTTCCGCATAGCACCAATACTGGTGATAGCCGGGCAGGTCCATTTCGATTTGTCCCGCTTGAAGCTTTGTCTCCTGCAGGCAGAAGAAATCCGCATCCAAGTCATGGAAGATGTCCATGAAGCCCTTTTTCATCACCGCACGCAGTCCGTTGACGTTCCAGGAAATGAATCTCATTCCTTATTGTCCTCCTGATGACCCTTGGCATCGGACAGGAATGCGTTGCGCAGACGTCCTGCGCTGCCCATGGAGGTGTTCTTGGTGCCTTCCACCTTGGTGGCAACCAGACGGTTGATGGTCATGCCCTCTGCGTAGAACTTGGCTTCGTAGTCGGTCATAATGCCCACGGGGCCGTTGGCGTGGAGGTCGTTGGTGACCTCGCTGAGCTGCCAGCCCTCTGCTTCAAACTGCTCCAGAGACCAAGTGAACAGGGGCGTGTTGTCGGTCTTGAAGTGGATCTGACCACCCAAGGGGAGAATGTCCGCATACTTGCGCAGGAAGTCGGGAGCGGTCAGACGGTACTTGGCGTCGCGGCTCTTGGGCCAGGGATCGCAGAAGTTGATGTATACGCGGTCGGCCTCGCCGTTTTCGAAGATCTCGGGGAGCTTGACCACATCACGATCCATGAAACGGACATTTTCCAGACCCATTTCGCACACACGCTCCATTGCTACTACCATAGCATCGGGAACCTTTTCAATGGCAACCAGAAATACATCGGGGTTGGCTTCCGCAGTGTTTGCGGTGAAGCGACCCTTGCCGCAGCCCAGCTCTACGTGGAGCTCCTTGCGGCCGCCGCTGATGGTTTTCCACCGGCCCTTCAGCTGCTCGGGCTCAAAGACCTGCACATGGGCACAGCGTTCCATACGGGGGATCAGGTTGGGTTTCTTGCGAATTCTCATATATTCATATCCTTTCAGATTCGAAATAGCATAATCTTTGATATTTTATCACATTTGTTACGAATTTGCAATGTTTTCGGTTCGTACCTACAGCTCTATTTTTTTTAAGATTGAAGCACGGTAAAGTTATTGCGGCTGTTATCGAAGGTTTCGTTTGATCGTACGTTTGGATAACCGTTCAGCGCGGTGACGGTATTGCGGTGATTTAAAATTATAGTCGGCACTCGTAGGGCGGGCGCTTGCTCCCGCCGTACCGCACCGAAATTCTTCGATATGTTCCCACATCCGTACGGTTTATGCTTCCTTTATATTTTAGTTTGTAAAAATCTCA
>JAFQDR010000032.1 GCA_017415945.1 Oscillospiraceae bacterium
CAATGATAATCTTTTTGCTTTGACATTGCGACATTTTAGCAAGTGTTTTTTTCATTCCCAAAACACCGCCAGCATACAGACCGCCAACATATATGACTGTGTCATAGCGGTTTATGTCCGTAACATCTTCATAACTTTTTAAATCAATACTGGTTTTTCTGGCGAGTTCTTCTGCGTATTGCTTGGCAGTTCCATATTGAGAACCATAAATGATTATTTTCATTGTCGTTGCCTTCCCTACATATTCAAGTTTGTCGGACTGTTTGCCTTTTATGGTACCGCCTTATTGCACCTGTACACCCTTATGCTCGGCGCGGAGCTCGTGGACGGTCCAGTTGGCGGCGGTGACAGGGGGCAGGGCTTCTCTCAAGTATGCTGCCAGACTGTCGCTGCGGGTGACACATAAGAGAGTAGGGCCTGCACCGCTGAGGCAGAAGGCTGCACCCTTTGCCTTGACCATGTCCTCAATGATGCCGTAGTCGGCAATGAGGCTGCGGCGGTAGGGCTGATGGATCTTATCGTCCATTGCCATGGCAAGCAGTGCCTCGTCACCCAATTCCAGTGCCTTGACCACCAGAGCCCCGCGGCCTACGTTGTACACCGCATCGGCGCGGGAGTAGCTTGCGGGCAGCACCCCACGGGCGGCGGAGGTGGACAGGGGGAAGTCGGGGACCAGTGCCAAAAACTTCCAGTCGGGGTGCAGAGGACAGGCCACGGTGACGGGCTTTTCGCCGCACATCATGGATGCGGTCATGCCTCCGAAAATGGCGGGAGCCAGATTGTCGGGGTGACCTTCAATGGGATTGGTGACTTCCAGAATCTGCTGCAAAGACAGGGGAGAGCCGTGGAGTGCGTTGGCACCCATGGCACCTGCGGTCAGCAGAGCGGCGGAGGAGCCCAGACCGCGGGAAATGGGGATGCTTGCTTCAATATCCACCTTTAGTCCCTTGACGGGGATTCCCATATAGTCCATGGCTGCCTTGTAGGACACATAAATGAGGTTGTCTTCGTTGGCATAGTCCGCAGGACAGCCTGTAAATTCCAGGCCGCTGTCGGTTTCTTCCAAGGTGATGGTGTTATATAAAGTCAGTGCCAGACCGAAGCTGTCAAAGCCCGGGCCCAGATTGGCGGAGGTGGCGGGCACCTTTACGGTTACTTTCATAGGTTGGTTCCTTTCGGGTGTTTTTCTACCTCTCAGTCAGCTTCGCTGACAGCTCCCCTTCAAAGGGGAGCCTTATAAGGTATTACAGATTCAGTACAAAATCGGGCATATCTGCCTTGGGGATGACACCTGTGTGCTTTTCTTCCTTCTGCTCCAGCTCTGCCAGCATGGTGGGGATGGCGACATTGGTCTTTGCGTGGAGCTCTTCCATCTGACGGAATTCGTCGTCGCTGTCGGCCTTGCCCAGCGCCTGCAGGACTGCGGCGGGGAACTTGTAGGGGGATGCGGTGGACAGCACCACCATGGGGCGATGGTCGTCCGTTGCGGCACGGTATTCCTCGGCGGCTGCCCAGCCCGCTGCGGTATGGGGATCCATCAGGTAGCTGCAGTCTTTCCAAACACGGCCGATGACTTCTCGTGCCTGCTCATCGGAGCAGCAGCCTGCCCAAAACTCTGCCTGCACCGCATCTTTCAGCTCTGCGGGCAGCTCGTACACACCCTGTTCATTCAGTTGCTGCATGAGGGAGGCCACCAGTGCGCAGTCGCCGCTCATGAGGTATAGCAGGCGTTCCAGATTGGAGGATACCAGAATGTCCATGGAGGGGCTCTGGGTCTTCAGCAGGGCGCGGCGCTTGTCATAAATACCTGTGCGGATGAAGTCCGTGAGGACGTTGTTGGCATTGGAGGCACAGATGAGCATACCCACGGGGAGCCCCAGCTTCTTGGCAATGTAGCCTGCCAGGATGTCACCGAAGTTGCCTGTGGGAACAGAGAAGTTGACCTCGTCTCCCAATGCGATTTTGCCTGCATGCAGCAGGTCGGCGTATGCCTTGAAGTAATACATGATCTGGGGGGCCAGTCTGCCGATGTTGATAGAGTTTGCGGAGCTTAAGCGGAAGGGCAGCTTTTTGTCTCGGAAGCTGTTGAAAATATTCTTGACCCCGGTCTGGGCATCGTCGAAGGTGCCTTCCACGGCACTGACGATGACGTTGCGGCCCTCCTGGGTCACCATCTGCTTTCGCTGCACGGGGGATACGCCGCCGTCGGGATAGAAGACACAAATGCGAATACCATCCACATCCTTAAAGCCCTCCAGTGCTGCTTTGCCCGTATCACCGGAGGTGGCGGTGAGGATGAGAATATCTTCTTCCACGCCGCAGACCTTCTTTGCGGTGGTCAGTAGGTGGGGGAGAATGCTCAGAGCCACATCCTTAAAGGCTGCGGTGGGGCCGCGGAACAGCTCCAGCACAGTGAAGTCCCCTGCGGCAACGGTAGGGGTCAGGTCCTCGGTCTCAAACTTATTGGTATAAGCAGCCTTCACCAAATCGGGGATATTGGGGATATCGGGCAGCAGAGCACTCAGAATGTTGGCGGACATCTCCATGGCACTGCCTTTGATGCACTTCTGCCAGTCAAAGGCGGGCAGGGCCGCGGGCATATACAAGCCGCCGTCGGGAGCAAGGCCTTCCAGTACGGCCTCGGCACTATCAGCGGTGAGATTATTGTCTCTGGTGGAATGGTACAGCATTATGAAAACCTCCGAAAAAGAAGATAAATTTTTGTCGAATCGCCTCTTGCAATTTGAATATGACCATGATATACTGTGTCCCATGAAAAAGCAAGTGTTTTTCGTAAAAAGATAAACGCCCTGTAACACGTTGAAAAAAACGCTTGCTTGAATTTGTGCTAATTTGCATATTGACAAGGAGCCTGAGCAATAGAATCCCAACCCGTTTCTGAGGCCATAGGCTAAGCCATTGCTGCGTTGCCGTCTTTTGAAGGGTGACGCCCATCAAAGAATGAAATGAAGCAAGGCGGAAAAAGACACCCTGTGGAGCGAGTTCGGATTCTATTGCTCAGGCTCAAAAACTATGAATTGGAGTTGATTTTATGAGAATCGGATTGTTGGGTTTTGGTACTGTTGGCAAGGGCTTGTATGATATTGCCGCCACACATCCCGACCTGGAGGTTGCATCTGTGCTGTGCCGCAGAGAGCTGACACTGCCCGACGCTCAGGTCACACATGATTTTAATGATATACTGAACGATCCTTCCATCGATACCGTTGTGGAAGTTATGGGCGGTCTCCACCCTGCATGGGACTATGTAAAGGCTGCCATTCTGGCAGGTAAGAACGTGGTCACCGCAAACAAGGCTCTGGTCAACCACTTCTATGATGAGCTGCTGCCTCTGGTAGAGCAGAGCGGCGTGAAGTTCCGCTGCACCGCTGCTGTGGGCGGCGGCATCGGCTGGCTCACCGAGCTGGAACGCTGCAAGCGCGTGGACAAGATCAGCAAGGTTGGCGGTATCATGAACGGTACCTGCAACTACATTCTGGACAACATGACCCGCAACGGTCTGGACTATGCCGTGGCACTGAAGCAGGCACAGGAGCTTGGCTATGCGGAAGCGGATCCCTCCGCTGACGTAGACGGTCCCGACACCTGGAACAAGACCATCATTTCCGCAAACATCGCATTCGACGTAAGCTTGGAAAAGGCCTCCGTTCCCGTATGCGGCATCCGCAACATCGCAGCTGTGGACGTAGCGGAATTTACCAAGCGGGGCTATGTATGCAAGATGATGGGCACCGCGGAGCAGGGCGAAAATGGCGTTTCCGCTTATGTACAGCCCACTCTGGTTCCCAACGGTGAGCCCGCAGCGGCGGTTCCCATGAACTACAATCTGATCTCCATGGTGGGCAGCAACTCCGGTCCCCGCAGCCTGTTCGGTCAGGGCGCAGGCCGTTATCCCACCGCTTACAATGTGGCACAGGACTGTGTGGATGTACTCAATGGCATTGGCTTCTACGCATCCTACGGCGCACCCATGGCAGCCAACAACGATGTTCAGCTGCAGTACTACGTACGCGGCGGCAGCGTGGATGCAGAGCTGGTTGCGGAAGCATGGGGCGAAGGCGTTCTCACCAAGCCCGTCAGCGTATCCGCAATGCACGCATGGCTGAAGGACAACCCCGCAGCATTCATTGCAGCTTTGGCATAATGAAAAGGACACCCGTCAGGGGCGTCCCTACCATATAAATAGAAAGAGTAACAAACTATGAAAGTTTTGAAATTCGGCGGTACGTCCATGGCAGACGCGGGACAGTACCGCAAGATCAAGGAAATCGTGGACAGCGATCCCGCCCGTCGTGTGGTGATCGTTTCCGCACCCGGCAAGCGCTTCTCTGATGACCACAAGGTCACCGACCTGCTGTATTTATGCCACGCCCACACCCAGTACGGTGTGGACTGCACCCCCATCTTTAACATGATCGCAGACCGCTATTATGATATCCGCAGAGAGCTGGGGTTGGTGATCGATCTGGAATCCGAGTTTGCGGCCTTGAAGGCACGGCTGGACGAAAAGCAGGTCTCCCGCGAGGAGCTGGTCAGCCGAGGGGAATATTTCTCCGCCAAGCTCATGGCCACCTATCTGGGCTTCACCTTTGTGGATTCCGCAGACTGGGTGTACTTTAACTATGACGGCAGTGTCAACACCGAAAAAACCTACAATGCACTGGCATCTATGGACTTGAGCAAGGGTGCCGTCATCCCCGGCTTCTACGGTGTGATGCCCGACAACCGCATCCAAACCTTCTCCCGTGGCGGCAGCGACATTACAGGCGCACTGGCAGCTGCGGCACTGGATGCCGAGGCTTATGAAAACTGGACGGACGTCAGCGGCATTTTGATGGCTGACCCCCGTATCGTCAGCAGTCCCCGCACCATTCGGGAAATGACCTACAGCGAGCTGCGGGAAATGAGCTATGTGGGCGCACAGGTGCTCCACGAGGCAGCGGTGTTCCCCGTTCGTGAGAAGAACATCACACTGAACATTCGCAATACCAACGCTCCCAATGACCCCGGCACCATGATCCGTGAGAGCTGGGACGTTGACCATGAGCCCGAACGCTTTATTACAGGCATCACGGGGAAGAAGAACTTCTCCGTCATCTACATGGCCAAGCGGGGAATGTCCAATGAGGTTGGGGTACTTCGCAAGGCTCTGTCTATCTTTGAGCGCCATGGCATTCTGATCGACTACACTCCCCAGGGCATTGACAATGTATCTCTGGTGGTACAGTCCGATGCCATCAGCACCAAGCTCTATGCCATCCTCAGCGAGATCCAGCAGGAGCTGCAGCCCGATAAGTTGCAGGTGGTGGACGGCATCGCCATGGTAGCCGTCGTTGGCCGCCGCATGGCATCTCAGCCCGGCAGCTCCGGTAAGATATTTACCGCATTGGGCAAGGCGGGTGTCAACATTCGCATGATCAATCAAGGTCCCGACGAGCTGAATATTATCATCGGTGTGGATAATCGGGATTTTGCGGAAGCTATCCGCGTACTATACAATAGTTTCGTAATGTAAGGAGATTTTCATATGAAGAAGTATAAAGTAGCAGTTCTGGGCGCAACCGGCGCCGTGGGTCAGGAAATGATCAAGATCCTGCAGGAACGTCAGTTCCCCGTATCCGAGCTGGTTCCTCTGGCAAGCGCACGCTCCGTAGGCAAGCTCATCGATTTCAACGGTGAAAAGGTCGCCATCAAGGAAGCTAAGGAAGATGCATTCGAGGGCATCGACATCGTTCTGGGCGCAGCGGAAAACGACATTGCGGAAAAGTTCGCCGATGCCATCGTCAAGAGCGGTGCGGTCTTTGTGGATAACTCCTCCGCATTCCGTCTGGATCCCAATGTTCCTCTGGTAGTCCCCGAAGTTAACGGCGAGGACGTAAAGAACCACAAGGGCATCATCGCAAACCCCAACTGTGTGACCACCATTGCGCTGACCGCTGTCAACGCCATCCATCAGGTCGCACCGATCAAGTCCATCATCGCATCCAGCTATCAGGCAGTTTCCGGTGCGGGCGCAGCGGGCCCCATCGAGCTGGAAGGCCAGATGAAGGCACTGGCAAACGGAGAAGAACCTCAGGTCAAGGTGTTCCAGTACCAGATCGCTTACAACCTGATTCCCCAGATTGGCGGCGAACAGGAAAGCGGCTACACCTCCGAAGAAATGAAGATGCAGTACGAAGGCCGCAAGATCCTCCACGCACCCGATATGAAGGTCAGCTGCACCTGCGTTCGCGTTCCCGTTATCCGCAGCCACTCCGTCTCCCTGACTCTGCGCTTTGACCGCCACGTTTCCGTGGAAGAAGCTCGCGCCGTGTTGGCAAATGCTCCCGGTGTTAAGCTGGTGGACGATCTGAACAACAAGCAGTACCCCATGCCTCTGGATACCACCGATCAGGATATCGTATTCGTTGGCCGTATCCGTCCCGACCTGACCGACGACAATGCCCTGTGCCTGTGGTGCTGCGGCGACCAGGTTCGCAAGGGCGCAGCCACCAACTGCATCCAGATCGCAGAGCTGGTCATTAAGGAATAACTTTCAATGAAATAGTCTGAGCCACCCGAAAACGGGTGGCTCATTTTTTTAGATATGGAAGCATTTTTGCAGTGAGGAAAGCTGCGACAAAATCAATATGGAGTCGCCGCTGTGAAATACGGTTTCGGGCCCTACTCTCATATTGAACACACCATTTTCACGAATGGCGAGAATGTTGATGTCATATTTTTTCCGCAGATCCATTTGCAGAACAGTTTTTCCGTTCCAGCTTTTGGGGATCTGCATTTCATAAATATCAAAGTCACCGTCCAAATCGATGAAGTCCAGAATATGCTCTGAGGTACAGCGTACGGCAGTCCATCTTGCCAGCTGCTTTTCGGGATACACCACCTGATCGGCACCGTTGCGCAGCAGAAATTTCTCCTGAATATCCGTTGCGGCACGGGAGATTACGTGTTTTGCGCCCATTTCCTTTAGCAGAGAGGTGATCTCCAGAGATTGCTGGAAATTATCCCCAATGGCAACGATGCATACATCAAAGAATTGGATATCCAGTGTGGCAAGAAAATTGGGGTTGGAACAGTCACCGATCAGGGCATTGGTTACATAGGGGAGGATATCGTTGACCAAATCCTCATTGCGGTCAATGGCCATAACTTGATGCTTCAGTGTGTGCAGCTCCATGGCAACGTGGCGGCCGTAACGACCCAATCCGATCAAAAGAATAGACTTCATAATTTCCTCCTTAGCCCACAGTGAGCTTTTCCTGTGGCAGCATTGCGGTTAAATGACGATTGCGGGACATGGTTGCGAAGATGATGGTCAGCCCGCCCACACGGCCCAGATACATCAGTGCAATCAGGATCATGCGGGACAGCAGCCCCAGCTGCGGGGTGATTCCCAATGTAAGCCCTACGGTTGCCACCGCAGAGGCTGTTTCAAACAGGCAGGTAAGGAATGGCAGCTGCTCCGTTCGGCTGATGATCACAGTGCCGACAATCAAAAGACCGGTGTACATGGTCACGATGGTTGCGGCGCTGCGTACAGTATCCCCGTCGATGCGGCGACCGAAGAAATGGGTGTGGGAGCGGTGACGGAATACGGATATGGCTGTGGAGCACATGACCGCGAAGGTGGTGGTTTTCATACCGCCTGCTGTGGATCCGGGAGATCCGCCGATAAGCATGAGGGCCACCATGATCACGATGCCGGATTCCGTCAGCAGAGTCAAATCCGCGGTGTTGAACCCTGCGGTTCTTGCGGTGGCGGACTGGAACAGTGCTGCCCAAAATCGCTGTCCTGCCGGTAAACTGCCAAATTCAAAGAAATAGAAATATAGGGCAGGGAACAGCAGCAGAGCGGAGGTGCTTGTTATGATGACCTTGCTCTGCATTCGATAGCGGCGGAGGTCGGTCTTGCATCTGCGGATATCTTCCCAGGTCAAAAAACCAATGCCGCCTACCACGATCAAAGTCACAATGGTTAGATTGATGATGGGATGGCTGATATAGTGTGTCAGAGAGGAATAGGGGCTACGTACGCCCATTAGGTCAAAGCCCGCATTGCAAAAAGCGGAAACAGAGTGGAACAGGCTGTACCATAGGCCCTTTCCGAAACCGAAGTCCCTGCAAAATGTGGGAAACATGACAGCGGTCCCAATCAGTTCAATCAGCAGTGATGTGCGGATGATAAAGCCTGTCAGCTCTACGATGCCCCCCATATTATGAGCGGAGATGGATTCCTGCATGGTACTGCGCTGCTTCAAACTGACCTTTTGTCCGGACAGGGTGCTCAGTGCCACAGCAACAGTGACCACGCCCATACCGCCGATCTGAATCAGCAGAATGATCACGGCTTGGCCAAAGCCGGACCAATAGCTTGCGGTGTCGTGTACGATCAGTCCCGTCACGCACACGGCGGAGGTAGCAGTGAACAGAGCGTCGGAAAAGCTCGTCCACTGCCTTGCTTGCGTGGAGAAGGGGAGACATAGCAGTACAGCACCTAACAGGATCAGCACGGCAAAGCCGAGAATAATGATTTGGGAGGAACTAAGCTGTGAGATATATTTTTTCATTGTGATTCCTTATACAGTAAGATCGACTGAAAGAGAAATGCCGCCTTAAAAACAGGCGGCATAGAAAATGACAACGAACCTATGGAGCTGCTCCACAGGCTGAAATACTGTTGTACCTTCTTGTGCCGACGAGATTAGCTGACGGGTTCGAAGAAGAAGGTCTTCTACCGCGAAATACGGATACACCCCAATATTGGTTCTCCCGCTGTCATAAGACATTAAGCACTTCAAACGTAACAGAAAATGGAACTTTCGTCAAGTACGAGCTGCGACGGAGCTGTTAAAAATATCATATCAATAACGGATATCATCATTGGCAAAGGTTTTAGGATTTGCTAACACATGGTCAAGAAAAGGAGCAGCACCCCTTCAATTCCCTACATTAGGTGGGATTTTTCAATTTTACCGAACCGGTGCAGCTGCGTGTGGCATATTTTGTTATCGGGAATACATCCAAGAGTATAGCTTCCAGCCTGTGACCATGTACAGATTGGGGCTGCGTCCCGTTTTTTTGGTGACCGCCATTTCCAGCTCTGTATCACAGACATAGCGCTGCTTGCCCTCGGTTCGTTCTACCCAGCCGTGAGGGGCACTGTTGCCGCCCACAACACCGCTGACCAGAGTCCAGTCTTCACCCAGTACACGGGTCAGCTCATAGAACACGGCGGCATAGCTGTAGCAGTTGCCGTATTTGGTGGTGAGCATTTTATATGCTGCGGTTTCGCCCCAGTCGTTGGTGCGGCGCTTGTACTTTTCGATGCGCAGATAGGTGAAGCTGTTAACGGTATAGTCAAAGGCTGCCCGACGACGTTCCTCCGCTGTCATATTGGGCGTAATGATCTCGTCGGTGATTTCCAAGAGCAGAGCATCCAGCTCGGGCATACCGGTGGTAAAGCGTCCGTTTTCGTCATAGAGGAAGCCCTCTGCTTCTTCATTGCTTACCAGGAACCCATCCTCACCCACGCAGTAGTGCCAGTCATCAACAAAGACTCTGCCGGGGGCGATGGGGTCTGGCTTTTCCCAATTCTTGCGCTTTTCTCTGCCGTCCCGAATCACATAGGTATGGGACACCATGGCCTCTGTTAAATCACCGTAGTGGGGGTGTTCGGGGCGCATGTCGGGGAATTTCCCTGCGGCGCGGGTGGTTACATTGGTGGCGGGCTGTCTGCCCAGAATACGGTTCATCAATGCGGCGGCCTCTCCGCGAGTGATGGTTTCGTCTGCCTTGGCTTCGATACTGCTGCCCCAATCGATCCAGTCCAGAGATGCGGCTTGAACGAACGCATTGTAGTATGCATCACCTTCCGCAAGATCCGCGAAGCATACCGTGCTGCGCTTGGCAGGGTAAAACGCGGTCAGCAGCTCCATCAGCTCCCCGCGGGTAATGGCTTGGTCACTGCTGAATCTTTCATGCCGATCTATCAGCTTCAGGGTGTACAGGGTGCCGACGGCTATGTAATAGTCATTGTTTTCCTGCTTGCCTGCGTAGTGCCCTGCGCATTTTACGGGCAGCTCATAAAGATTGCAGATCATTTGGGCGGCTTCTCCCCGTGTCAAAGGGATGTCGGGCTGTGCAAAACCACCTGCGCCCAAGGGCATATAGGCTCTGTGGGCTTCGGTTTCCAATGCGATCATATACTTGGCAGTCAGGTGAAGATCCTCTCGCGGTCTCAAATCCTCGGGCCAAATCAGCTCACCGTTTTCGTCCTCCCAGCCTATAAAGGTATAGTGCGGTTTATCCACGGGTTCGGGCATGAAATGTGGGGTGAAGCCGATGAGTGTTTTCCCTCGGGTGGTGGTGCCGTCTCCGTTTACAAAGGTGACGGACACGGTATCGGTAAGATACAGCACATAGCCAAGGAGACACAGTCCCAAAAGCAGACAGACCAAAAGCACGATCACATGGCTTTTTGTTGTTGTATTGCTCATGATGCAAGCACTACGCGAACAATTTCGCTGCTTCCTTCCTTGTAAGTGTACACAGTGAATCCGTCATACACCAGATTACCGTCCTTGCCGGGGCCCAGACAGCTGGAAGCATAGTCGCTTTCCAGAGGCTCACCGATGACCGCAATCAGCTCGTCGACCTCACAGTCGATGTAGGACTGGGCAATTTCCATGGGGGAAGCTGTGGGAGCGGGGGAAGCCGTGACCTCCACTGTGGGCTTGGGTGTGGGCACGGGGGTGGCAGCGGCATCGCTGCTGTCGGAACTGCCGCAGCCGCTCAAGCACAGAAGCAGGGCTGCTGTCAATACGAGCGTTTTCTTCATATTGGTTCTCCTTTAGTTCAGAGTAATGGGGTATGCGATCAATTGACCATCCTTTTGTCCTATAAAGGACAGTGCGGTCAAATCCAAATCAGCGGGGAGAAAGGCACTGCCTTGCCGCAGATTGCCCTCGAAAATCGTGCAGCACTCAAATACTTGATCTGTAGCTGCAATATAGAGTGGGCTTCCTTCATCGGCGATGCTGTAATCTGCGGTGGCGATAATTTGCACAAGATCATCGGTTTCTTTTCCTATTTCCGCGGGTACAGCTAAGCTTGCGATTTGGTGCGCTTCAATATTTCGAACGGGTGCGGGGAAAATCGGCGGGGTTTCCCAGAGCTGCGAGAGATTTCGTTCCACCAGCTCAATGACCACCGCAGTGGCTTCCCGTTGGGCTGCCTCCGTCAAATCGTAGGAAGCGGAGCGAGAGAAAAAGGCCTTGCCGAAGGCCTGTGCCAAATAGGGGTGCAGGGAGATGCCGAAGCTGTCACGCCAGCAAACCAGACTGCCTGTGGCGGAATCGCAGCTTGTTTCGATTTTGATGGCATTGCCGCCGTTGGGCTCAGAGTCATAGCGGAAGCTGAAGCCCTTGGCAGGCGCATAGTCGCTTTCCGTTTCCTTGCCTGTGGGATACAGCATCTCATACAGGTCGCCTTTGTGGGCTTTACTCAGTGTGAATTCTTCGGCGAAATATTCGGAGGTGATATGCAGAGTTTCCAAGATGGCATCTGCTGCCAGCGCAGCGCCCTTGCCGTTCCAGTGGGAGTCGGTTTGGAAATACAGCACTTCGCTTTGCCTGCCGAAAGCGGCAAATAAATCTGCATGGACTACACCCAATACATCCAGCTGCTTGGTCAGCAGGAGAGCATTGCTTTCCTCTCTGTTGGGAATATGAGAGGGCATATGTGCGGGATAGAGACTGTTTTTGTTCGGTGCGATGACGAAGATGAACTCTGCACCCAAGCTGTGTGCGTATTCCTGCATCAGTGCAAGATTGGATGCTGCGTAGGCAATGCGCTCGTTGTCGGCACAGATTCCCATATAATCATCCTCGGTGGAGGCGTAAAACAGCCAATCCTCCTTCCCGAGAACCACCTGCTCCTGTACGGAAGTATGCAGCAGCTTGGTGTTGAGCTTTGCCCAAGCGGTTACCAGCTCTTGGCGGAAGGCAAAGCGATCGGCAATGTAATCCTCTGTGTCATCTGCAACGCTCATGTTGAAACTGCCGTCTCGCTGTGTGAGCTTGGGTGGATTGGCGAGAATTTCATTGGCTGCAGCCTCGGAAGGTCCAAAAATCAGCATACCAAGGAAGGGTGTCAGACAAATCAGAAGAAATAATCCGATATATAAAAGGTGGAGCATTTTGTTTTTCATACATTCCACCTCTTAAAATTGAAAATAAATGAAGGGGTTAAAACCGCCCTGAGACAAGCTCATGATGCTCAGCAGCAGAATTGCCAGACTGGCTGCGTATTTTATGGGCGCAAGGAAGGGCGTGTTCCGCAGTCTGCGCTCCGAAAGCTGTGCGATGCCCCCGCAGAGTACAATGGCTCCGAGGAGTGACAATGCTGCGCTGCCTGTAAGCAGGCTGTGCAGCAGGTAGCTGCCGTTGGGGGCTGTGCGGAACAGAAACATGGAGCTGACCATAGTCCATGCATCGGCTACGGTATCTGCACGGAACAGCACAAACAGCAGCATAACACACAGCAGGGTATAGCAGCGGGAGAGCAGCCGCCCCGTGGGGCTTTTGCTGAGTCTTTCTGTGGGCAGAACCCCAAAGTCCTCCAGTGCGGACAGGATACCGTGGAGAACACCCCATAGGATAAAGGTATAGTTGGCACCGTGCCAAATGCCTGTGCATAAGAATACGATCATGCGGTTGATGGCTGCGCGGGTCTTACCCATACGGTTTCCTCCCAGAGGAATGTACAAGTACTCTCTGAACCATGTGGACAGGGAAATATGCCATCGTCTCCAGAAGTCTCGGATGCTGACTGCTGCATAAGGATAGTTGAAGTTCTCCTTGAGACGGAAACCGAACATACGGCTCATACCGATCGCCATATCACTGTAGCCACTGAAATCGAAATAAATCTGCATCATATAGCAGATGCCGCCCAGCCAAGCCAGTCGGTAATCCATACCTGCGGCTAAATGCCTGTTGAATACTGCATCGGCCACGAAGCCCATGGGATTGGAAAGGAGAACTTTCTTCCCCAAGCCTGCAATGAAGCGGCAGATGCCCAATGCGGTATCTTCTACGGTGGTATTGCGGCTGCTGATCTGTTCGGCAATGTCGTGGTATTTGACGATGGGTCCTGCAATCAGCTGGGGGAAGAAGGAAATATACAGCAGTACCGTCAGCAGACTGCGGCTGCCGCTTGTTCTGTCACGGTACACATCAATTACATAACTCATGCCTTGAAAGGTGAAGAAAGAAATCCCGATGGGCAGTTCGATGCCCGGAAGGGGCAGAGCGGTATGGAGCAGTCCGTTGAGGTTTTCGATGATAAAATCCGTGTATTTGTACACACCCAAAATCCCCAGATTCAGCAGCACCGCAAGGGTCAAAATTGCCTTTCGGTGACGGAGCTTGGGCACCATCAGCAGCAGGCCTGCGCAGTAATTCAGCAGGATGGACCCGATAAACAGGGGAACTCGATAAAGCTGCCCGAAGGAATAGAAGACCAGACTGGCAGCTGCCAGCAGTGCGTTTTTGTGGGACAGTTTCGGCATCAACTGATATAGGATATATACCAATGGCAGAAACGCAAACAAAAAGATCGGAGAGCTGAATACCAAATGATTCACTCCTTAGTGTCGAATCTTGTCGAAATTTCATAGTTATCATCCATTTTATCCCTGAACAGCTTGTTTTACAACTCTTTTTTCGTTGATTGCAATGAATTGGCACATTGCTGAAATTGATGGATGTATTTTATATATAAAAAATTGCTAATAATAACGAATATTGTTATTGACAAAGGTGTTAGGATATGCTAACATATAGTCAAGAAAAGGAACACCAAACAAAAGGGTGTTTCGAATCTCAAAAAATTGGAAATACTCTCTCATATAAAAACACAAGAAAGGAACATACGACTATGAAAAAAGAACTGGTAAATCTCTCCAACAACTATATCGCCAACATTGGCGTTTCTTATATTAAGCTCCACAACCTGCACTGGAATGTGATCGGCCATCAGTTCAAGGCGGTCCATGAGTATCTGGAAAGCCTGTACGATGCTCTGGCAGACGTTCTGGATGAAGTAGCGGAGATCCTGAAGATGGACGGAGAAATGCCTCTGGGCAGCCTGAAGAAGTATCTGGAGGTAGCCTCCGTGGAAGAACTGGAAGACAAGGACTACTCCGTACAGGAAAGTCTGGAGATCGTTCTGAAGGATCTGGAGCTGCTGAAGGCACAGGCGGAAGATATCCGCAAGCTGGCAGCGGAGGAAGACCACTACGGTCTGGTGTCCTCTATGGAAGACCAGCTGGGCAATTACCGCAAGAACATCTGGTTCATTAAGGCAATGCTCAAGTAAATCAAAACGCTATCTACACTACCTTTCTCCTCTCTAAATGTTTCAACCCAAAACGGGGAACCGCCGCACGAAAGTGCGGCGGTTTTTCCGTAGGGACGCCTTTTGCAGGGGACCGAAAGTTTTATTTCATTGTCGCTTCTAATTTGCGGAAGTGCCGATAGAAGGTAACAGTCAGGAACCCAGCGGCGCCGAACCAAGCGGCTACCTCTGCGGCGAAGATGCCGTACGCAACTCCTGTGGCTGTGACGATGATGCTGCCGGTCAGTCGGATGACGAACTCCAAGCCTCCCGAGACCATGGTGGCAACGGTATTGCCCACACCCTGCAAAGCGGATTGGTATACATACAATATGTACAGCGCGGGCAGGCTCAGGCTCATAGCAGCCAGATACAGATACGCCACCTCACCGGCCTTTTCGATAAGGGCAGGGGAGTCGGAGGAGATGAACAGCATGGTGATGTCCCGCCCGAAGATGAGCATCAGTGTGCCAATGACAACAGAAGTCCCCACGGACAGCAGCAGCCCCTGTCGAATGCCCCGGCGGATGCGTTCCGTAAGCCCCGCGCCGTAGTTCTGGCCAACATAGGTGGTGATGGCAAAGCCGTAGGACATGGCGGCGATCTCCAAAAGTCCGAACAGCTTGTTGGAGGCAGTGAAACCCGCGATAAACGCCATGTCGAAGCTGTTGACTACGCTTTGGATGATCATGCCCCCCAGTGCGATAATGGCGATCTTCAGGGTAATGGGAGCTCCCAGCCCCATAAGGCTGCGAGAGATGGTTTTGTGGGCTGTCATATGGCTGCGGTCAAAGCGCAGGAAGTCTGTGCCGCGCATTTTTCGGTGGCAGATATAGGCGGCGAAGCACTGTGCGATCACAGTAGCTCCTGCGGCCCCTGCAATGCCCCAACGGAGCAGGAATACAGCCACGCAGTCCAAAATGATATTGGTGATGGCGGCAGCGGTCATGGCCTTGAGGGGCGTGCGGCTGTCACCTACGGCACGGAGCACGGAGGCGGTGTAGTTGTAGTACACGGATACGGGCATCCCCGCCATGAGAATACGGGTATATAGCTCCGCGTGAGGGTACAGCTCCGCGGGAACCTTCAGCAGACGGAAAAACAGGTGCAGTCCACCTTGTGAGATGGCAATGGCGACAACTGCCAGCCAAATGCACAGCCGCGCGGACTGGCCCAGTACCAGCCGCAGCCCTTCCATATCTCCCTCGCCGTATTTTTGGGACATCCGAATGGCAAAGCCTTGGGTAAAGCCCTGTGCGATACCGAACAGCATCCAGTTCAGCCAGTCCACGGTGCCCAGTGCCGCCAGCGCGGTGAGGCCTACGCCCTGACCCACGATGGCAACGTCCACCACGGTGTACAGCTGCTGGAAGATATTGCCGAACATCAGAGGCAGGGCAAAGGAAAACAGCAGCTTCATGGGGCTGCCGCTTGTCATATTCAGTTGTTTTTCATCCATGGGAATACCTCCAATGAAATGCGAATGCGCGGATATGCTGTCTTGACCCACGGCACAAAAATCCTTTTCCGCACCTGTAGGGACGGATAGCCCCTCTTGCCTAAAGGGGGGATGTCCGAGCAAGCGAGGACAGGGGGGATTGCTGCAGTTCTAACCCATGACACCGAGATCCATCTCCGCACCCGTAGGGAGCATCGTCCCCGATGCTCCGCAATACCGCAGTCGGGCGTTATGCGATGATATGTCCATGGGCAATCCTCGGACTGAACCACGGACCGTCGAGGGCGACGGTCCCTACCGGGTGGGGAACCATGGACAGCGTGCCACGACGGTATACTGCGCCACGGCATAGGAGTCCCCCCGTCTCGCCATTCGGCGAGACACCCCTCTTTAGGCAAGGGGGGCAGGCCGACCTACGGATGCGCAGGTGTGTAAGACAATGCCTTAGCAGACACCCCTTCCGCGTGTATCTTTATATATAGAAGATGATACATGAAGGGCAGGGGGATGTCAAGGAAAGAGAAAGTTTACTTTTTGTTCATAAATTATTTATAAAACGGACATTACTGTGGGAAATGCACAGCAAAATGACGAAAATATTGTACAGTGCGCTAATTATTATTGTTACAATTTGTAGTAAAATTTGGTTGCATAATATTTGGAAAAATGGTATGATACACAAGACGAAACAAAAGTTTCGAAACGGAACTACCCGAAAAGGGCAAAACACACCGGCGGTTACGTCGGAAACTTGAATATGAAAGGAATGTATTCCCATGAACATGATGAAGAAGACCGGCGGCTTTACCCTGGTAGAACTGATCGTAGTTATCGCAATCCTGGCTATCCTGGCTGCTGTTGCTGTACCCGCTTACTCCGGCTACATCACTAAGGCTAACGAAGCTAAGGATCTGACTCAGCTGGATGCTATTAAGACTGCGGCAGTGTTTGCATACACCGAGAAGACTGTTGCTGATGGTGGCGATGACACTGATGTAAACTCTATTAAGGTTACTACTTCTGCTGTATATGTTAACGGTACTGATGCTGATGATGAAGTTAACGTTTATGGCGTTTACACTGAAGAATTTGCTCCTAGCAGCGATAAGTTCGCAACCGGTGCAACTTGGGATGGCGATACCTGGGAAGGCATCGAAGGTAACGGCTAATTTAAACTCTACATATTTTGAACTCCCGATGGATTCCATTGGGAGTTTTTTTATGCTTTGCACCCGTAGGGCGGCTGCTTGCTGCCGCCGCTATCACCGCACCGATTTTATCTTCCCTTGTAGGGGCGGCAAGCTGCCGCCTCAAATGTCGGACAAGCTCCGCAGATATAACGATGGTCGCGAGCGTAGGGGCGAATATCCGCCCGAAAAGCATCGGACGCACTGCGCAGCTGCGAGCAGCCCGCCCCCCTTGCCTAAAGGGGGGTGGCTCGCCATAAGGCGAGACGGGGGGATTCCTGCCCCTACGGGCTGGTACGTTTACCTGCCGTACCCGTAGGGAAGCCCCTTACCGACGGAATAAGGTAGTTTCCGATGACAGAACTCTGCGCATTATGCAGAACCCGCGGGTGTCCTCAACACTACTCTGCAGCGCAAAAAACATCCCTCGAATCACAAGGATTCGAGGGATGTTTGCTATATTATGCTGTCGTTTGCGTTTGTTTTATCGTGTAGGCGTGTCAATGGCTCAAATGCCGTTTTTGGTACGCATGCTTGTAATCTTTCGGTGTCAAAGAGAAAACCTCACACCGCCCATTACACGAAGCGAAAGGGGAGAGGGGACACAGACACAGCCAACGACTTTGCATCTGCTTCGTTTAATCGCTCATGTGCCGACAGTGCAAATCATTGCGAAGGCATGAAATCCGAGGGAGTGATCATATGTTTTTGACACTCTCTCGGTTCCGTTAAGCAAGTCAGAGGTTTAACAACTTCCGTAAGATGTATGAATCAGGATATAATATCTATCTTCTTATGGTCTTGTCTTAATAAGACCTTAAAAATGTCTATCGTAATATCATTAATCATAGGACATATCAACATAAGTAGTATGGTGCTTGTTATTACACAATTCAACAGTATTTTGGCTTTTCTTATTGGGACATAATGCATCCCCTAACCTCTTATAGAGTAGGGGATGCTTCTAATGTATATTGTCCACTTTCCTCGAATGTGAATATGGCAACTCCACACTGGTTGTGTTTTGGATTTAAACGATATAAATTGATCATATATCAGCGCCTGGGGTTTCGTTTTCACCCGGAATAATGCCTGGAGTAGGAGAACCCGTCTCTCTCGTCCAGCGTTCAAACTGACGAATAATCACAGCGCACTGGCCACGAGTTGCATTTCCCTGAGGGCTCAAAGTAGTTGCGGAAGTGCCGCTGATGATACCGGCACCGACAGCCCACTTAAAAGAGTTTGTCGCATAGGAAGAAATGCTGTGTCGGTCACTGTAGCCGGTGATATTTGCGGAAGCA
>JAFQDR010000255.1 GCA_017415945.1 Oscillospiraceae bacterium
AAGCTGAACATAATTACCACAAGAGTCCATGCAAACAGGTCTATGGTCTCCATATACAATTTGGAATCGGCGATCATCTTTCCAATGGAATGGGCAGGAACGGTCAGCACCTCCGCTGCAATTCCTGCTTTCCAACCGATGCCAATGGATGTTTGCGCAGCGGAGCGAAAATACGGCATGATACTTGGCCCAATAATGCGCTTCATTTTTGTGCGATGGTTCAGCTTATACACCCGAGCCATTTCCAGAAGTCTTTTATCAATGTTCTGCAGACCTGTTTCCACGTTGTTCCACACCACAGGAAGTACCATAACAGCGGATATAATAGCGGTAACAATATCTCTATCCAGCCAAATCAATATCAGAAGAATAAAGGAAGCAACAGGTGTAACCTTTGTGATGGTTTTGATAGGGGAGAGAAGGTCGTCGAAAAAACCGCCGGAGGCAGTGATCACAGCCAAAATGCACCCAAGTATGATTGCAGCCAAAATGCCAACAGTAATGCGCAGCAGAGAAAGACCGGTGATCAGCCAGAAATCGGGAATAAATAACAGATCAAGAATACGCACAAGAACAGCAACGGGAGAGGGGAGAAGCAGCGGCTGATTGATATAATACGCCGCTGCACCCCATAGTGCGATCCAAAATAAAAGGACAACAGCTTTTCTGATTACAGTGACAAACTTCATAAATTATCCGATATAGTAAAAATCATCCCCGGGCACTGCACCGCCGATGGATGCGGGCTGGGTCTTGTACATAATTTCAAGGAAGTGACCGAGAACCGTCTGCATATTATCCCCGATGATAAAGCACAGATTGCAATTGGGGAGAGCCTTTGCAGCAACAGCACCCTTTGCGAATACGCCGCTTCCTTCAATAACACCGGCAACATCCGCTCCGTCCTGGGTCAGATATGCAATGGAAGCTTCATAATCCTCAAGGAATGCCGCGACAATTTCGGGGTTCGCCTCCGCGAAAGCTTTCCGAACGACAACACAGCCCTGCACCAAAGAGCCGGGCTCGGATACCTTATCCCACTCCTCGGTCAAATCAAGCGCGGTTACCAGCTTATCGTTGGATGCCTTTGCGATGGTGAGCATAGGCTCGGGGAGAACGGCAACAGAAACCTCACCCGCTGCCACAGCAGTACGAAGATCTGCGGGCTGTGCATAGGTGTTATCGATCATAACATCTTCACCTACAGTAAGGCCGTTGCTTTCACACAGATAGGAGAGAATAAAGCTGGGGTTCTGTGCAGGGGCATAAACGGTCTTTCCCTGCAAATCGGAAATGGAATCAATTTGTTCGGAACCGTTGGTTACCAAATACAATACACCCAGTGTGTTCAGAGCAAGAGCCTGTACCGCGCCTTGGGTTTTATTATAGACCACAGAAGCGGCATTGGTGGGCAGGGCAGCAATATCCACACTGCCGTTGATGAGAGCGGCGGTTACGTTGGATGCATCGGATTCTACGGAAATATTGTAATTTAATTCAGCGGAACCGTTTTTAGCATCGGTGATAAGCTTAGCCATACCGAAGCCCGTGGTGCCGTTGAGAACCATGATATTCACAGGTGTTTCGGTGTCGAGAACTGCTTCATCCGTTTGGTTTGTATCGGCAGAGGAGCCGCAGGCGGTCATAGCCAATACCATAATAACAGCGAGAGCAAGTGCAATAAGTTTAGACCAGTTTTTCATTTTCATTCCTCCAAGATAGTTTTGATGTTTGAGTAAGTGGCCTTTGCTGTGACACCCTTGAGGCGACCGATTTTTCCGGACATAGCACTGATTTGATCCTGGGGAGCTTCCATAACGGCACAGATGATATTGATGCCCCGCTGTCTGTAGGGCAGGCCAAAACGTCCAATCATGTAATTCCCGTATTCATGCAGAATACTGTTCAGTTTTTCCACAGAATCTGTGTTTTCTACAATAATACTGATAACGGCAATTCTGGCTTCCATATACTACCTCCGAAAAAACAGCCATACCCTGAGGATATGGCTGAAGTATTACGAGATAAATACAGCAACTTTCACCTCAGAGAATTTTGGTGTCAGAAAAAGTGATACTTTGCCGTAAGAATAATGCTTGCGGCTCAGTCAATTACATTATTACATAAAACATCGGAGTATGCAAGCGTGGGTGTTAAAATTGGTTCTGTACGAAGTATACAAAAGCGAATATTTAGATTATGTTAAGGTGCAAAAAAGTTATCGAATTAACAGCCTGTTAAAAGAAAAATTTGAACAAATGACCTGTTTTTGTTGCAATGTTTATAATAAAGTGGTAGAGTAAAACAAGATTGATGTGAAATATGATACAAATATTTCAAACGGTTGTGTTAAATATAATTAGAAAGGATCTTTATGTATGGTTAATGTCGACTTTAAGCTGATTGACGACATTCTGATGAAGTATGATTACGATAAAGGGAATATTATCGCGATCATGCAGGCGATTCAGGAAGAATATCGCTACCTGCCCCAGCAGGCACTGGAATATGTCGCAGGGAAGATTGGTGTGAGCATGGCGAAAATCTTCGGAGTAGCGACCTTCTATGAAAATTTCTCCATGGACGCAAAAGGGAAGTACGTCATTAAGGTTTGCCGCGGTACTGCCTGCCATGTCAGAAAGTCTGCCAATGTACTTCAGGCGGTCTATGACGTTACAGGTCTGAATGATGATAAGCATACTACGGAAGATGGTTTGTTTACTGTTGAGGTTGTTTCCTGCCTGGGTGCTTGCGGATTGTCTCCTGTTGTTGTTGTGAATGAAGAAGTGCATTCCAAGATGACTCCCGAAAAGGTACAGGCATTGATCGCTGAACTGAGAGTGAAGGAGGGCGTATAAATGAGAACCAAACTCAATTCCAGAGCTGAATTCGAGGCATTGCAGCAAAAGTATGCGGGCATTGCAAACAGCCAGGGCAGAAAAATTCTCGTATGCTGCGGCAACGGCTGTGTGTCCAGCGGCTCTCTGAAGCTGTATGAAGAAATGAAAAATGCCGTTGAAACCCACGGCTTAAAGTGTATTGTGGCGCTGGACGAAGAGCCCGAACATGACGGTGTCAATGTAAAGAAAACCGGCTGCATCGGCTTCTGTGAAATGGGTCCTCTGGTGAAGATTGAGCCCGAAGGATGGATGTACACCAAGGTACAGATTTCCGACGTGGATGAAATCATCGAAAAAACCATTATGAAGGGTGAATTCATTTCTCGTCTGGCTTACAGAAATGCAGGTATTCTGGCAAAGAAGCAGAGTGAAATTCCTTTCTACACCAAGCAGACCCGTCGTATGCTGAATCATTGCGGCAGCATCGATTCCGAAAGCATTGTTGATTATCTTGCTGTGGGCGGCTACTCAGCAGCAGTAAAGGCTCTGTTTGATATGACTCCCGAACAGATCGTTCAGGAGGTCATCGACTCCGGTATCCGCGGACGCGGCGGCGCGGGTTTCCCCACAGGTAAGAAGTGGAGCCAGGTTGCTGCCAATAAGGCTGATGTAAAGTACATCGTATGTAACGGCGACGAAGGCGACCCCGGCGCATTTATGGACGGGTCCACTATGGAAGGCGATCCCCACAAGATGCTGGAAGGTATGATCATTGCAGGTATCGCCTGCGGTGCGGAGCAGGGCTATATCTATGTGCGTGCAGAATATCCTCTGTCCGTCTCTCGTTTGACTCTTGCTATCCAGGAAGCAACCGAGCTCGGTCTGCTGGGTCAAAATATTCTGGGCAGTGGCGTAAACTTCCATCTGCGTATCAATCAGGGCGCAGGCGCGTTTGTTTGCGGTGAAGGTTCCGCTATGACCAACTCCATTGAAGGCAATCGCGGTATGCCCAGAGCAAAGCTGCACCATCAGGTAGACGTTGGTCTCTATGGCAAGCCCACCTGCTTGAACAACGTTGAAACCTTTGCAAACATTCCCGACATCATCAATAACGGCGCGGATTGGTATAAATCCGTCGGCACCGAAGGCAGCACAGGCACCAAGGCCTTTGCACTGACCGGTAACGTTAATAATACAGGCGTTATCGAAGTGCCCATGGGTACCACTCTCCGTGAGATTGTTGTTGATATCGGCGGCGGTATCAAGAACTATCAGGACTTTAAGGCTGTTCAGATCGGCGGTCCTTCCGGTGGCTGCTTGACCAGCGACCATCTGGATCTGCCTCTGGACTTTGACAGTCTGAAGGGCGTTGGGGCCATCATCGGTTCCGGTGGTCTGGTGGTTATGGACGTTAACACCTGTATGGTGGATACCGCTCGCTTCTTTATGAACTTCATCTGTAAGGAATCCTGCGGCAAGTGCACTCCCTGCCGTGAAGGTACCATGCGCATGAAGCAGATCCTTGAGGGTATCTGCAACGGCGAAGGCACCATGGAAGATCTGGACGAACTGGAAGATATCGCTCGTATGATGGAAAAGTCTTCCCTGTGCGGTCTGGGCAAGACTGCCGCAAATCCCGTTCTCTCCACCTTGGCAAACTTCAGAAACGAATATCTTGAGCATATTCAGGAGAAGCGCTGTGCAGCAGGTGTCTGCCAGAAGCTGAGCCAGAAGGTATATGCCATCAACCAGGCTGCATGTATCGGTTGTACCAAGTGTGCACGGAATTGTCCTGTTGAAGCAATCACAGGCTCCCTCAAGCAGCCCCACGTTATTGACAGCAGCAAGTGTATTAAGTGCGGTGCATGTATGGATGGCTGTCCCACCAGCGCAGTTTATGTGGCTGACGGCTCCAAGGCACGCACGAAGTACTGATATTGTGAGGTGTGATCTATGGCTCGTGAAAATACTCAGTCCAAAGTTATGATTATTGACAATGTCGAGTGCCCCATTAACGGTGAACGCAATGTTCTGGAGCTGGCACGCAACAACGGCATTGATATCCCTTCTCTGTGCTATTGCGAAAACCTGTCTATTTACGGCGGTTGCCGCATTTGTATTGTAGAGGACGGCAGAGGCAAAATCGATTCTGCCTGCTCTATGCGGCCCAGAGGCGGCACAGAAATCAAGACCAATTCTCCCCGTGTTCGTAAGTATCGTAAGATGATCCTGCAGCTGATGC
>JAFQDR010000256.1 GCA_017415945.1 Oscillospiraceae bacterium
CGATCGGTGATCTGCAGAACCCCCTTGCCCCCCGCACCGCCGTCGGCAATGCGGTCGAACTCCAAGCCGAAGGCCTTTTTGAACAGTTTCGGCAGCCGAGCGGTAAACTCCCGACTGGCCGTTACAAATTTGATTTCATTGGGTCGGAACGTATTGCAGTACAACAGAGCCCCGTAGCACTCCGCCACGGCGCAGCAGGCTTGGGAGGCCTCTCCCCTGCACAATTCCTTTTTTACATCCGATGAAAACGACATAGCTTCTCCTAAACATTCAGTTCCGTAGGGGCGGATAGTATCCGCCCGAAAGCGATCCAACGTAGTGCACCAATGCGGGCGGATACGATCCGCCCCTACGGGTGCATCCACAAAAAAGGCAGAGTTATCTGCGCTTGGTGTTACCGTCGATGTTCCGATGCTCGATGCGG
Source organism: Oscillospiraceae bacterium (assembly GCA_017415945.1). The sequence continues at coordinate 425 of JAFQDR010000256.1, forward strand.
GCTCTGACACCCTTCTGCACCAGATACTCATGGAGGGCACGGGCGATAGACACGCTGCGGTGCTGTCCCCCTGTGCAGCCGATGCCCACGGTCAGAGAGTATTTTCCCTCCTTCTCGTACTCGGGCAGCAGGAACAGCAGCATTTCCGACAGCATCTTCAAAAACGCCACTGCCTTTTCGCTGCGGAACACATACTCATACACCGCGTCATCCAAACCCGTTTGGTGGCGCAGCTCTTCTATATAATAGGGATTGGGCAGAAAGCGCACATCGAACACCAAGTCCGCTTCCATAGGGGCACCGTACTTGAAGCCAAAGGAGATCACATTGACACTGATGCCCTTCTTTTCCACATCCGCCGCAAACACGGCCTCCAGCTTTTCCTTCAGCTGTCCCAAGGTGGTGTTGGAGGTGTTGATGGCATCCTGTGCCAAGCCCCGAACAGGTTCCAAAATCTCCATCTCTCGGCGGATGGCAGCCTCCAGAGACACGGTGGCCGACTCCAGAGGATGACGGCGGCGGGTCTCCTTATACCGCTTCACCAAGGTCTGCATATCCGCATACAGATACAGCACACGAATCCGCAGCCCCTGACTGCGCAGCTCCTCCAATACATACAGCAGGTCTCCCGCATCGGCCCATGCACGGATATCCGTCACCAGTGCCACGCGGGGGTAGCGGGACTGCATATTACTGAATACGTCTGCCAGCTGGGGCAGCAGCTGCACGGGCATATTGTCCACGCAGTAAATGCCCATATCCTCCAACGCCGCAGCGGCGCGGCTCTTGCCCGCACCGGACAAGCCCGTGACAACGATCAGTTCCATGCAGTTTCTCCTCTCTGATTTCTCTCTTCTCTCCGTAGGGCGGGCTGCTTGCTCCCGCCGTCTTTTTATGCGGGCGGATGCTATCCGCCCCTACATTTTAATTACAGCTCTCGAATAATTTTCACTTCCGCTTCCAGTGTAATGCCCGAACGGTCATAGACGGTCTTGCGGATATGCTCCATCAGTGCCAGCACATCGGCACAGGTGGCACCCCCGCGGTTAATGACAAAGCCCGCGTGCTTTTCGGACACCTGGGCGCCGCCTACGGCATAGCCCTTGAGCCCCGCCTCGTCGATCATAGCTGCGGCATAGCCACCCACAGGGCGCTTAAAGGTACTGCCCGCACTGGGGTATTCCAGCGGCTGGCTCTTGACACGCTTGGCCTTCAGTTCCTCCATGCGTGCCCCCACAGTCTCCACATCGGAAGGCTGCAGCTCCAGACGGGCCCCGAGAATCACCTTATTGGTATCGGAAAAGGCACTGCCGCGGTAGCGGAAATCGCATTCCTCGGCTGTTGCGGTACGCAGGTTCAGGTCCTCGTCCAGATAGTCCACACTTACCACAACGTCCTTCAGCTCACCGCCATAGGCCCCTGCATTCATGCTCACACCGCCACCGAGGGCACCCGGGATGCCTCCCGCAAATTCCAAGCCTGTCAGGCCGTATTCCTGTGCCAAGCGGGCAAGGCGCACCAGAGTGACCCCTGCCTGTGCGTACAAAGCGGTCTCGCCCTCTTTGCGGCAGTCACTGAAGTTTTCCGCCAGCTGAATGACAACGCCTTCCAAATCCTCGTCGGTGACCAGCAGGTTACTGCCGCGACCCATAAGGAAGGGGCGGATGCCCTCTGCCTTCAGAAGGGCGCAGATGCTAACGATTTCTTCCACGGTGGAAGGGCGCACAAACACGCGCACCTTCCCACCAATGCGGAAGGTGGTATGCCGTGCCATAGGCTCCCATTCACGGATGTCCGATTGGGGAAGCTGCTCACGCAGCTGCTCAACCAAACGATTATAATCGGTCATATTTTCATACTCCTAATTTGATGATAGAGACAAAAGCCTCGCAGAGTTCGCCGCTTGTCGGCGAATAAAATTCAATTCTATTTTTCGTCGCGACATGTGCGTGGCGAAAAATACTTCTCAGGCCGCAAATGTGCGAGCGCAGCGAGTGCGCTGCAGCGGACTGCAACCCCATCGCAAAAAGCGGGGGAACTTGGCAGAAAAGCCCTTTGGGCTTTTCGCCGGCCTTTAGCCGTTCATCATCATTTCTGCCTGACGGGTCATTTCGTCCGCCAGATTCTGTGCGGCGTTCTGGCCCATCTTCTTCATGCGGTTGTTCATAGTCGCCAGCTCAATGATGATACCGATGTTGCGGCCGGGACGGACGGGAACGGTGACACAGGGCACCTTCACGCCCATAATTTCTTCATATTCGGTGTCCAGACCCAGACGGTCATAGAACTTGGTTTCGTCCCAGTATTCCAGATTGATGATCAGGTCAATGTTTGCGCTGGACTTGACAGCTCTTGCGCCGTAAACGTCACGAGCGTTGATGATGCCGATGCCGCGCAGCTCCATGTAGTAGCGGATGAGCTCGGGGGCATGGCCCGACAGACGCTTCTTGGACAGTCGCTTGATTTCCACCGCATCGTCGGATACCAGACGGTGACCCATGGAGATCAGCGCCAGAGCGGTCTCGGATTTACCTGCGCCGCTGTCGCCCTTAATCAGAACGCCTTCGCCGAAGATCTCCACCAATACGCCGTGGATGGTGATGCGGGGTGCCAGATATTCGATCAGAGTGTCGAACAAGTCGGCCATGAAGGCTGCGGTATCGTCCTGAGACACCAAAACGGTGCGGTCATACTTCTCCGCCATTTCCAAACATTCGGGCAGAGGCAGGCAGTCGTGGCACACAACCAGTGCGGGGAAGCCGATGCTCATGAACTTGTCAAAGCTTCTTCTGCGCTGATCGGGGGTCAGGGTTTCCAGAAAGGCGGTTTCCACACGGCCGATGACCTGCATACGGTCGGCATCAAAATAGTTGTACACACCTGCCAGCTTCAAGGCGGGACGGTCTACACTGGCACTGACAATCAGCTTGGTATCGAAGTCGGAGGACTTGCGAACGATGGTAATGCCCAAATCTTCAACGATTTTTTTCAGAGGAACGGAATACTGGCTCATAAAATGACCGCCTTTCAGATGTGTATTACAATATCAAGCTATGCTTGACTGCATATTTTAACATCTTATTCTAACAAATTTCACAGCCGTTGGCAATGACTTTGCGATCTGCTTTGTGCATTTTCCACCCACTTCTTTTCTCATGGGGATTTGTATCGGTTTTCTGCAAATTCAAGGGGAAACGCCGCAAATTTCTTTTGGAAATGCGAAAAAAATTCTTGCATTTATGTTACGGTTCTGTTATTATATAAAAGCTGTTTTTACAGTAAATATTTTTCAGGAGGTGCTTCAAAATGGCAAAATGCGAATTCTGCGAAAAGGGCGTATCCTTTGGCATTCAGGTTTCTCACTCTCACAGACGTTCCAACCGTACTTGGAAGCCCAATGTGAAGCGCGTCAAGGCCATCGTAAACGGTACTCCCAAGCACGTTTACGTTTGCACTCGCTGCATGCGCAGCGGCAAGGTCACCCGCGCATAATTATTGCGTAATTTAATTTACCCGAAACAAGCTCGCAGCCGTTAGGTTGACGGGCTTTTTTCGGCTTTTTCAGTTCGCTTTTCAGTTCTGCATTTCGTTTTGTTGGTGCCCGGTATCGTTTCTGCAGAGCAAAGACAACGGTACGCTCCATCCAACATTAAAAATATCTCACCGCAACCGTAGGGACGCCCCTTGCGGGTGTCCACAAAAAGGCAACGGGGACGGCAAACAAATCGCTGCACTAAAACTCTGCTCCCTTGTAGGGGCGGATATCATCCGCCTCAAAGCTCCGACAACCACCGCGGATATGGCAGCGCAGCGCTCCAACCGACTGCACAGCTGCGGGCGGATACTATCCGCCCCTACGGGATCGTGCGTCTAACGTACTGCGTCGGCAGTAGGTGCGGTGGTTAGCGGCCAATCACCGCAAAACCAACAACAGGCTACAAAACATTGTGCCATTGTCCGTTAGGGCGAAAGACTCAACAACCTCCGCAAATGCGTTACCGTGCCTCAATGAAGCGACACGCAGAACGTCCGTACGAACTGAAAAACCGAAAAAGCTCTCACCGTTTGGTGAGAGCTTTTCGGTTTATCTGTTATCGCAACAGTTAAATTACTTGATGTTGTAGCGCTTGTTGAACTTGTCAACGCGGCCGGAAGTGTCGACCAGCTTCTGCTTGCCGGTGTAGAAGGGGTGGCAGTTTGCGCAAATTTCAACGGTGATGTTCTTCTTGGTGGAACCGGTGTTGTAAACCGCACCGCAAGCGCAGCGGATAGTGGTCTGTTCGTACTTAGGGTGGATACCTTCCTTCATGGTACATACTCCTTTAATCATAAAAGCTATCTTGAGTACATTGCTGTGGTTACAAGACGCAGATGGAATTATACCATTTCATGCGTCAAAATGCAACAACAAAAACTCAAATTTCAAAAGAAATTCCCGGATTCAGGAAGTACAATATCGTCTTTTTCACAGGCAGCCCCGTAATGGCCTCCATGGCCTCGCTGTATGCCAGCACCTGACTTGCATACACCGCCGCCCGTTGGGGCACCTCCTCGGCACTGACTCCGTCGGTCTTGTAGTCGATGATGGTCCACGCCCCGTCCAGTTCCACCGCGCAGTCAATGACCCCTTGCAAAAGCACCGTATCATCGGCAGCAGCGTCAAAATATTCCTCCGCAGGCCGCAGCAAAGAGAACTTAAATTCCCGCAGCACCCGTTCCCCGCGGCGCATGAGCACCCCCGCGGGAGACGTAAAGAACCGTGCCACCTGCTTTGCATCCACGCCCTTGGCCTGTCGTGGGTTCAGAATGCCCTTGGCTTCCAGACGGGCGATCTCCATGCGCACGGAGTCCAAATCCACTGCCGCTGTATAATCAATGTGTTGGAACACAAGATGGGTGGCGACACCCTGCTCCACCGCGCTGAGCCGTTGGGCTTCCCCATCGGCGCGGAAGCTGCGGAAGCGTCTGCCCATATTCTTCACCAGAGCCGCGGACTCCTCGTCCCCCGCCTCCAGATACTTCAGCTCCGTGGCGGTGAGCTTGGAGGGCAGCAGAGTGCTCTCCTCATGGGGATAGCGGTATGCCAGATTCTCACGGATTTGTTCCACCAAGGCCCCATCCCCGACCACTTGCCATCGCTCCTCATCCACCTGTGCCGCTCCCTCCCCTATGGTGTGGGACACACATTCGATCCGCAAATGTCGTTCCTCATCGGCCAGTGCGGCAGCAATGAGCCAGTTGACCATGGAACCTGCCCCCTCCAGCACCTGGGGAGACACGGGCGCCGTGATCAGAGGCCGCTGCTTTTCCACGGTCTTTTCCGCATCCTTCAGCACCCCTGTCATAAACAGGTACTCCTTGGGTCGGGTCATGGCAACGTACAGCAGGCGCATTTCCTCGGACAAGGTCTCTCGATTCAGCTTCCGCGCAAGGGCACGCCGAGGCATGGAATAATACTCAATGCCCCGTTCATTGTCAATTACCTTTGGTCCCAGTCCCAGTTGGGGATGGACCAAAACGGTCTCGGTACTGTCGGATTTATTGAAGCGGCGGGCAGTATCGCACAGGAACACAATGGGGAATTCCAACCCCTTGGACTTGTGGATCGACATAATCTGCACCGCATCCTCACCGCCGCAGCCCACCTCGGGCTCCAAGCCGTTTTCCATCTGCCGCCGCAGCCATACCACAAAGCGGCGCAGCCCCTGCCAGCCCGTTTCCTCAAATCTTGTTCCCAGCTCCGTGAAGGCAGTGAGATTCCGCAGCCGCATCTGCCCGTCGGTCATGGCACTTGTGATGGCGGTCATGTCCAGATCCTCCATAATGCGCAGGATCAGCTCACCCATGGGCAGATCCGAAGCCACTGAACGCCAGCGGTTCAGCTTCTCTAAGAACGCAGCCGCCTTGGGCACAGTATCCGCAGCCTTACACAGTGCATCGTAATAGCAGCCCTTCTTGTCCGCCCCGCGAACCCTTGCCAGCTCATCGGGGGTAAAGCCCACATAGGCAGACCGCAGTGCCGTCACCAGAGGCACATCCTGCATGGGATTGTCCGTCACCGCCAGCAGCGCCAGCAGATCCGTGACCTCACTGCGCTGCCAGAAGCCGCCGCCCTGCTCCGAGCGCACGGGGATGCCCCACGCCGTCAACGCACGGCGGTAGGTGTTCACAGAGGCATTGGCAGAGCGCATCAAAATGGCAATGTCCCCATACCGCGCGGGGCGCATCCCGTCTCCGTCACGGACAGGAATGCCCTCGTCAATCAGCTGTCGGATGCGCATGGCAGCATAGTCCGCCTCCACATCACGGGAGGTGGTCATGACCTCGTCCTCATCGGTCTCGGCGGTAATGAGGGTCAGGGTGGGCACAGGCACATCCCCCTCATAGCGAGCACCGCAGCGGAGACGGGCCTTGTCATCGTATTCCAGCTCACCCAGATGGACAGACATGATATTTTCAAACACGGCGTTGGCGGCATCCAACACCTGACTGCGGGAACGGAAGTTCTCCTGCAGCAGAATACGCCGAGGCTCGCCCTCGGGCGCCCCCTCATAGTCGTGATAGGTGAGATATTTTTCCGTAAATATGGTGGGATCCGCCAGTCGGAAGCGATAAATGGACTGCTTCACATCCCCCACGGCAAAGAGGTTGGTGCCGTTTTTGGAGACGCTGCGGAAAATCAGCTCCTGCACCCCGCTGACGTCCTGATACTCGTCCACCATGATCTCCGTGTACCGCTCAGAAATCTGTCGGGCAAGGAGGGTGGGGGTGCCGTCAGGCTCGGACAGCAGACGCGCGGCGAAATGCTCCAAGTCCCCATAGTCCACCAGTCCCCGCCGCTTCTTCTCCTTGGCAAAGACCTTGTCAAACTCCAAGGTCAGCTCCAGCAATGCATCCATAGCAGGGGCAGTCCTTCGGATATCCGCCAAAACCTCCGCTGCCCCTTGGGCGAAATCGGTTTTGAAGCCCTTCACTGCCTCCTTGCAGGCATTGCGGTGTGCCTTGAATCGCTCCAGCACCTCGGGATGTGCGGGCTTGCGGGGGGAGTTCAGCCGTGGGAAGGGAATATCACTGTATTCCGCGGCCCGCTCCCAGCCCAGCCTTGCGGCAGCGGCAAAACTCCGCAGCCCCTCGGCAGTCTCGGCAAAGTTATCCGCGTACTTGGCGGCGATATAGTCATAGTCGGGATGGGACATTTCCCCAATAAGTCCCTCTAAAATACGGGCCCAGTAATCGGCAGTCTCGGCGGCGCTGTCCAGCAAATACCGTCCCCATACAGTGTCGGCGGGGTCGGTGATTCCCCGGGCGTACAGGGCCTTTCGCTGCTCAGCTGCCCAGACCTCGGGATAGGCGTGGCTCTGCATCTTATCGTGCAGGGTCAAAACCAGCTCAGCCAGACGTCCGTCGTCCCGCCCCGCCCCTACGGTATCGATGAGGCAGCGGAGCTTATCGTCGGCTTCGATGCGGTCATAGCACGCCTCCATGACCTTGTCCAGGGCTGCCTGCTTCATCACCGCCGTACGGCTCTCGTCTACCACCTTGAAATCGGGAGGCAGCTCCAAGGGCAGGCAGTTTTCCCGAATCAGCGTGGAGCAAAATCCGTGGATGGTGCTGATTTGGGCACGAGGCAGCAGAGCGTACTGGCGGCGCAAGGCGGTATTGTGGGGCTCGGCGGCCATACGTTCCGCCAGCTCCTGCATAATACGGCTGCGCAGCTCCCCTGCGGCGGCACGGGTGAAGGTGATGACCAGAAAGCTGTCGATGCTCTTGGGGTCTTCCCCTGTGATGTAGGACATGAGCCGCTCCGTAAGCACCTTGGTCTTGCCGGAGCCCGCGGCGGCGGAGATCAGCAGGGCACTGCCGCGGGCATCCATCGCCCGCTGCTGGTCCTTGGTAGGTGCAAATTTAGCCATTGTCCCGCTCTCCTTCCATCATCGTCCATACCTGCTCCGTAGGCAGGTTCTTCATGGGGCGGCAGTGCTCTCCCCGCTCCCCATCCTCAAAGCCGCACATTTCCTTGTATTGGCAATAGGCGCAGGCGTTGTTTTGGGCACTCTTGAAGCTTGGTGCCGCCGCAATGCTGCCGCCTCCAAGCTCTGCCGCCAGCTTTCGCAAGGTCTGCTCAATGTGCCCTGCCAGCACCCCAAGCTGCTGTGCGGTGGCAAGGGCATCGGGTACGCTGCTGCCCCGCTTTTTCACGGTCACGGGCAGGAACTCATATTCCTCCCCCGCCTCCATAGCCCGAAGCACCGCCTCGTCGTTCAGCAGCAGCCCCGAGCGCAGGTGCTTTTTCCGCTGCTGCGCCGTGATTTCTTCATCAGTCATATTGTCCTTGCCCACCATGTTCTTGTGGAAGGCGGGCACATACAGCACCCCTGCGGGGACGACCTCCATGCCATACCGCTGCTCCCCGAATTTCTCCAGGGTGAACAGGTACAGCAGCATCTGCAGGTTCATGCCGTACCAAATATCCGACAGAGCAAATTCCTTCTTCCCTGTCTTGTAGTCCACCACACGCAGGTACAGCTTGCCCTCGTGGACCCAGCCGTCCACACGGTCGGCAATGCCCGTGAGGGTCAGACTGGCTTCTCCCTCCCCAATGACCATGGGCGGGATATTCTTCTCATCCCCGAAGTTCAGCTCGAAATCCAGAGGCACAAAGCTGCTTTTCCGCAGCTCCGCCGCCATGTCATTCACCACCGCCCGCACATCCTTGGTCAGACGGCGGAACAGGTACACAAATCGGGGTGTTTTTTCCTTGAAATCGTTCATAAATCGGGAGATATATTCCCCGATATGCTTGTCCGTCAGCTCCTGCAGCACAGCATCGCTGACTGCCCCGAAGCCGCCCAGCTCACCCACGTCCTTGGCAACGTGCTCCAGCACATAGTGCATGAAGGTGCCCATTTCGGGTGGGGCAAAAGCTGCGGCCTTGCGGGGCTTGGCCTTCAATCCGTACTCCATAAAATAGGAGAAGGGACAGTTATTGAAGCGATCGATGCGGGAAGCGGACAGGCGCAGGGTCTCCCCATACAGATCCCGCACGCCGTTTTTGGTCAGGCTGCCCCGACTTTGCTCCGCTGCGTGATACAGGCGATCCAGCTCTGCCCCATCCGTCTCACGGAAATATTCCGCCGCCGCTGCAGCCATAGGCTCTCCGCTGTCACGGAGAGAGAAGGCCGCCAGCTCCAAAGCACCGCCGCAGCTTGCCGCTCTGCATTGGGCCATATCCACCCGCTCCACGGTCTTGTCAAAGAGATTCTTGGCACGGCTGAACACAATAGAGGGGCGTGCATCCCCGCCTGCGGCATAACACAGGGTCAGGCTCTCCTTGGGCAGAGTCAGACAGTTGTAGATCACCCCGAACTCACGCCACAGCTCCGCTTCCCCGCAGGTGCCCAGATCCAGTCCCGCCTCCAGCAGACGGCTGCGGTCATCCACGGTGAACACACCGCTCCCCTCCGCAGGAGAGGGCAGTCGAGTATCGTCGGCACCCAGCACGATCAAATGCCGCAAATTTCTGCGGCGCATACGATCCAGCTCCCCCGCACCCACACGGTCAACGCCGATGGGGATGGTGCCCACATCGTACTGATTGAGCATCAGCAGGAACAGGCGGGAGAAGCTGTCGGTGTCTGTCTCCGTTCCCCCCAAGATGCTGTCGAACTGCTCCAAGGCGGTCAGGAGAATTTCCCACAGCTTTTCGCACTCCTCCGCCTGCTGGGGATAGCCCTCCGCCTCCAAGCGGTCGGCACGGTCTGCCAAAATACGGTCAACCCCCAAGGTCTCCAGCAGGTGCACCAAGGCCATGACCTGACCATGCCCATCCCCGGCAGCTTGGGTTTCTTCCGCAAACACCTTCAGAGGTGCCGCCACGGTGCGGCGCAGAGCGTTTACACGGCGCAGCACTGCCTCGTCCTCGGGGCTGTAGCCTTCCTCGTAGCCCTTGGGGTGCATCCGCCAGTCCCCTTCACGGAGCCATGCGTTCCCACGGAGATTCCACAGGAGCACATAGCTTTCCAGCAGGTCGCAGTCTGCGGCATCCATACCCGTAAGCCCCGTGCGCAGATAGCCGAACATATCGTCAGGATCCCAACCGCCGCCGATGATCTCATAGGCCGAGGAAATCAGCTGCACCAAAGGCTTTTCCATAACAGAGCTGCGCTTGGTGAGATACACAGGCACCCCGTATCTGCGGAAGGCCGCCGTCAGCTGCATTTCGTAAGCATCGAAGCCACGCACCGCCACCGCAATATCACGCCAGCGGCAGCCCGTGTCACGCACCAATTCCATGCACTTAGCCGCGGCGAAGGCGCACTCGTCCCCAATGCTGTCCGCAATGTACAGACGAATACTGTTTCCCGTATCCTCCATGGAGTCACGGGTATAGGTAAACAAATTGTCACAGTAAAAATCCAAAGCCGTGATTTCCCCTTGGGGAGCGCACACCACAGTCTCAAAGTCTTGTCCCCGTTCTCGGGCGGCACGCTCCAGAAGACGGAGGGTGGCACGGGGAATGGCAAACATCTCGTTGTATCCCAGAGCGGGGTCGCAGGTCAGGCATACCGTCACCTCACAGCCCTTAGCCAGCAGAGCATCGATAATGCGCAGCTGCTGTCCCGTAAAGTCCGTAAAGCCGTCTATATAGAATTGGATATCCTCCACGGCGGCATTTTCCAAGCGTTCTGCCAATCGGGTGAGCTTGTCCGTAGGGTCGGCTCTGCCCCCCGCGATGACCGTGTCATAGGCCGCCAACACCAATGCCATATCGTGGAGCTTATCCCCCAGCACACCCTCGCAGTGCTCTGCGGCATTCAGCAGCTCCTCGGGGGTCACGCAGGCAGTCTTGCATTCCGTGACAGCCTCCAGCAGCTGACTTTGCAAAGCCGCGCGGCGGCGGGCACTTCCGTACATCCGCAGACGGCTGTATACCATTTCCAGTGCCAGTGCCATACACAGCAGCTGCCCGCCCTTGTCCAGGGTCACAGGCTCGCCGCTGCCCAGTTCACGGTCGATGCGCCGCGCAAAGCCCGTAAAGGTCAGCACCTCGGCGTACAGGCTCACGGTGTTGCCGCACAGGGCGCACAATTCACGCTCCGCCTGATGGCTGTATTGCTCGGGAACGATCAAGATGCTTCGCACACCGCCCTCCACACGGGCGGCGATCTCCTGCATCATGCGGGCGGTCTTCCCTGTCCCCGCCTTCCCTATGATCACTTGCAGAATGGTAATCCTCCC
>JAFQDR010000257.1 GCA_017415945.1 Oscillospiraceae bacterium
GACTGATATTCGTCGTTTATCTCTCTGATAACATCCTTCATTAAGAATCCATCACCGAACTCTTCACCGGTAAAGAAGATGCCAAAACTTGAACTTGCGATCATTCCAACCATCAAAACAACAACGATCACCATCATAGCCGCCCACCCTCCCGCTAAAAGTGCGGTTGTTGTTTGAGTTGCTGTCATAATGACTCGCTTCACCGTACGGATGGATGCCGCAAGAAATTCTTTTATTCGTACTGCAGACAGCTTGATACTTTGAGTTGCAAATTCAGAGGCTTTCGCCGCCTGTTTTGCAGCTTTTTGAATTTGGGCATCGCGAATCATCTCAGCCTTCAAATGATGTGCAGTTGAAGGCGATTCAACTGTTTTGATACTTCGATCAACAGACTTAACGCCATATGATGCAGATACGGAAACAGACCTATCGACTGTTCGATAGGTCTGTTGTTTTTTATTCGGCTTAATCCATTGCGCAGCGTTTTGTCCGATACGATGTCCATGATAAACAACATCACGACCTGTATCTTCCATAGCTTCTGTTACACGATCTGCTGCATACTCTTCGCGACTTTTTTCTGCGTTTTGATTCCGTTCTTCTATCTTCTCTCTGGTTTTTAGGTAAGCCGCACGCATCTGCTCGCCAAGATATCCCGAATCATTTGCCTTACGGTACTTCTCAACAAGTTCACGCGTTTTCAGCTCATTCTTCGAAATACGCATAGAAATCTACCTGTCCTTCAGAAAAAGCACCTTCACCGGGTTTGGTCGTAATCAAGTTATACAGCTCCGTATCTGATGGAAACTCGTTGACAAAAGGAATCAGATTACTCCCATACTTAATCAAACCACAGCCCGGAGATACATCCTGCACATAATTCGCCAGCTCATCCGAAATCTTTAGAAGATCAAACAGCGCAGCTAAGTCATTTTCGGACTGATTAAGCATGATAACAAACTCAGAGTTAGACAGAATTGTGCTGGCTAAAGGTGACTTCAACATATAAGTAATGTTTTGTGTAATCGCACAAGGAGAAGCATTTCGCTTGCGGAACTGTCTCCACGCAGAGGTGAAAAAGTTACCGCTGTATTCATTTTCAAAAGCTACATGAAACTCATCAACAAATACATGGGTGCGCTTCCCTCTTGCCCAGTTGTAATTCACACGGTTCAAAATCGCATCAGTAATGGTCAAGAACCCTGCGTTTTTCATTTGAGATCCCAGATCATGAATGTCAAAAGACAGCAGTCGATTGCTCATATCCACATTGGTTTTCTGCCCGAAAATATTCAAGTTACCGGTTGTATAAAGTTCAAGTGTCAAAGCCAAATCTCTGGCTTCCTTTTCCGACTGTTCCATGAGCTTCTCACGAAGGGTACAAAGAGTGGGTACTTCACCTGTGCGTTTCGCTTCCTGGAATACCTGTGATTCACAGCGGTCAATGATAGACTTATGATGCGGACCGAAGCCTTCTTCATCAATCAGACTGAGCAGCGACATAATATATTCTGCCTTCAGTGCTACACCGCTGCCATCACCATATCCTGACACCATGTCCATTGCGTTTAGATGGTCTTTCCCACCAACGGCACAACGAATCACGGAGCCATTCAAAGCCTTTACCAGCGGCGTATATTCGCCTTCAGGGTCAAGAATGATGATTTCATCATCAGTGCCAAGTACAAGAAAAATGATGTTCTCCTTGACTGTAAACGATTTACCGGAGCCGGGAATACCCAACACGATCATCGCCTGATTCATCAGATTATCGGGATTGCAGAGAACCAGATTACCAGATACCGCATTGACACCGAAATAAATGCCGCCTTCCTCCTGCACTTCCTGTACATTAAACGGAACCAAACAAGACAAGCTTTCAGTGGTCATGGTACGGAACACATCGATTTTGCGAATTCCGATGGGCAATGCTGTGTTCAGTCCGTCTGTCTGCTGATACCGCAGGACACCAAGCTGACAGGAACGTCCTGCCGCCGCAGTCTTTAGGGTTTCTGTATCATGGTCGAGCTGTTCCTTGCTGTCTGCAATATGTACGAGCGTCATCACGATCATCATAAGCTTCTTGTCACGCACTGTCAGATCATCCATATACTCACGCATTTCCTGCCGCTGTTGCTGCATATCATAAGGAATCGCTGCAGAGAAATTATTATTGGCGTTCTGGCGGCGCTGCCAGTTTGTGATATTGGTTTCAGTCCCCATCATCTTTTGTTCAACTTCACGAACCGCCTCATCCATAGGCACCGGCACAACATCCACCGAAAGCATCATGGTCAAATTACGATCAACCAGTTCCATAATGGTGTCATCGTAAATACTGGAGGAATACTCCTTCAAGAATAAAACACGGGCGTATTTATCTCCAAGCATAATATAGTCGTCAAACCGTTTGATTGTATCTGGACAAATGTAGTCTCGGAAATCGTGTCCCTTCCCCATCATTTCTTTCAGATCAAATCGAAAATACTCTTCCTCTCCAATACGATAGAAATCGTGAAGAATCCGAAGCCGCTCGGTTGCATCCAACTCAGTAAGACGGACTCCTAACCTACCAAACGCACCTGTTAGATCTGTTTTCACACGATTAAAATAGGCTCTGGCTTCGGACACATTCTTCTTACACACAGAAACTGTGATGTACTTCTCTTGAATAATGCCATTACCACTCCGGGCTTTGTCTAGAATCACACCGTTATATTCGTTACGATAACAATCCAGACCATCATCCTTCATGCTCAGCAGCACAAAATCCTCAAAACTTCGCTGATTAAATCTGCGGTTGTTAATGGTGATTTTGGTTGTTGCACTGGGATCTAATGTACTCAAAATCGAACCATACTCCCCGATCAATTTGAGCTTCACTGATTTGGAAGACACACGATAGTTGATATCCGTAAATTTAAAGGACTTGGAGAAGCGGGTCCCCGTTTGAAAGATACCATCCTCCCACATACACTTGATGGGAATCACATCCTGCACCTTTCGGGGCACCTTATACCTTTCTTTATCCATACGCAATACGCGTTTAACAGGTCTCACGCGTCTTTCCTCCCTTCTTTCGTTTGTGCATTTCATCCTTTGTCAATTCGAAATAGGCATTGGTTGGCTTACAGCACAGCACCTTCGGTTCCAGCAGTTTACTTCGAACCCATACCACGAAAAACCTCTCTGCTGCCATACCGTTGTATCTGACAAACCCCATCAAAGCAAAAGGAACAGCTCCCAAAAGGCTGATCCACGAAACAAATTCAGTATGCAGATACGGAGCCAACAGAAAGTGGAGACCTACAGCAGTGCCGATGGCCAGTACTGAGCAAACAGTCTGCCGCAGGGACAGACCAAATAATACTGATTCATGATAGTCCTGCAGCTCCTTATTCAACTTAACGTCAATCATACAATCTCCTTATTCTTCGAACGCAAAGGCATATTTAGCCTCATAGACATCACCGCTGGAAATGTACAGAATACTACGCTTGGGAATGTAATGAACAATCAGCAGATCACAGATTTGAAGAATCTCATCAGCGTTCGCCTTATCAAACCGGGTTACTATACTTTCTTCAACAGGCAGCTCATAGTCCTCACAAGTAATAATCTTTGTTCCATCCATCAGATGGATAATATATTCCTGAACCAATTTTTCCTCCATTTCAAAACATCCTTTCATAATTTATAAGCCCATCATTTCACGTACAACACGGTCTGCCATTTTGACCGTGCCAACAAGGATGAGCATATTGAATATCACTTCACCTACATAACTCCAGACCATGGACACTGCAGCAGCATCCGCATTCACCACAGGCGGTGTAGCCGCGAACAATGAGAAGATAATGCAGCCAAGTACAATGATTGCACCTTCCAGACACACCGAAGCATAGGATTTGATAAAGGCTATACCAACGCCCTGCGTCGGTTCACCGGCAAATGTTGACAGAGGTATTGGAGCAATGGCGGTATATAAGTACAGCTTGAAAAAGCGGCCGTACACAGTCATGATCATCACAAAAGACAGCACTGTAATCAGCAGGCCGCCGATGAGGGTTACCGCCCATAAGGGTATGGACTCAAAGAATCCGCATTCTTCCACCGCAGTGATGATCTCCGCAGGCAGCATCGTTTCTTCCGGTGTACCAAAACCGCCTGCAGACATGATGGTAGAAGTCAGCCCCTGTACAATGGAAAACATGGCAGTCATCAGTTCCAATCCGTATGTTACAGCCGCTTTAGCAATTGCAAAACGAACAAATACCTTTAAAGCAAGTTCCGGTCGTTTCAACTCCGCAAAACTGCCGCAGGTTTTCATAACCCCCACAACAAAAAACAGTACCAGCATGGCAAGGCCAACTGCTGATACTGCTCCATGTATTCCAACCATCACATTCCAGATGGCACCGCCTTTGAAAGATTGCGGGGACTGTGAGACAAGATTCCAGATTTCCGCAAGCTTCTCATTCCAAGTGGTTAATGCGTTTTGCAGATTTTGTACAACCCAGTTTTCTGACAAATGTAATCAACTCCTTAAAAAAATTACTAAAGCTGTACCACAATTCGACATAGCTTCAGTATTTCATCTTATTGAATCAATTGAAAGAGTATTAAATAACAGTTATAATCTGTTCAAGTACTTTTACACAGAAAGGATAAAAGAAATGCAAATTACGTTGTTAAAGAAACTCGAATCATATAAAGACGATTTCATGAAATTCATGAAAATTGATGATTTCCCTACATACGACCTACAAACAAAAAGTGTTTCGATTGAAATAGCTAACGCCCACGGATATGACTCAATCGCGACCACACATTATCAAGCAAGCACAAATTCACATACTCTTGTTGTTAGCACTAACCTAATTTTAGAAAAACACCTCTTATTTCACGAATTCACCCACATTCTAGATTCAGAGTACTATGTACACGGTGACAAAATGCGCTACGCAGGTCTTTCTGGTTTTACAGAATATCATGCATCTCAAATAGAGTTATTGCAATTAGTCGGAGCGAATTCATTTGACGAAACAATTTCATTTTCTATGAACCATATAATCACCTCTATTTCCGGTGAAAAAACCGTCGCACAATACGTTGATGAAAAGAGACTACACGCAATAGAATTATTCAGCAGAGAAGACTTCCCCGCTAACATAGATGCATTAAAATCTGCTTTTGGAGTTTTATTCAACTACTTTGGGTTACGCTCAATTTGCAAGATGTATTGTACTGACTATATCGAAACAATTGATAACAGCGCATTTATGAAACATATATCATCTTTCAATTATATTGCAATAAACAATCTAATGCAGGGTTGGTTGGATGATGAAAAGATTGATAAAAGTATACATCTTTACATAAAGACTGTATTTCCGCTAATTACACAATATAGATTAACTTAACACAGAAAAATCAGTGGCAAATAGCATTTAAATCACTTCATTTAAAACTAAACTCTATATTTTTATTAACACCTCGATAAATATAGTTATTCATCGAGGTGTTAAGCGTTGTATTGATTCTATCAACCAGTAATCAAATTCAAAATCTCCTTGGTGAAGGTGATTACAATACCGCCTGCCAAAGTCAAGAAGCCGTTGGAGCGCTGAGAGGGATCGTGGGACTGCAGAGACAGCCCCACCTGTACAATGCCCCAGCCAAGCAGGATCAGTCCGACTGCACGGATCAGGCTGAAGATGAACTCGGACAGGTTATTGACCACAGTCAGGGGATCATCGGCTGCAAATCCGGTAAGGCTCAGCCCCATGCACAGTGCTCCGACTACCACAGCGGTGCTGTAGTAGCGGAATCCATTCTTAATTCCCATAGCCGGTTTGTTTTCGTTTTTCTTGTTGTTCATTTTTAGTACCTCCTAAGTATTGCTCTTCGATTTCCTCATGGGAAAGAAGTTCGTATTGATTTTCAAATTCTTCCGTAAAAGCAACTGCATCATCAGATACTCTCACACGAGTTAACGTTGCTGTTGCACGCTCTGTACCACCGTATTCATATGGTCTACCTCCCATTTCGGGGAGGTATTTTGCGTTGGGATGATCCAGCAGTTCGAACTTATCATCCATGATAGGCCGTTCCCCACGAATAAACAGAAGCGCTTTGCTGTTATCCAGCATTCGTACTTCCGAGGCATCCAGCAGCTCGCGTCCCGTAATCTGCCAGTTGGTGGAATAGCTGCCATTTCGTCCTGAGCTTTTACCATATGTGTTCATGTCGATGGTCTGCTTGCCAAGATAGGATTCTGCGATCAGCTTATGAGTGTTTGTCTCGTTCCCGCCCAGATACAGCATTTCATCACAGTTGCCCAGAATGGATTCCCACTGCTTCTCAAACAGGTTCTTCAGCTGAGCAACATTCTGGATGATGATAGACACAAACAAGTTTCTGGATCGCATGGTAGCCAGTTTCTTATCAAAGTCATCCGGCAGACTGACGTTGGCAAATTCGTCCATTAGAAGATGGACAGGCACGGGAAGCCCGCCGTTATATTTATTATCCGCCAGATCAAACAGTCGCTCAAAAATACAGTTGTACAGCATACTGACCAGAAAATTGAAGCTGGTATCGTGATCGGGAATAATGGCAAACACAGCCATCTTTTTATCCCCCATACTTTCCAGCTCCATTTCGTCCACAGCAGTCAGCGATTCCACACTGTCCAGATTAAATTTCTCCAGTCGGGCCGCAAGAGTTATGTTGATAGACTTCAATGTTTTCCCACCGCCCTGTTTGTAGTCGCGGTAATACTTCACAGCAATATGATCCGGATCCCGCATTTCCAAACGTTCAAACAATTCGTCCAGAGGTGACCGGTGATATGCGTCATCTTCATCAATTTCCGCATGACGAAGCATAAACATGACTGTCGCAAAATTCTGCTCCTCGGGCGGTGCCTCTTTCAGCAGATAAAAAATCAGCGCAGATAACAGCATGGATGCCGTTGTATCCCAGAAAGGGTCCTGTGACTGGCTGTCTTTCGGAGTCGTTGCTTTGAATAGACTGGATACGAGCCGCTGAACATCATTGTCTGTTTTCAGATACGAAAAAGGATTGAAGCAGTGGCTTTTCTCCATATATATGAGGTCAAACACCTTGATCTCATATCCCCGAGACTGCAGATATCCGCCTGTATCCCGCAGCAGTTCCCCTTTACAGTCCAACACAAAGAATGAGGTGTTTCCCTGCAACAGATTCACCTTTGCAAAAAATCGGCTTTTACCTGAGCCGCTGCCGCCTATCACGACAGTGTGCAGATTACGACGGTGCTTTCTGCCATCCAAACCCATGCGAAAGTTTTTGGTGAATATCTTATTCGCTTCCGGATGTTTATCCCGATATTTACGATTTATGGCATGAACATTGCCCCACCGGGCGGAACCATGCTCTTCACCTCTTCGATATGTATGCTGTGATGACAAGGCGACACCAAGGCCCATCCCATAGATGAGCAAAAAAATAAAGACAGTCTTTAAACTGTCTTCACATAACACGATATGAAACGGGTTTTCCATTGCCTCGGGAAAACTGGCAATCACAGCAGGCAGTCCCTCATAGACAAATGGAGCCAGAAGCAGTGCAAGCCAGACAACTGGGATTACTCCGAAAATGCATAATGCCTTTATGGTACGTTGCTCATCTGATCGTATGATTTATCACCTTTCCTTTGGTTTGATACGTTCGGGAACGGGCATACGAGTATTCCCCTGTTTGGCTTTAATTTTTCGCAGCTCATCCTTAACCGAGGGTTTTCCGGCACCGTCATCCCGACCAGATCTGCCGTTTTCTTGTCCCTTGGAGATAGGCTCGGACTGAGGGTTTCTTTCCGTCCTCGCCTTCGTAGGGTTTGCATCATGCTTGATATGTACGGTGTCCACCGCAGATAACTGGAAACGTTCCACAATGCGGTTGATCTTGGACGCATCCTCAGCACGCACCAAAATATCTACATTTCCATCAGGTGATCTGCCCTTTGGCTGCAACACACAATAGACAACACCGTACCGCTTAGACTCCTCTGCAAATCGAGCCAGATCATTCTCGCTGACAGTAAAGACCTTCAGTTCTTTCCCGCTCTTGAGCATTGCATTCAGCTTCTGCTGACCTTTGGTCTGGTTCTTACCCGCATCTCTGGATACTGCATACAACGCCACAGCGATGTTTTTCGCTGCAGAACCCGACAATCTTAAGGCTACTTCTGTACCTTCCAGACTCATCCTAACGATTTGTTCCGCTGCGTCTCCTGCATTGTTCATGCTGCTTTTCCTCCTTTCTTTGTTCTTCTTGAATCGTTCTAATCCGTTCTTCAATCACGCCTGAACGGACAGCAATGTTGTTACATAGCGCCAGCTCCTTTCTCAGTTGTCTCAGTTTGGCCGTTTTCTTTGCAATATCCGCTTTCACCTCTGACGCAAGTTCTGAATCGTTTTTGACATCAACCGTTCGTTGCTGCCGATACAGCTCTCTGCGCTGCTCAGTCAGCAGATGGATGCGCTGTTCAACTTCCGACTGGTATAAAGAAAGCTGCTCGGCGGTATCAATACGATGCGTTCCAAGCAGCTGTGCTTCTTTTGTGATCTGCTCCAATTTCAATAGATCTTCCCGTAGCAGAAAATGGAGCCGTTTTCTGCTTTGTGTACGCTTTCTCGGAAATACTCCCAGCAGATAGCAGTAGTGGAAATAAAGAGCACGGAGCCCTCTGTATTTCCTTGTTTTTCGGAATGTCCCCTTGAGCTGCACCTGCCGTCTTCGCGGTTTCGGTTCGGGAAGAAATCGTTTTGCCTGCTCCTGCTGCAAGATTCTTTGGCGGATACCTTCCAGAGTATATTTTTCTCCCAGCTGGCGTGCCGGCCGCATGAACCGATCTTTTCCGGGCGGGCGGATAGAAATATCTTCACCACCCCGAATAAATTTAACGGTATAGCCTCTTTTCTGCAAATGATCGAAAAACTGCCTCTCCGTCATAGACTGCTGAATAATCTCATCCAAATCATCACGCAGAATCTGCTTCCAGTACGGTTTTCCCTGCTGTGCTGCACGGTAATCTCCATAATGCATCCCCTTTTTCGGTACGCCATGATCAATGACCGACAGCCCGTATTCCCGACATAGTTCATCGGACACTCTTCGCATTTCCTGATAATCATCCTTTGTGCGATGATACTTTCTCCCGCCTCTGAATGATACGGTGTTCACTATGAAATGATTATGCAGGTGATGCTCTTTGTCTAAATGAGTCGCAACCACAACTTGATAGTCTTCTCCCCACAAGCGCTGTGCCAGCTTCAAGCCGATCTCATGCGCGAGCTGTGGTGAAGCCTCATTGGGTGCAAAGGACTGGATTCCATGATAAGCAATGGTTCCATCTTCTTTGCCGTATTTCTTTTTGACAGCCATCATTTCCGTTCTTGCCGTTGTTGGACAGCAGTTGATCCCCGATACAAACTGATGAAGAAGGTCTGTATCCTCATTGAACCGTGAAGTCTTACTCTGATTCACTGCATATGCAATCACATCATCCAAGTTTTCTCTTGATCTATCAGCTACTCCGTTGTTATAAAACTGTGGGTTGTTGGTCTTCTCCGGATCCTCAATATAGATCAGAGACTTTCCCAACCACCCTCTCACCCGCCAGATCGATGTATATGCCATTTCTCCCTCCTGTCATTTGTAGATATTAACCCCGTAATTATAATTATTTGTTGTAATTTGGTGTTAATTTTGGTATACTATATATAGGTGATTAACTATGAAGTATCAAGAACTTTACGACGAATACATTGAACTGTTGAAGCGCTTCAGTTCTCTCACTTTAGAACTACAGGAACTCCCCAGAGGTTATATTTGCACAAAGACGATTTCCGGTAAGGAATACTACTATCTGCAGTACACACAGTTCGGAAAGAAAAAGAGCGAATATATCCGCGAGGCTCTCCTTTCCGACACAAAAGCGATGCTGGAACGCAGAGAGCAAATCAGCGATGAACTCGCATTGATCAACCAAGAACTGAGTCGTTTGGAAAAAGCAGTTCAAATACTCTCCCCCAACCTTAGCCAACTGTTTTTCTATACAAAACAGTGCGCTCAAATGGATGCTATGCCAATTAGCAAACGAAGCAAAGCTGTTTCCTTCTCCAAAGCCATTACCGATCTGGAAGGCCTTCCCGCCACCTCTGAAACAGAAGAAAACCTGCAGCAATGGGCAAACGGTCATAAGAGTTTCGCCGATGTATATCTTCCCACACTGAATCGCTATCAAATGATTGGAGCTATATGAGTATGAGCTATCCGCATTCCGGAGACCCTTATTTGTACCCCGATGTTCCGGTATTGAAGAACATCCCGGGCGTAAAAGATTCCGAAGAACTGAAGAAAATCGAAGGTGATATCACTCGCATTACAATGAGCATCGTATATGCCAAGGACTATGAGAAGTTCAACACCGAAACTCTGCAGGATATCCACCGTACATTTTTCGGTAGTATCTATGAATGGGCCGGAGAGTTCCGTACTATTCAAATGACCAAACCCGAAGAAGTCCTCGGCGGTGATACTGTTCGCTACGCCTACCCTGCTGAAATCAAGCAGCAACTGCAGGATATCTCCAAAGAGATCGCCAAGCTGAAGCCTACGGAGAATCGCAAAACCTTGGTGTTCAAGATCGTGCGTTTGACCGCATCTATTTGGCATACCCACCCCTTCCGTGAAGGCAACACCCGTGCCGTCATTGCGTTTTCCGTACTTCTTGCCGCCAAGCTGGGAATTGAGCTGGATCATTCTCTGTTCTCAAAGCATGCAGCATATGTGCGTAATGCACTTGTCTGGTGCACACAGGGGATCTATTCCATTTACGATTACCTTGAAAACATTTACTATGACGCTGCAGGACTATTGGATAACGATTCTGATATGCCTGAATCCAAAGCTAAAGACTACACAAAAATCGGCTCCTACCATGTAGAAAACTACAAGGAGCAGCCGCACATCTATGCAGAAGAAACCTAATTTTTCATACCAATCGGACGCATTGTTCGGTTGGTATTTTTATTTCATTGGCTTGGGAAGTAGAACTGCCTCCGTAATCTCTTTCACTGTTTTCTCGTATTCTGCGTAAGCCTTAGCATACTCATCGGCATCAATCACATTCAGCGCATTTGCTTTAAATGCAATCTGATTCAGATTGATTCCGATTCGATAGAGCTGGTTCATCATGGCATAGTAATCGGGAGGCGGTTCATCTCGTGGAACAACGCCATTAACCAAATGCCGTAAATAATTCTCTCGGGACAGCCCGCTCCGTTTCACCTTCTTATCCAGCTCTTCCGCTTCTTTTCGGTTCAACCAGAACTGGATATGTACGTTTCGTTTTCTCATTCATTTACCTCCAATCTTGTAAGGGTTTCAGGGACTATCCCTGAGCTTGTGCCGCTGTGGTATCACAAAGGCGATGCTTGCTACGACATCGCAGATGGACTCTGCGTATGTCATGTTCCGAAAAGAAATCATCGTTCCTTATCAATCGCCCTGTGTTCGGGAAGTGGCAAACACAGCTCCATACAAAGGAACTCATTAAAATCCTTCCCTCGAGAAGGCGGTTCATCAATCACTTCGTATGTTTTAGATAGCACTTCCATCAGAGCCTTTGACGCTTCCCTGCCGGCAAGATCATTATCCAGATGCAAGCTGATTCGCGTGACTTCGGGATGATCATCAAGGTACTGTTTTATCGTTTTAGGGAGTGACATTTCATTCGTCTCACCCTTAGGTTTATATATCCCTGCCAACGATAGCAAGTGTTCCTGTTGCCAGTCTTCCCCTTGGTGTTTACACAAAGTCGCATAGGATAGCAAGTCAATGGCACTTTCAAACAGATGCAAATCGGTACTGTTCTCCGAAGGAATTGCAAAAGAAAAGCGTTTGTCACTCCCTGTTGCCTCTCCTTTGAATTTGGATCCAGTCCCTCGCATA
Source organism: Oscillospiraceae bacterium (assembly GCA_017415945.1). The sequence continues at coordinate 12,001 of JAFQDR010000257.1, forward strand.
GCTGCATAGCGCGGCTTCCCCTCTTTATCCGTTCCTACAAACACCGCATTATGATAAGGGAGACTCTCATAAAGCCTCTCTGTTTTGATGCAAAAATTGATAATGTCTTTGTCTATTCCGCGACTGCGGAGATAGGCATAAACCCGCTTGGTCGTATTGCATTTTTCCGGCAGCTGCAGTTCTCGTTTCTCTCTGGGCTGAGGTTCATATCTTGGGATATCCATAACACTCTGATTTGCAATCTGCTGTACCGCATCATAAAAGGACATGTGCTGTACCTTCATCAAATAATCCAGTGCAGTATGTCCGCCAACGCCTTTGGAAAACCAGTACCATTTCCCGTTGGATATCTTCAGACTGTCGTGCTCACGGGTACAGTAGCGTCCGTTCCCCAGATCAACCAGATTTCCGGGTTCACAGGTATGTAGGTAAGTCAGCAGATCTACCTGACGTGCTTTTTCAACGATTTCGGGTGGTATGTATGGCATCCTCATCTCTCCTTTTTCATAGATTCTCGCTGTACCAGTTCATCAGCACGCGCTTCAATTGCTTTCCAAGCCTGTTTGGAATTACTGACCTCCCAACCTTCCAGTTTGGAATAAACAGAACCCAACGGGAATGGTTCCTTCAAAAGCAACTGCGCCTGTCTTGGATTCAGGCTGTTGTTCTCCATTGCCTGCAGGATACTCTCACGCTTAACGAACGCTTCTGCATGATCCAGCACAGTTTCGGAAGGTTGTGTTAGAAGCCAGTCTCTGTATCGCTCCTGTTCGGCACACATTTTCTGATAAAGCCTTGTATTGAGTTGAACCCGTAACATTATCTTCCCTCCCTGCATAATCGATGATTTTGTTTTGAGGGGAATATCTTCCCATTCACCTCACAATTCTTCGGAGCTGCCGATTGTTCAGGTAATGATTCTCGAAGAGGGATAAGATCCTGACAACCGTTTTTCTCAAATTGTTCGGCAAACTCACAAATGTGATAGACCGTATTCCCTCGATAACTTTGCGCTTCAAAATGATGATCATCCAGATATCTGCATACCATATCCCGTTTCTCTCCGGCTTTGGTAATGATACGGATTTTATCTCCGTCACAAATCCGAAACAGGTCCTTATACTGCGGTGTAATAAATCGAATCCCTTTCGCCGCCTGACTCAGATGACGGTCCAAAAACTTTCTCTGATAGCAGTAGCAATACAGATTATATTCTCCTTTGCTTGGATTCAAGCGAATCATAAAAGAGTAAACCGAAATGTCGGCGCGAAAACCGAAATGTCGGTTTTCACCATCCAAAGGGCTTTGATGTCTGCAGTAATCCGTAATAGACTTTCTATCCTTTAGCATATATCCATACTGTTTATCAAACCGCAAAGCATTGATCACATCATCAAGCGTTTTCGCAAAGTCGTCCGTTTTATAGTTTGGTTCATAATCAAAAAAATCAGAGAAAAACGCAGGTCCATGATCACCCCAGTATCCTCTCAAATGACCTATGAGCCCTGCACGTTTACTAACCGCATCACTCTGGCTGTAGCAGTAGTTACGCTCTGCGAATGTCATAGGCCGCACTGTCAATTCCATTGTGTTACCTCCTTCGCTTCTACTCGTTCACAGAAGACCAAGTACCGCTGCTTGCCACCACTGCCGATTGGATGACAGCTCATGAGAGTCAGCAGTTCTTTGCCTTCCTGTATATAAATTTCCTTCGCTTCGTTTGGAGCAATCAGCTTGATCTCTGTCACTTCGTAAGTCAATGTCTCCCACAGATTAGTGACCGTAACAGTATCGCCTGCAGCAAGCTTATGAATATTCAAGAAATAGGACGCTCCGTTCCACCCACGATGAGCTGCAATCACAGCATTCGTGTTCTTACCGCCAATCGGAAGGCTTGTCTGGCTCAAATGAACAGCTCCATTGGCCATATTCTGATCAGAAGCGCCAAGATAAACGGGCAAACTCACCTCAAGTTTTGGAATAGAAATAACACCAAAGATATTTTCTTCAAGTCCATATTCTGTAAGGACAAAGCTTGGCTTGATGTAGTCATCAACACTGCGAAGCAGCTCGCTCTGGGTATTCGGCAGTCCTGCATTATAGTTCTGCATTGCATTCCAGAGTTCCGCATAAAGTCTGTTATTTTCGGGTTGTTCAGTACGATTACCTGTTGAATCATTGTTGATAAAAGCATCCGCATTATTCTGAATCGCATCGTCGATGATGGCTCCGTTCACGATTGGATAAAGCAAAAGCCCCAGTCCTACCAGAAAGACCAGAGCAAACAACATAATATTCAATTTTCGAAGCATATCATTCCCTCCGTACCAGCCATACAAGGAATGCAATTACCGCAATTACGATCACAATGGTTACACCCCATACAAGACCGTTTACATACTGGTTCTCCCATGTAGATTCAGTCGCTTCCTCGCCAATTACTTCCTCGATTTGTTCCTCGTCATAATCAATACGACTCCCACACACCAGAAGTCGGTGACTATTCACACCAAAAGGAGTACAAGTAACGAGTGTACAAAGATCCTCCCCACTGACAATCCCAAGAAGCTCCGTGTTTTCAGGAAGAACTGTGTTAATGGTAACCACTTCATAAGTCAGCATTTCATCCAGAACTTCGACATGGAAAATGTCACCTTCTTCCAGCAGATTCAAATCGGAAAACATCTTTTGGCTGGCCATACCGGAATGTGCAGTCAGCACAGAATGGGTACTTGTTCCACCAATCGGCAGAGAACTCCCTAACAAGTGTCCAATCCCCTGCTCAAGTGTATCGGCGGCTGTTCCGTGGTAGATCGGCAGATTCACATTGATCTTAGGAATATTCACATAACCCATGATGCCCGTGCCTGTTACATCCAACTGCCCTTCATAATTTTGTGAAGCTTTTTCCAAAGCTTCAATGCTATAGCCATCCGTATTTTCAAGAACCGGTTTTATTACTTCGTTATAGGCTATAGCATTTTCTTTTGCTTCAATAAGATTTGAGCTGTCCATCTGTTCCACCTGCTCCTGATATTCTGTGTGAATCTCCGCTTTATGTCGCTCATAATAGGCATTTGAAATCAGCGGATATAAAATAAGTGCCAGTGCAAGCAAAGCCATCGCACCGGCAAGTAGAATCATTTTTGTTTTGTCCATCGCATTCCTTTCATTTATGCAAAAACCTCCGTATGTAAAATCATACGGAGGATAATTGCAATATTCACTTAGTACTTTATTCTGAAATAATCCAGATACACTTTAAAACGATCCTGTGCAGTTAAGCAGGTGCCCATCAAGAAGCCGCGCTCATGATCCCATTGACTCAATCCGCGATAATAAAACAATTTCAAATTATCTTCGATAATAAACGGCACTATTTTATGTTTCAGACATTCTTTAAACAGAATCAATCTGCCAACACGTCCATTACCATCTTGGAACGGATGAATCCTTTCAAACGCAACATGAAATGCTATGATATCCTCAAAGGATTTATTCGGCTTGGCATTATAACTCTTTAATAGAGCATCCATTGCAGCAGGAACATCTTCGGGTAATGTTGTTTGCTGCCCGCCGACCTCGTTTGGAAGCTTTTTGTATTCACCAACCGCAAACCAGTTTTTTCTGCTGTCAGTGGTTCCCGATTTCAATGTGTAATGCAGTTCCTTAATAAACTTTTCCGTCAGTGGACCGGTAGCGTGTTCAATGACCATATCTATGCAGCGGAAATGATTGGCCGTTTCAATCACATCATCCAGATTGACCACCTCTCCTTCAAAGCCGATGGTATTGGTCTCAAAGATATATATAGTCTGGTCGTGAGTCAAACGACTTCCTTCAATATGATTGGAGTTATAAGTCAAATCAATTTGCACCTTATGATAGATTCCGCCCTTTCGCTGATTGCATTTTTCATCACGAAGAATTTCCAGCAAAGGATTGCCCTCTTGCTTTTTATTAATGCGTTCAGGCTTCTCTGCTGTTTCGGGAATATGCCAAGTCTTGCCGATAAGCATTGCATCGGCAATCTTTCCATTTGCGCAGTAATTTCTCACCGTACGTTCGGAAACACCCCATTTTTTGGCCATTTCAGCTACAGATAGATACTTCATTGTTCCCTCCGAGTGCATTTTTGTGATTTTATTATATCACATTATCGGCAAAAAATATACTTATTTCGTGAATTAAATTCAACAGTTTTTTGCCGATATACTCATTTATTCTTCGGCCTCCTTCTTACGCAGTACCACGAACATCATAAACGCAGCACCTGCCATCAGCAGAACACCGCCAACAGTGAACATCCAAGTACCGTAATCACCGGTCTGAGGCAGATTAAAACCACTGGTATTGACTACAGTCAGAGGTGCTTCTGCGTTCACAGAACCATTGTCCTCCAACATTGTCACCTTGTTGCCGTCTACGGTTGCAGTTGCGGTCAGCAGGTGGTGTTCCATATGTTTCTGGGGCATATTCTTCAGATCACCGGTATCATTGATAATGGATGCGTAGCGGGGGTCGTTCTGGATCAGACCCAGCACATCATCAGAGTAGATGTCGCACAGGTCTGCAGTTTCTACCTGAGAGATCACAATCTTAATGTCATCCTTCAGCAGAGTATAGCCATCATCGGTACGTACTTCGGTCAGAGTGTAAGTGTCGTCTTCCAGACCCTTAACAATGATCTTACCGGTGGAATTACCGATATCAACAGGAACGAAGTGAGTAGCATCTGCCTCAGCTGCTACATGTTCAGTCATGTAATAAATGCCTTCTGCTTCATTCAGCTTAGCCTGTACAAAATAACCATCGGTATCGTTGTGGATAATGAATTCTACATTTGCAAAGTTGCCTGCGCCGTCGCTGAACAGCTTGGTCAGATCGATGCCGTAAGTGTATACATGAGCATCATCAACCAAAGTGTCGTAGTAAGCATTGGAAGAACGTTTCCAAGTGAGAACTACCTTGTTGGTGTTGCCGCTGTCGCCGTATACAGCGGATGCATCGGAATCAACAGTTGCCTGATAGGTAATACGCAGAGTGCAGTCAGAGTAGCCGCTGTTGACCATGCCGGATGCAGTATAAACTGACTTGCTGCTGTTGATTTCTGCCAGACCGCGAGGAGTCATCTCGACGGTCATGACATTGTTACCTTCAGCAGTAGTAACATAACCTACGGTGAAAAAGCCGTCTGCTTCCTTCCAGGTAGTGATTCTGTCGGTGCATGCTGCATCGGTGAAAAATTCCAGAATCACATCGTTCTTGTTATAGGAAATGCCCTTTTCCAGAGTATCGATGAAAGTATAAGTAGTCAGGTAAGTACTTTCAGAAGTAATGGAAGGCAGAGTGGAAATAATCTGGTAATCAACTACGTCACCTGCAGATGCAGTAGTGGTATGCTGATATCCATCGGAAATGTCGGTAGCGGAACCGTTGTGCTTTGCACTGCCGGTGTCATCATAGTTTTCGCGCAGAGTTTTTTCCAGAGAAGGAATACCGGTCAGATTCTTGGGGTACAGAGTCACATCGTAGATCCAGCGAGTACCGCCATCATCGGCATTGGTGCCGTTCACAGAGGTCATAGGCAGAGACACCAGGAAGGGATCAGTGGTGGAAACAACCATTTCAGGAACTGCAGTTTCAACACACAGGTACAGACCCAGAGGCAGACCGGAAACGGAGGTCTTACCATAGGCATCAGTCAGAGACATTGCAACACCGCCATTATTCGCCATGTACTGTTCCAAAGCGTTCTTCACGGTAGTGGAGTTGGCTTCCAAAGACTCAGCCAGTGCTTTAATCAGCACGTCACTCTGATAGTAATAGTTAGCAGTATCCAGCTTTGCAGAATTATCTGCGTTCATATAACGCTTTGCACCGTTTTCCAATCCCAGAGCACGCAGGAAATCTGCACCCTTAGTCTTGTTGATGCCATACAGGACTTCAACGTGGTTGTCGGTTCTATGGTTATCTTCATCAGATTCAGTGAACTGAACAATGTCTGCAACCTTCAGGTAGGAGAATTCCACGCCCTTGATTGCATAACCGTAGCTCTGCTGACCGTTGCCCAGATCAGAGCTGTTGTCAGAATCGCCGGCTCTGACGGAACCGCCGAGGATAACGTTTACGCCTTCCTTATCATAAACACCGGTGGAAACATAGGAGCTGTCCCATACGCCGTCCTTTTCGGCATTAGTCAAGTCGTACTTATAAATCGTCAGAGAACCGGTCTTATCGGTATCAATGGTAGCATTTGCAACGTCAGCTGCACAAACGCCGACAGGCATTGTCATGCACAATACCAACGCCAGAACAAGAGCAACTGCTTTCTTAATATTTTTCATATTGTTTATTCCTTTCGTTTTTTCATACTTTGATTAAATGTAAATACAGCAACACCCATCAGTATATTCCCCACTGCAGAGAAGTACTGAAGACCATTGCCGCCTGTCATAGGTAATTGATATACAGGACAATTGACTACTTGAAGCTCTACCTCAAAGTCATTATCCGCACTAAGGGTACCTTCAAAGGCAAAATCCGTAAGCAACTGATATCCCTCCAATGTAGAGATTTCTGTTACTCGGTAATGGAGCTGCGGATGCAGCCCTGTAAAGGATACATAGCCGTTTGCATCAGTGATCAGCTTCCCTTCAGATACCTCGCTTGCAGTACAACCACCTGCGGTAACTCGGTCGGATTCACTGAATGTCACCGGTGACCAGTTCACAAGATCTTCGGACCATTCCAGAAGGAATTCCACACCTTCCAACACGGTACCCTCATGATTTACTTTATGAATGGTGATAGTCCCTGGGATCAATACATTTGTCATGGTTACTTCAACGGTTTCCCCTGCTTTGACTGTCATAGTCTGTGGATTACCGCTTTCATTTTTGTAGTACGAATCCTCGGGGATGATTTCCGTAATGATGTACTCCCCCGGTTCAAGTCGTCCTGTGGTCACAGTACCATCGTACTCTGTAACAAAAGTGCCGATCAGCTCGTTGTCGCTTGCTCGTCGTACCTCAAAGCTCCATCCTGCCGTGCTGCCGCCTGTGGGCATTGTCTTGATAATTTTTGCCTTACCATAATGGGTGTTCGCAAAGGTCACCGTCGTATCCTGACCTGCCTTAATTTCGAACTGCTGTACGGTTTCATCCATAATCCAATACTCATCAGCAAAGCGACCATAAGCATCATCCGTTTCAGCTGCATAATAAATACCCGGTTCCAGCATCATAGATACCGTACCGTCCGCAGCAGTAGTCAGCGTCTTGATTGGATCTCTGCAGTCTGCATCACGGTACCTGTAATCATCCAACCTTCCAGATTTTCCCCTGTGTTTGTGGTCTTTCGGAAAGTACCCTTGCCGTTATGCGTGTTGGTAAAAGTGGCACTGGCAGTCTGATTCGATGAGACACTCACTGTTTTTGTAGATGTATCGCACACCCAGTAGCTATCGCTGTTCCCCTGCTCACGGATATAATAGGTCCCGATCGGTACGTTATTGATCTTCACCTTGCCATCTGCACCGGAGGTATATGTTCCATAAAGCTGAGTGCAGGCAGAGTCCTTATACACCTCAAATTTCCACCCACTTAGGTCTGAGCCTGTATTGGTGTTCTTGATAATTTCAATGGCCCCCTTGGTCTCTGTCTTGATTTTGAAGTACGCCTTCATTTCCCCGCTTACCTTCCCGTACAAAGAGATACAGGTCTGGTAACTGGAAATATACGGACTGTACCAAAGAGAATAAGTGGAGTTTTCGGGAGAAAACAGATTGCGGCTGCAAGAGAAAACCGTGGAATCGGAGATTGTCCCATTCTGAGTAATCGTCAATTTGTTTCCGGACTTGGAAAAAGAAGCACCGTTCCCATTGGGAAAAGTGAACTTACTCAGAACTCCATTGCTGTCGGTAACTGTTGTGGAATTCCCTGTCATGGTAATAGTCGGAGCAGAACTACTGTTCTTACTCGTGAAACTGGGGATTTTCAAATGGACTTTGATGCTGTTTTCAATGGATTCGTAATAATCTCCGAAGCGCCAAATATTGTTTACCCCCGCATTGTAAAATACATCACCGGATGTATAACCATTGGAGGCCAGACGTTCGAAGGTGTTGGGATCTCGCAGGCCGGTTACAATCTCATAAATGAGGAACTGGGTAGCACAGCGGAGATAAACATTGGGGTTATCTCCCATCGCTGTCGTAGCAGCATCCACAGAGTGATCCCAGAGCTCATCGCTGTAAAGGAGAATCAACGCAATGGCCTGTCTACGTGCCAATGGCATACTGTACCAGACACCTTCACCGTATGTCCCTGCACTACCTTCAAGAGTCACCCCGGCATCCTGTGCATTGTAGGAAGTAGATTCGCCGAAGTTCTTATGCGGTTCAATACAGTAGATTGTGTGATTCTTGTTAGGACCTGCATAGTGCCAACCAATATTCTTGATGTATGCAGTTCTCAACGTCCCATTACCATTCTCCGGATATGTTACGGCAATCTGTGTGCCCATTCTGACCGTATAGTCAGGCTTTGAGAGGTTGAAGAACATCAAATTCCCTGTTGTGGCAGATAGCAGCATGATATCTTCGTTGGTAACATCCTCAACAGGTTCCCCCTCTTCAGCAATCCTCTGCTGCGGGGTAACCAAAGGAGCTGTTTGAGATTCCTCGGTTATCGTTTCTGCTTCGGTAGTTTCATCTTGTGAATCACTTTCCGAAAAAGAAAAATCGACGGGTTCCTCTGTCGGCTGCGGTGTCGCTTCCGTGGATTCCGTCGATTCTTCGGTTTGTTCAGTTGGCTGCACTGTCGTGACAGCAGGCTCAGTGGTTTCTTCTTGTGTGTCTGCACTGACCGCAAACACAGCCGGTGACAGGCTGAATAGAAGAACCAGAGCCAGCAGCAAAGAGATCATTCGTTTGATTGATCTACACATGGCTTCATTCCTTTCGTTCTTAGTTTTATGCTTACTCTTTCTTTTCGGCAGGTAAGATTTTCTTGGAAGGGAGAGGTGTGGAGAGGGAAACCTTCTTTCCGGCATAGTTTAGCAGAAAAAGGATAGTCTACCCCCTTGGTCGTGAGCTTTCATCGATCCATATCCCGCTGTCGTCTGCGGTACAATTCAAGTGCTTTAATTATCGTATCTTCAATATTCTTTGCGGGCGTCCCCGGTGCAAAGAATCGTCCGATACGATCTCTTGGAATTTTGAATACTTCTTTCTGATTTGGCTTTTCCTCCTGCATAATTGAGAAGATCACATCCATGGTCAGTCGCTCTTCCTCGGAGAACTTACGCATCTTCATCGCTTGTACGTGGGAAGGTGTTGCTTCCTCTGTAAGCATAGTTTCATGCAAATCTCGCTGTTCCTGCTCGGTCAAGTATGAAAGCTCTACTGCAGGCCGCATCGCGATCTGCAGCTTGTCCTTGTCTTTGAGTACGGAATTGTCCACCAGTTCCAAAATTTCCGGAATGAGGTAGGTCAACCGGATATAGCGTTGGATTTGACGAGCACTATCAGGAGAATCATCTGCAAGTATTTCTCTAGATTTTTGTCCATCAAAATTGTGGCCCAGTGGGCCACAATTACTTTTAGATGGCCTTCCTACCTGTCTATTCATTGCATCCAACTTCATCTTGTAAGCAAATGCTTTTTCCGACGGAAGAAGCTGTTCTCGCTGCAGATTGGAGTCCACCATGATGAGGGTTGCTTCATCATCGGAAAGATTTCGAACAATGCACGGCAGCTTCGTCTGCTCTGCCAGTTCACTTGCCGTCTTTCGTCGATGACCTGCTATCATCTCATATCTGCCATCTGACTTTGGACGCACAATAGTCGGGACAAGCACTCCATGCTGCTTTATACTGTCTGTCATTTCCGTCA
>JAFQDR010000258.1 GCA_017415945.1 Oscillospiraceae bacterium
GGTGGGGAGATGTCGAACGAAGTGAGACAGAGGGGACGGGCTGTTCAGCGGCAGCACCCTCCCTCTTTCCCCCTCCCCTTTGGGGAGGGGGTAGGGGGTGGGGCAAAATTAAGCGAAATCATACTTTTTTGACAAGTTGAAAGCCGCACAATTTGTGCGGCTTTTTTACGCAGATAAAGTATAAATTACCGCTTGCAATATGTCCGAAAATGTAGTATAATGTATAGGTAACCATAGAAAGAGAAAACCAGAAAGCCAGCTGTTGTCCGGCGGTAAGACCGGCAGCACACTATGAAAAGAGAGGCATACTATGCAGGAAAAGAAAAAAACAACTGAAAAACTGCCGACCATACCCATGCGTGGGACGGTTGCGTTTCCGCATATGGTCATGCATTTTGACATTGCAAGAGATATGTCCGTCAAAGCGATTGAAGAGGCTCTCCGCGGTGACCGGAGACTGTTCCTCGCTGCCCAGAAGGACGTTTTTATCGAAGACCCACAGCCGCACGAAATTCATGAGATCGGCGTTGTGGCTGAAATCAAGCAGACGCTCAAGCCCCAGGATGATACAATCCGTGTGCTGGTAGAAGGCCTGTACCGTGCCCGCATTCAATCCATGGAACGCAGCGGCGGCATGATTTTCACCGAAGTCAAGCGCATCCCGCTTAACAGCCGTGAAGTGTATGATGAAATCGAAATGTCCGCTCTCGTGCGTGCCATCAAGAATATCTATGAGCGTTACAGTCGCCTGTTCCCCCGCATGCCTAAGGAGGTCATGATCTCAGTAATGTGCCAGGATGACCCCATGCGGCTCTATGAGGCGATTGCTTTCAACACCATGCTCGACTATAAGGATAAGCAGCTCCTGCTTGAGGAGAGCAGTCTGTTCAATCGTCTGAGTCTGCTCTACGACATTCTCTGTAAAGAGACCCGTGTACTTGAAATGGAAAAGGATATTCAGGAACGCACACAGGAGAGCATTGACCGCGGCCAGAGAGAATACTTCCTCCGTGAGCAGATGCGTGTGATTTCCGGTCAGCTCAAAGAAGAAACCGGAGAAGGGGAAGACGATGCTGATTCCTATATGGAACGTATCTGTGAGCTCTGCCTTCCTGAGGACAGCGAGAATAAGCTTCTCAAGGAAGCATCCCGCCTCAACCATCTTCCCATGGCATCACAGGAGGCTTTTGTCATCAGCAACTTCCTTGATACCTGTCTGGAACTTCCGTGGCATGAACTGTCTGAAGAGAATATGGATCTTGCTTCTGCAAAGACAAAGCTCGATGAGGATCACTATGGACTCGATAAGGTCAAGGAGCGTATTCTGGAGACCCTGTCCGTCCGCGTGCTCAACCCTGAACTCAAGGGACAGATCCTCTGCCTCGTCGGCCCGCCCGGTATTGGCAAATCCTCCATTGGCCGTTCGATCGCTGATGCTGTTTCCCGTAAGTTTGTCCGTGTTTCCCTCGGCGGCGTTCGTGACGAAGCGGATATCCGAGGACACCGCAAGACTTATGTGGGTGCCATGCCCGGCCGTATCATTGCAGCCCTGCAGCAGGCCGGTACCAGAAATCCTCTCATTCTGCTTGATGAGATCGATAAGATGAGCAATGACTATAAGGGCGACCCGTCCGCAGCCATGCTCGAGGTGCTCGACAGTGAGCAGAATCATGCATTCCGCGACCACTACATAGAGATTCCCTTTGACCTCAGTCAGGTGATGTTCGTGGCCACAGCCAACACAATGGATACCATTCCTGCGCCTCTGCGTGACAGAATGGAGATTATTGAACTGGGCAGCTATACGCGTGAGGAGAAATTCCAGATCGCCAAGCGTCATCTTGTCGGCAAACAGCTTGATGCACACGGACTTAAACCCGTACAGTGCCGTATTGAGGATGCAGTGCTCTATGAAATGATCGATTCTTATACAAAGGAAGCCGGTGTGCGTAATCTTGAGCGTACCATCGGCAAGGTCTGCCGTAAGGTGGCCAAGCTGATCGCTTCCGGTGAGCGCAAGCGTGTGACTGTCAAGTGCAAGGATCTGAAGGGTTATCTCGGTATTCCGAAGTACCTCCCCGATCCGCAGAGCCAGAAGAACACCGTCGGACTCGTCAATGGCCTTGCGTGGACATCTGTTGGCGGCGTTATGATGCCGCTGGAGGCCCTTGTTCTGGAAGGCAAGGGCGCTGTCGAAATCACCGGTTCCCTCGGTGATGTGATGAAGGAGAGCGCAAAGCTCGCTGTCAGCTATACACGCAGCGTTGCCAAGCAGTACGGTATTCCGGCCGATTTCCACAAGACGACGGATCTGCACATTCACGCGCCCGAAGGTGCGGTGCCCAAGGACGGCCCCTCCGCAGGTGTGACTATGACAACAGCCCTTATCTCTGCATTGTCCGGGATTCCGGTCAGAGCGGATGTCGCCATGACCGGTGAGATCACACTCCATGGCAGAGTCATGCCCATCGGCGGCCTGCGTGAGAAGTCCATGGCAGCCTACAAAGCGGGTATTCGCACTGTGCTGTTCCCCGAGGGGAATCGTGCCGATCTTGAGGAAGTGGATGATATCGTGAAGGAAAACGTGACCTTTATTCCCGTTTCCCATCTGTCCGAGGTGCTTGATGCTGCACTTGAAAAGCCCGAGGTACCTGTCGCTTCCGAGGATGCCTCACCCCGTAAGAAGAACAAGACAGCCTCTGAAATCCGTGCATAACAGGAGGAAGACATGAAACTGAATGACGTATCCTTTGCCATGGCCTGCGGCAAGACATCCCAGCTGCCAAAGCCCTCGCGAATGGAATTTGCCTTCCTTGGCCGATCCAATGTGGGAAAATCCACATTGATCAATAAAATCGTAAATAGAAAATCCCTTGCCAGAGTCAGTGCCGTGCCCGGCAAAACCGCAACCATCAATTTTTATGCGGTCGATCATGTCTATTTTGTCGATCTGCCCGGCTATGGCTATGCCAAGACATCCAAGCCCGAGCAGGAACGCCTGAAGAAGCTGATCTATGGTTACCTGTCTGCGGACAGAGATCTCAGGCTTGCTGTGCAGCTGCTGGATATGCGGCATGCACCATCCAAGGATGATCTGGAGATGATCAATGCCCTCATCGATGAGGAGATACCCTTCATCATTGTCTTTACAAAGGCCGATAAGCTCAACAAAACTGAGCGAGCCAAGCGGCTTGCAGCATTTGCGGAGGAGATTCCGTGTTTTGAAGATATTCATGCCATCTGCTATTCTGCCAAGACCTTTGAGGGTCAGGAGATGCTGCAGACGCTGCTCTCGGATATTGCTGACGAGACGGATGAGGAAGACGATTCCGAACCGGAAGAATAAGATGAAAATTCCTGTGGATGACCCCACAGGAATTTTTTTTGAAAAACCTCTTTACTTTTGCGCGATGATGTGTTAAAATAGAAATAAGAATACGCCCGAAAGGAAGGACGACCCATGAAACGTGGAAAATTCAAGCCCAGTGCACTGGACGAATTATATGAGGCCATTCTCTGTCTGGAAACCAAGGAGGAGTGCAGTGCGTTCTTCGATGATCTCTGCACAGTTCTGGAGCTCCAGACCATCTCGCAGCGTCTGCAGGTGGCAAAGATGCTCCGTGATCATCACGTCTACAGTGATATTGTATCCGCAACAGGCGCCAGCACCGCTACCATCAGCCGTGTGAACCGTTCGCTGAATTATCAGAGTAAGAATGGCTATGATATTGTATTCAATCGTCTCCGTGAAAAGAATGGTGACGCCGCTGTGCATACGGAAAATGCCGGTGCTGAAGCAGAAGAATAAGCGAGAAATGGACATCCTTCGGGGTGTCTATTTTTTACCATCAATATATGAATATTCAGTGAATGGGTTTCGTGTACATGTGGGTTCACATTTACTATGAAAAATTGTCATTTTTACTAAGTTATTGCTCACAATCTGTATTGACGAAGGCGATAAAATCGTATATAATTAAGAAAAATCATGTTAGACATGAAGTATAAGGTGGAATGGTTATGAAGAAAAGAATTGGCGCTGCTCTTCTTTCCGGCGTGATGTGTATGTCGCTCTGCAGCGGCGTGCTTCCCGGGAAATATGATACTGCAGCAACGGTATCCGCAGCCTCCGGTCCGACAATGGAACATCTGGACAGAGGTATCACAGCGGTCAACACAGGTTCCGGCATGCTCGTCAGCTGGCGTTTTCTGGCGAACGATCCGGACAGTGCAGTATTCAAGCTCTATCGCAATGACACATTGATCTACACAAGTAATGCCGGAGATGCAACCTGCTATCTCGATGCAGGCGGCAGTGCTTCCAGCACATATCGTGTGGAGACCTACAACGGCGAGACCCGCATTGGCAGCGATGTCTGCGGTATGAACTCCAATGGTTCCTATTTTGACGTGCCTCTGAAGAAGCCTGGCAGCGTTTATACACCGAATGACTGCTCTGTTGGCGACGTAGACGGTGACGGTGAATATGAATTGTTCGTCAAGTGGGATCCTTCCACATCCAAGGATAACTCCCAGAAGGGTAAGACTGACCCCTGCATCATTGAATGTTATAAGCTCGATGGTACAAGACTCTGGCAGATCAATATCGGTCACAATATCCGTTCCGGTGCGCATTATACGCAGTTCTTTGTTGCGGACTTTGACCTTGACGGCAAGGCTGAGATGACCTGCAAGACTGCCGACGGTACTGTGGACGGTCAGGGTAATGTAATCGGTGATGCCAGTGCTGTGTATTATGACGGCAGCGGTTTGATTTATTCCGGCCCTGAGTATTATACTCTGTTTGACGGCGAGACCGGTAAGGCACTTCATACCATTGATTACGAGCCAGGTCGTGGGGACCCGACAAAATGGGGTAAGTCCAGCGATAAGTATAACCGTGTTGAGAGATACTGGGGCGTTGTTGCCTACCTCGATGGTGTGACGCCTTCTGTAGTTACAGGCCGCGGCTACTATGGAAGAATGACCGCAACTGCTTATAAGGTAGAGAACGATAAGCTCGTTAAGCTCTGGGCATTCGATACCGGCACAAGCTCCAGCACACTTGGCTACGGCGATGGCAACCACAACAGCATGCCTGCGGACGTGGACGGTGACGGCAGACAGGAGATCATCACAGGTTCTACCTGTATCGATGATGATGGTACGCTCAAGTGGTGTACCAATCAGGGACACGGCGACGCCATGCATGTCGGTGACCTCGATCCTGCAAACCCCGGCATTGAGGTATGGATCTGCCACGAGGACAGCCCCTACGGTGTGACTCTGATTGACGGTGATACCGGACAGAAGATTTTCCATAAGGATGGTTCCGGTGATACTGGCCGCTGCTGTGCAGATAATGTCTGGGCTGGCAATGACGGTGCAGAATTCTGGGGCAATGGCAATGATGTATACAACAGCAGCGGTTCTACGCTGTCCTGCCGCAGACCGGCCATTAACTTCCTGTCCTACTGGGACGGCGACCTCGAGAGAGAAATCCTCGATGGTTATACAGATTCTCCTGCGACCATCACAAAGATGAAGGCGGATGGCACACTGACCACTCTGCTTTCCACCGATGGCTATTATACCTGCAACACCACAAAGGGCACCCCCTGTCTTTCCGCCGACCTCTTCGGTGACTGGCGTGAGGAACTTGTGGTCAGAGCAGCGGACGGTAATTCCGTCAGAATCTATACAACTTCTTATGATACCGATTATCGTATCACAACCTTGATGCACGATGCACAGTATCGTAATCAGGTTGCAAGCCAGCAGGTTGCCTACAACCAGCCCCCTCATCCGAGCTTCTATCTCGGTTCTGAGAGAGCACTGCCTGCACGTCCGAATGTGAATATCTGCATCGGCGGCAAGGCCGGCGCTGTGATCGACACGACACATACCTACAGAATCAAGAATCAGAACAGCGGTCTGTACCTTGAAGCAGCTGATGCAGTTGCTGCAAACGGTACAAACGTACAGCAGGGTACCACCGGTGCAATGAACTGGACTCTGGAGGATGCAGGTGAAGGCTACTACCGTGTTTATTCAGAGATGGGCGACGGCAAGACCTATCTGCTCGACCTTGACTACGGCAATCCCGACAATGGCACAAATATCGGCGTCTGGGGCGATACCCAGAGCGATGCACAGCTCTTCAAGTTCGTACAGAACGGCGATGGTTCCTACACCATCTGCACAAAGGCCACTGCCGACAAGAGCGCACTGGGTGTTACCAGTGCCTCCAAGGACGAGGGTGCAAACGTAATCCAGTGGGAATGCGACAGCACCTCCAACCAGAACTGGATTCTTGAAATTGTGATTCCCGTACTGAATGGTAAGCTGTTTACCAATCTGCAGGTACAGGATACCAGCACATATCAGATGTGGTCCATTGATGATGCGGCTGCCGTCGGAGACCTGATCTATGGTGACCGTACTGCGACTTATCTGGAACTGCCCGATGCACTTGTGGGTGCAGAAGTGATTCTCCCCGCATGTGATGCGAAATTCACAACAACGGATCTGGCATCCTTCACAGCAGGAGCCGATATGACAGTATATGTTGCTCTCGACAGCCGTGTAACAACAGCTCCCGCCTGGCTGAGCGACTGGACATTGACAGACATGACAACATGCTATAACACTGATTTTAATTACAAGATCTATGCAAAGGAAATGACCGCAGGCGAGGTACAGACTCTCGGTACAAACGGCCAGTCTTCCGGCTGCGTGAACTACACAGTATTTGCAGTGGAAAATGCACCCCAGCAGACTGATGCGCCGGAAACAACCACCGAGCCGATCACAACCGTTCCCGCAACAACCACAGCAGAGACGACCACAACCGCTTCTGAGCAGACGGATCCCAATCAGGGCTCCGGTGCAGAGACCACAACTGCGCCCGTGCAGAGTGAAACTACAACCACTACACAGGCTGATGTGACAGACACTGTTCTGTACGGTGACGTGAATCTGGATAATGGTGTCAGCATCGTTGACGTGGTTATGCTCAACAAGTCCATTCTCGGTTCTGAGACACTCAATGCACAGCAGAAACTTAACGCTGATGTGAATCGTGATCTGAACTGTGATGCTAACGATTCTCTCGTGATTCTCAAGCATCTGGTTGATCTGATCGAAACGCTTCCCGTTTGATGATTCCAAAAATAAAAGAGCTTCCCGAACGGGAAGCTCTTTTTATGCTGATAAGAAATCCTCAACGATCGAAATCCATTCTGACGGCTGCCAGATGGCCTTGTAACAGTGCACATCGCCCTTGCAGCAGTGAATCTGCATATCCTGGTGCACAGCCTGCATCCGGTGTGCAGATTTCTTCGAGAGAATTTCATTTCCCTTTGTGCCATGCATAAACAGCAGCTTTGTGGATGGATCGGGAGACTTCACAGGGATGCGTGTGGTCGCCATAACGCCGATCATGTGCCGGATGGTATCCTCGCTCATATGGTCAGCAATGCGGAGATATGAGGGGAGATGCACCTCGGGGAGAAAATCGCGACTAAATGCTCTGAGCGTTGCAGGATCACGCTTTCTCGATTTGCGGATGATGGAGAGGTAATTGCTTGTCATAATGCGGCAAAGCAAACCGCCGCAGGAGATCAGCGGTGCCCCGTCAAGCACAAGCTGCCGGATCGGAAGATTCTGTCTGCACCAGAGGCAGTTAGCCACAGCCCCGCCCATGGAAATGCCGCAGACTGCCTGTACATGCGCCCAGCCCTGTCCTTTGCAGAAGGCTTCAATCTGCGCAGCTTCTTTCTCAAGCGAGACAAATTCACTGGGTTCTTCTTCCTCGTGACCATCGAGGACAACTGCCGCTACATAATATGTACGGGAAAAGTGATCAATCTGTGTCTGCCAGATCTGCCACGGCGTCAGTGCGCCATGGATCAGCAGCATGACAGGGTTTGTGTTCTCACCGAAGAGATGGAATCTCATGTGATGCGCCTCCTCTTTTGATGGTCACAGAATTCGTAGCCGTAGATTCGGTACAGATCTGCACCGAGATGACGCATCAGACGGAAGCGATAATGATACATACCTTCGAGCTGGTTAACGTATTTCGGCAGAATGATATCACGGTCGCAGACACAGCAGATACCTTCGGACGGATTCTCAAAGCAGGAAGGATTGGTCATTCCGAACGTCACTTTTGCTTTCATAGCATTGACAGGATTGCGGAACTTTGAGATTTTAGCAGCTGTGTTTGAATAAGCATCAAAGAGAAAGAGTGCACGCTTGAAGCGGCTGCGGATGGAACGGAACAGTGCCTGCAGTTCGGATTCCGTCAGATACATTGTCAGCCCCTCCGCGATGATCAGAATGGGCTGACCATCATAGGAAACCGCATCCATCCATGTCGGGTCAGTGACGGAGAAGGGGAGCATCCGATAGGAGGACGTTTCCTTGAAATAACGCTTGCGCAGGGAAATGACATCGGGAAAGTCAAGATCATACCACATAGCAGGCTTTGTTTCAACACGGCGGCACCGTGCATCCAGACCGCAGCCTGTGTGAATGACGATGGCTCCGGGATTGTGCCGCAGGAAGCATTCGGTCAAAGTGTCAAACTGTCGGGCACGCATTGCCATATAGATGGCCAGACGCTTGGATGTGTCAACATGCTTAAAGCGGTCCGGCTCGTTTTTTACAATGGATTCCGCAGTCGGGTCAGAAAGAAATCCTTCCTGACTCATGATGGCCTTGCCATAGAGCGGAATGAATAAAGTATTGCTTTCATTCTTCATGAGAATCCTCCGAAGCAGGTGATTTTTCCGAGGAATACGCACTTTTGAGAAGTTTAAATTTGGATTCAAACTTTCTGCAGATTGTCTGTTCGTCCTCATCCTTCACAAAGACGCAGGCCAGATCACGCAGAACAGCCGGTACACAGATGCCGATCAGATCAAGCAGCTCTTCACGGGTGCTGACTGTCAGCAGGGACAGATCGATACCGCCGACAATCTGGTCAAATCTTTCTTGCGCTTCTGCTGAGTAATCACTTCGCTGCAGAAGCATCTCATACATTTTCATATTGCCGAACAGATTCTTGCGGAAGGAACGTGATTCCTTGTAACAGAGCATCCGTACGGCAAAACGGAAGGTGAGATCAAGCATGGCAAAGAAGTCACCCTGCTTCTCGTTCAGCGTCTTGTGCGCATATTCAAAAATCTGTTCGTGATAACCGGCGATGAGATAGAGATACATATCCTCTTTATTCTCAAAATACTGGTAAAAGCTGCCGCGGGAGATGCCGCATTCGCTGATAATATGATTGATGGAGATCTCTTCATAGGGGACACGGGCAACCTCATGCTTGATGGCCTCGATGATCCGTTGTTGTTTGCTTTCGGCAAGACGGAAAAAAGTTGTAGTCGGCATGGTATCTCCTTTCAATGTTTGATGTGACAACCTGTCATATTAAAATTATAGCATGTGAATCGAATCAGATTATGATTGAAATATGAATATTTTGTAAATCCCTCCGAGGGCGTAAAGTATTATTTGTAGAAACGCATATCAAACTGTGCCCCGCCTTTTTCGGCATTGCGAGCCTGCAGACTACCTTTTTGTGACGTTACGACTTTTCTTGCAAATGCAAGACCGATGCCGAAGCCCTGTGTCCCGAATGCAGAGGCTCTGTAGAAACGCTCAAAGAGATGGGGGAGAGCCTCAGGTGCAATGCCCTTTCCTGTGTCTGTGATGAGCAGACCTGTATAGATGGCATTTTCCGTGGCACGAATCGTAATGCTGCCGCCCGCAGGCGTATGTTCCATGCAGTTTTTCAGGAGATTGCCGAGTGCTTCTGCACAGTACTGCATGTCGCCTTCAAAGGAAGGGTCACCCTCAATGTCTTCGCAGATAGTGATATCTTTCAGCTCAAGCGGAATCAGCAGCGGCTCAAGTGCTGTCTTGATCAGTGTCCGGCAGCGGATACGTTCCTGTCGGAATGTGACGGCACCGGCCTCAAGGCGTGAGAGATTCAGCAGTGTTTCAATCAACCATTGCATGCGTGTGAGAAGATCAAGAAGCTCACGCAGGTAAGCATGCCGTTCTTGTCGTGGTAAATCCGGTGTCCGGAGTATGTCGAGTACAAGCATCATTGATGTCAGTGGTGTGCGCAGCTGATGGGAGATGTCTTCCATCGCTTCCTTCATAATGACCTGTTCCTGCTTCAGTGCATGATTCTGCTCCCGCAGACGGATGGTCATCTTATGGATTTCTGAGGACAGATAGCCAAGCTCGCCCTCCTGAAATTCCTGAAAATCCACATGCTCGGCACCATGCAGGATGGCATCGACCGTATCGGAGAGCTTTTGAATCTTTTTGTTTCGTCGGGCCTGTAGGGTTATTGCTACAACGAACTGCAATGCCGAGGCGGCAAACAGGATGACAGCAGCAGGAATGCTGAAAAATCCACATATAAGGCAGGAAACGAGTGTAATGACTGCATGCAGCAGGAGCTGTAGTCTGGTTTCTGGTTCGCGTATCATTGGTCAACCGCCTTATAGCCAAGACCTCGAACAGTCTTCAGAATCTTCGGATGCTGCGGATCATCTTCGATCTTCTCGCGAAGGCGCTTCATATAAACATTAAGTGTATTATCGGAAACAAACTCGCTGGAAATGGACCAGAGCTCGTCAATGAGTCTGTCTCGTGAGAGGAGCTGTTCTTTATTGGAGAAGAATACAAGCAGCAGGCGGTATTCGAGAGCGGAAAGAAAGAGCTCCTGTCCATCCTTCATGACCACGCCGCGTGCCGGATCAACCGTGATATTCTGACACTGAAGCAGATTCACAGCGGGCTGCCATTTCCTCATGGCATTTTTCATGCGGGCGAGCAGTTCACGCGGGCGGAAGGGCTTACTGATATAATCATCCGCACCGACTTCGAATCCTGCCACTGTACATGCCTCATCCGCAGAGGCAGTCAGAAAGATGACGGGCAGGGAAGAGGCTGCCTTGATGGCAGCGCAGATCGAAAATCCGTTGCCGTCACGCAGGGAAAGGTCAAGGAGCGCACAGTCAAAACGACCGTTTTCAAATGCGGCAAGGCCATCTGTCTGTCCGAAAGCGTGTACAACCTCATACTGTTCAGACTGAAAAAAGCGTATGAGATTGCGTGCAAGCTGTTCATCATCCTCGACAAGCAGAATTTTCAACATGGGGTCACGTCCTTTCATCGTACTATATTGATTATATCATAAATCATATGAAATGACAAGATTTTTTCGAAAGTGACAAAAATGTAATTTAACAGTCACTTTCATGTGATTTTAGTGTGATATAATCATACTTGAAAAGAAAGATGTCCGGCATGACACCGGACAGAATGGAGGACATTATGGATCTGCTTCGTATTGAACATCTGAGTAAAATTTACGGCAAGGGCGACAATGAAGTGCGTGCGCTCGATGACCTGACATTCTCTGTACCGAAGGGTCAAATGACCGCAGTCATTGGCCCGTCTGGTTCGGGTAAATCGACACTGCTCCATATTCTGGGCGGTGTGGATCGTCCGACATCCGGAAAGGTCTTTCTCGACGGACAGGATGTCTATGCACAGAACAACCACAATCTTGCCATCTTCCGCCGTCGACAGGTGGGACTGATCTACCAGTTCTATAACCTGATTCCGGTACTGGATGCAGAGGAGAATATCACACTCCCGATGATTATGGACGGCAAGAAGCCGAGCCCGGAGCAAGTCACTGATATGCTCAGGCTGATGGGCCTTGAGGAACGTCGGCATCATCTGCCTTCCCAGCTCTCCGGCGGCCAGCAGCAGCGTGTTTCCATCGGCCGTGCATTGTTTACCTCACCGAGTGTGATTCTTGCCGATGAGCCGACCGGTAACCTCGACAGCAAGAACAGTGCCGAAGTCATTTCGCTGCTGCGCAAATCCAATCGGGAATTCAACCAGACCATGATCATCATTACCCATGATGACAATATCGCACTGCAGTGCGACCGGATCATTGCATTGTCGGACGGCAAAATTGTCCGCGATGAATTGACCGGCCGTGCATAAGGAGGGAGACACATGGGATTCCAACGACTGCTTGCAACACGCTATATTTTAGCACAGAAACGCCACAGCATTCTGACCATATGCAGTATTATTGCGGCACTCACTCTGATGACTATGCTCTTTACAGGTTTTTCTACCATTCTTTCCTGTGTGAGAGCCAGTGAATATGATCAGCGCCCCTATCATTGCTGTGTTTTCAACGTAACTGAAGCACAGTGTGCACTGCTTGAAGAATGCGAAGGCATCCGCAGTGCGAAACTTGAGAAAAATGCGGCCGGCGATGGTTATGATGCGCACCTCATGTTTTCGTATAGTGTGGATGACGAGGTACTGGTACTCAATGAGGCCTTCAAGAAAGCCGGCCTCAATATCACAACAGAAAACGTGATGGATTACGAGCTGAATCATAATCTCATGAAATATGATGTGGTTGGTATCAACGGCCGCTATGAACTGGCTCAGCTCTTTGCACTTTTCTATATCTTCATCATTTTCTTTGCGCTGGCCATGCGTCTTATCATTGATACAGCCTTCGAGATTTCCTCAAAGGAACGTGAACGGCAGTTCGGTGTCCTGCAATCCATCGGTGCCACCCCCCGACAGATTGTGGGTATCATCACAATGGAGGGAACGCTTCTTTCCCTGATTGGTATTCCCTGCGGCATGCTGCTGGGATCCGGTCTTGCATATGCAGCATTCCGTCTGATTGTAGACAGCGGACTGACTGAAGCATTTGTGGAACCGGAAAAGACTGATGCGATTCTTCGTTTTTCGGTGAATCCTTGGCTTATGGTAGCAAGTGCTGTGACAGGTCTTGTATGGGTATGGCTTTCTGCCTATGCAACCGGTATGCGTATTATTAAAATGTCCCCTGTGCAGGCCATTCAGAACCGCAGCGAGAAAGTCAAGCGTGTTTCCCGGCACACTCTTCTCGGATTGTTCTTCGGTTGGAAGGGGAAGCTTGCAGCCAGAAATACCCGTCGTGCACCCAAGCGTTTTGCCATCACAGTTGTGTCCCTGACACTGTCGATCACTCTGTTTGCCAGCTTCACTTATGCACTTGATGCTTATGATGAGGGCATGATTCAGCTGCAGGAGCAGTATGCACTCGATCATGACTATGTGCTCCGGCATGAAGAAGTGGATGAGGAGATGCAGCTGATTCACCCCCTTGCCTATCAGGAGACAATCAGAAAGATGGAGCAGAGTGGTTTGTTTCAGGACATCCAGATGGAAACATTTGAAGGGGCATTCTATCTCGAACCTGATTCTGATAATCGCCAAATTTACATTCAGATCCAATATATGAATGAAACCAGATACAATAGTTATTTTGACGGAGCACCGCCAATATCCTATGAGGAATTTTCAGACCACGGCGGTTATATCCAGATGACGATGAATGAAGAAGTTGCAGAGAAAAAGTCATACGATGCGTCGGAGTTTGAAAACTGGAAAAGTGTCAGAAAGCTTTACGACCTGACTCGGATTGATGCAGAAAGAATTGTGTATGACAAGTTGACAATCGAAGAGTATGATGCACTGCCCGAGGAGGAGAAGTCCGGATACCATGAAGAATATGCCTTTTCTTTGGATGATGAGTCTGAATTGATCGGTTACTCTTGTTTGCAGTATGAACCTGTCAGCTATGATATTATCATGTCGTATGATATCAGTGAAACAGGACTCGCAAACAGCGTGAACATGGATGATGTTTCTGCGTATGGCGTGACGCTCATTGCACCGTTGTCTTTGTATGAGACAGCGATCAGCCCTAAGCTTGAGACGGCATGGAATATCAATATTTACTGTAACCTTGCGGATCCCAGTCTGGAGATGAATGAAAAGGCAATCCGTTATATGGAAGAGGATGTTCCTGTCACACTGGTCATGGATATGTTTTCAATGAACTGGATTTTGCGTTCGACACTGGCTCTGATGAAGATCATCTGTGGATTCATTCTTGCTGCAGTGGCAATCATTGCACTTGTGAATATGGTGAATATCATTTCGACAGGTATTCTGAATCGCCGCAGTGAAATGGCAGGCATGCAGTGTGTGGGCATGACTGAGCGTCAGCTTTATGGCGTGACGCTGATTGAATGTGTACAGTATGCACTTTCCTCCGGACTGAGTGCCTCGGTACTTTGTGTAGTGCTGCTGTTCGGAACGGAGAAATTTCTTGAGCTGATGATGCTTGAAGCAGATTTCGAAAATCTCATTAACTACTTCGAACCGCTGCCTGTTGTGTGGATCAGTGCCGCCGCAGCACTTCTTGTGGCCGTAGTGACTGCACTGATATCCTTGCATGGAATGAGACGTGATGCTCTGATCGATCAGATCCGCAAGGTGGATTGATGACAGAAGCAGTATTTCTAAAAGAAATAAAAAGGGACTGTACAACTACAGTCCCTTTTCTGATTGCGATCGGGATTAGGCTGAAATCGATAAAATGCGAATTTACACTTGCTGACAGATGGTGGTGGGGCGTTTGCGTTTTTTGTATGGACCTCGTTTCTGATCGGGCATCCAGACACGGGCAGATTCAATCACCCGATCTGCCAGTGCCGGATCGGGTGCGTCTTGCGTGGCTGCCTGGAGAAGCACAGGAAATACAGGAGATTTTATATCGTGAAGTGTATGTACAATGTTCTTCGGGATCATCACATTTGGCTCGTAGTTCAGGTAGTACCATTCCGAAAGGTTGTTCAGAGAAGAAAAACAAAAATCACAGAACGCCAAATCTACTGTCCGGTCATGCTCATAGAATCGGCGCAGATGCTCATATAGCAGTGTATAGTCACGATAGTAAGCAAAGTTGTGTGTATTATCCTTGTAAATCGTGAACTTCACCGGTTCGAGTACATTGACGAGATTAGGTATATAATCGAAACGATCCGTCATCATGCCCCGCTTGCATTGAAGGGTTGCCCAAAGGAGATAGGCCTTGGCCTGTCGAAGAATCGGATTGCTGTTGAGGATACGCAGCAGTGTGCGGACATTGGTGTCAAGTTCCAGATGCTTACAGCCATTGATGATAAAAAAATGCTTCTGAATAAGGCGGCAGATCTGCTCTTCCTCTTCGGGGCATTCCTGCATGCAAGCTTTAATTCTCTTGGCTTCAATACGGAGTGCATGGAGACGGGAATGCATTTCTGCCGATTCTTGAATTTTGTGCAGGATGCGATCAGCCAGTGTACTCTGTCGATAAAAGTTGCGGATGCTTTGTTCTTCTCCTCGTCCGGGAGGGCCATAAAGGAGACCGGCATCGGAGATCAGTCGGGCAAAAATCCACTGCAGCTGAGGATCTTCAGCCTGCGTTTCAAGTCGGATGATCAGTTCGCTGCAGACTGCGGGAAGGGAAGAAGCTGGCAGAGCCAGCGTTTCCAGATCGGAGAAGAAGTCAGATCGATACTGCATTGCCTTCGTATATGCTGTTTCGTTGGTATCATTATGCCGTTCAAGCAGTGTATCCAGCTGCTCGTAGGCAGCTGTCATCTTGCCAATATGCTGATAAAGGATGAATTCTTCTTCATAGTGCATGACATGATCTCCCATCTGATTTTCGTTTTGAGTTGTCTTCTGTATACGGGACTGACCTGCAGCAGGTCATCCAGTACGGCCAGTGCGGTCTTCAGAAGATCCGGGTCATCACAGGCCTCCATCAGCTCAAAAGCTTTGATAGCCTGTTCGAGCTCTTCAGAGAAGCGCTGCTTTCGTTGAAATTCCGCTACGGGCAGTTCTTTATCTCTCTTTTGTCCCATTGGCTCACCTTCTTTCACTCCCATTATAGCACAAGAAAAATGGATTTTCAATACCGAATTGGCATAAAATGGAAAACGATGAAAATGAATATAACAGAAAATTGATGTTGAAAAGAGGAGAATATCGGGCAAGGAGACGGAGGTGGAAGAAGTTGAAAGAATATGACTAAACGACAAGGATCATACGATTGAAAAAGAATGCTATATGCACAAAAGTGAGGAGAGGCGCCGGTAGTGTAGAGCGTTTTTTGACGTTTGGGCTTGATGTGAAAGAAGGATTATGGTATAATGATAAGGGTGATGCCATATGAGTAAAGATTATTGCTGCTTTGAATGCCTAACATCACGCCTCACATCTGCCGCCATACCTACTGCAGCAATCAGGCGAAAGCAGGCATGAACCCGAAAACACTGCAATACCTGATGGGATACAGCGAAATCGGTGTTACGCTGGATGTGTATACCCATCTGGGGTTGGAGGACGCTGCTGCGGAGCTTCACCGCATGGAGGAAGTCCAGAACGCCCGTCAGGAAATGAACAGAACAAAGGATGAAGCAGTCTGATTGCTTCCGCTGCGGCTCACTTCGGTGAGCCGTCATTTTTTTGCCTGTTTTGGCTTGAAGAAATGGAAGGAATATGGTATAATGGTATGGTACAAAAAGAATTGATGGCAATAAATTGAAAAATACATGGAGGTATAAAATGAGTTGGAGTGATTTATCAAAGGAAGAGAAAAAAAGAAGAAGAAAGCGTTCTAATATAATCGTAAGTATTGTTTTGATCGCTTTGCTTTTGGCTGGCTTTTTGCTCTTTCACCCGCTGACGGTAACGCATAATCTAAATATGCTGACAGAAAAGGGAAACTATAATCCTGTATCTGTCGGAGATTATTCGCTGAATCTGCTGAAATTCGGCAATGAGAACGGCAACCATAAGATTGTTGCACTGGCAGGATTCGGCGTTGGTGACAGCTCCGTATCCATGCGGAAAATGACTGCTGAACTGGAAAACGATAATCAGATCGTTTTCCTTGACCGTGCAGGCTATGGCGCAAGCGATGATACAAAAGCGGATATGCATGTGGGTACAATCGTCGAAGATTACCGGACTGCACTGAAAAATGCCAATGTGGAAGCACCGTATACCTTAATGGCACATTCCATAGCAGGCGTTTATGCTTCTTATTGGGTAAGTAAATATCCCGATGAGATCGACAGCGTAATTCTTTTAGACACCACATGGCTGTTAGATGAAAATGCCGAAGAAAATGTTACTCCTGCGGTGGTTTCAGAGTATGCGAAATATTTTGCGTCAAAAATCGGGCTGGTGGATCTGCTCATGCCGTCCTCGGTTGACGGAACAAAAGAGGAAAAGAAGATCGCGAAAGCACTCACTTCTATGACAATGGATTCCCGCGCACTCATCTCCGAAGCGAAACTCGAACCGAATAATATCAAAGATACCCTTGATGTTCTTTCGCCGAATGATATTCCGAAATTATACATACAATGCGGAAAGGAACTTCCGGATGAAGCGAGAAAAAATCTGGAACGCTATACAGACATGCTCGGTAATTGTCAGATTGCATTACTCGACTCCGGTCATTTGATGTACTTGGAAAAGCCTGATGAAACCGGTAAAATCATCCGGGACTTTATAGATGAAAATACTACCCCAATTCCTTAGTAGTAAAACACCCTGTGTTTACTACCATTTTTACTACTAACGATGTCCTTAGAATGCTAAGATTTGCCGCAATTTGCCGAGTTTGCCCCGGATTTTGACAGAATCACTACACCCGTTCGTCGAAGTATACAACGGCAAAACGCGGCAAATCACGGCAAAATACGGAGGTTTATACCTATGATAAAGGTTATGTTTGTTTGCCACGGCAACATTCATACATACGCCTGGAAAATCTCTGTCTTTCGGACAAAACTGGTACATGACTGGCAAATTTACAGGAAATTTACAGGAAATGGCTGGAAACACATGTTTTTGCAATAGAAAGGGACTGTTCTGATACAGTCCCTTTGTATTTATTCAGTTTATTTTATACGGTTTAAGCTCCTCCGAAGGCACTTTGGATTTTCATACCACAGAAAACTACCCCTTCTTCACCCTACAAACCTTCTCACCGCAAAACGCCACGCCATACTTCACAATATTCTGGTAGCACTCATCAATCAGCTCCGCCTCATACTGTCTGTCCTCAATCTGATGCAAAGCTTCATCACATTTCCGGTCAAGGTCCTTGAATTTTTCAGCAACCTTGATCTCAATGATAACCGCAACAGATCTCCTCTGGTATTCGCAGATGATGATGTCGCTGCGTCCTGTTCCGCTTTCACGGTTGGATCTGACAATGTATTCATCCGAACCGATCAGAAGTCCGGCAAGAAAACCATGATAAAAATTTTCATAGTTGTCATGATAGCTGATGCAGCTTCTCAGCCAGCGATTAACCTCATTTTCAAAGGTCGCTGTATCTCCGTGTACAACAGCCGTAAACAGATCACCGGTGCCTGCGGACTTTATTTTTTCATTGAACCACTGTGTAATGGTATTTCTGTAAATTGAGCGGACTTCCTTGTTTGGAATCACCATTTCTGCACATAGAATATCATCCTCCAAAAACATCCTGATCTGCTTCAGATATCCTGTAAACAGCAGAAAACTCCAGATATAGTCACTGTTCACATCAATGTTCCGATAGGTGATATCCTCATAGACGGTCGCCGTCACAGAACAGCCATTGATCAGCTTCTCGATGATATTGTGGGTAGATTTGTCGCCTTTGATGATCAGATCACGGATAATATCGTTGGAACTGGTATTGCTCCAGTAGGGGCTGGGAATGATCTGATTTCTACTGATCGCCGATTGAATATAATTGATCATACTCCACGGATTATAGATCTCCGTTTCACCAAAACAGTACCCATCATACCATTGCTGAATTTCATCCAAGCGGTCACTGATACCATAAAAAACAGCCGCCTCCTTTATTTCGTCCTTTGTAAAGCCGAAATACTGTGAAAAGAGGTTTTCTGTAATCGAGTAAACCACCAGATTATTCAGCCCCGTGAAAATACTCTCCTTGGAAATTCTCAGACATCCCGTCAGAACACCAAATTCAAGGGAGTTATTCGTCTTTAAGGCACTCTCAAACGCCGAACGGATCAGATCCACCATTTCATCATAGAAACCCCTGAAATAGGCGTTTTCGAGGGGAACATCGTATTCGTCAATGAGGATAATGACATTCTTCCCACTGACACTGCTCAGACAATCGCTCAGGAGCTTGATCGATGTGATATATACGAAATCCTCGGCGGTATCATCACAGACGCTTTTAAACTGATTCCTTTCAACAGGTGAAAGCGCATCGGAAGCCATAACATCACGATGTCGCCAGAACTCTTTTCTGATATTCTTTTTGAATTCCTCAAAAGCAAATTTATAAGAGGGCTGTTTCATACTTTTCAGAGAAAGGCTGATAACAGGATACTGTCCCTGATAATCCATATATTCCGGACATTCTGCGATTTTCAGCCCCTCAAATAAATGAGAGTTGTTTTCTTCTGTTTTCTCAAAAAAACGCTGGATCATGCTCATATTGAGCGTCTTGCCGAATCGTCTGGGACGTGTGAACAGGCTTACCTTTGACTGATGTCTGATCAGATCCCTGATCATCAGTGTCTTATCCACATAATAGCATCCGTTTTCGATAATCGTTTTGAAATCCTCATGTCCGATCGGAATTGGCTTGAACTGTTCCATGTGCATCCCTCGCTTTCGTTTCGTTGTTTCTATTATACCATATTGGTGAAAGGATTGCAACTGTCCCTTTCATATTTATGGTCTCGGCAAGAGATTACTGTTGAGAGAAAAGCAAATCGGGACAGGGTGAACTGTCCCGATTACATATGTCTTATAGATTATCTGGCGTTTATGTCAATTGAAAATAATGCTGTCATTTATTAAGATTATCTACAGTAATCTCCCCATCATCGACTCGATAGATTACATCTCCATCATAACCATCTTTTTGAATAAGTGTATAATGCTCATACACTTCAGATGCTCGTGAATCTGCCTCTCGGAACAAAGCGTAAGACTGGACATATTCACCATCTTCTTCCGGATATAGAATTACTGTCAGTCCTTCCTCTTCGTCCAGATACACTTCATAATACAAACAGAGATTGAAAGAATAGTATTCCAGACAGTTCAAAATATCCGGATCAATTTGACTTTTGTATAAATTCTGCTTATCACCCACTGTAATCTGCTCCGATGTCAGTTCCGCTGTCAGGTCAATATCATATATATCCTGAGCGAATTGGCAGTCGTAATAATAATCTTTATTTTCTGCAGTAAAAACCCCATTGTAAACATGATCTATGTAACTGATATAATCGGCAGACATTACCATAGTTCGGTCATTTTTATCACTTAGAAAATCAAGCGCTACATACCAATTAATAAAATAGTTTTTATCCAGATATGTAATCAGAAGCTTGTCACAGGATGATTCATAGGTTTCTATCAATGCCTTGGTATCGGACAGCACTGTCTGCAATCTGTCTTTTTCAAGTAGTCCATTTTCCAACAGCACCTGAACAAAAGCAATCTGTCCTGTATGTTCTGTGCTTTTAGCCGAAAACATCTGAATGGAAACTAGATTCCCATATTCATCAGTAAGTTCATACTGATCTATCATATTTTCTGTGATAGCACATCCACTAAGGTTTTCGTAAGGGATAGCAGTATACATAGCAGCAATATCCGCAAGATCCTCTCTGGGATCGAGCAGATAAGCAATTCCTTTGTCATAGTCATCTACTGTGTTACGTACAGATTCCATTGCCTCATTAAAAACATCACATCCGGCAAATGTAATGCATGTGATAATCATCAATACAAAAGAACCGATTGTCCTAATCTTTTTCATTTTTTATCCTCCCGAATCAGTTTTCATCTTTGTATTCTCTGACCATCTCCAAAAATTCTTCGTCCACATCAAAAAATTTTGCTAACTTGTAGATTTGGTCATAACGTTCATTGCCTGTCAGCTGATATAGTTTAAAATAATAAATTTCATCATAGGGATCTTTCTCTATTGCTTCTCGCAGCAAAGAAATACTTTTGCTTCTGTCACCGATATTCATGTAATTATTGATCAGTCTTTTAATCCGGGACGTATCTTCAATTACTGGCGACATGATTCCCTCATTACACAGAATTTCATATGTCAGTCTAAAACAGGCAAAATACGCTCCACGAAGAGCATCATTGAATATATTTAGATTATTCGGGTTATTTACGACCTCATTTTTAAGCTTTTCTATTTGAGCACGATCTCTCGAATCAGTAAAGGAATCTCCAATACCTCTTACAGCATCAGTGACAAGGTTCATCGCTCCTGCTTTCACAGCTCCGGTAATGGCTCCTCTGATACCAAATCCTCCCCCTTGCCAATGGCTGCGTCCACTTCTTTGATTTGCCCTGTGCTCTCTTATTGTAGCCTCTGCTTGTTCTAACAGTTCAGCTGTTTCTCCAAATGCTGAAAGAACATCTTCATATCCAAGACTATCTTCCCCCAACAACTCTACAAAATAGTCATCATCAATATCATCGATTCCATAGTTCATCAGAACAAAAACAGAAAAGCTGACTGCTTCCTTTACATAAATCAGATACAAAGGAATCGCTGTTCTATACAACATCTCATATGATTTGACCTGTTCTTGGTAAAACTCCTTAAATTCTACTCGACGTTTTCTTGACATTTCCATAAAATTACTTCTGAAATCATTGAATTCAATCACCTCAGCTCCATATCGTACATCGCAACCACATAATGGAAAATGTCTCTCGCTGTTTGAACTTTTCATGTCTTTCTCCTTACTGATCGGAAGCCTCGCTGATCATCATGAATTGAGCTGCAAGTGACCTCGGGGCTTTGTAGTAAATCTTCTCATCTTCCTTACGTTTACGTTCTTCAGCTTCTCTTTGTATTTCAAGTTGATGTGCTTCTTCTGCCCGTTTACGTTCTTCAGCTTCTCTTTGCACTTCAAGCCGATGTGCTTCTTCTGCCCGTTTACGTTCTTCAGCTTCTCTTTGCACTTCAAGCCGATGTGCTTCTTCAGCACGTTTTCGTTTTTCAGCTTCTCTTTGCATTTCGAGCCGATATTCTTCTTCTAAATGTTTCTTTTCCTGTTTTTCTTTTTCCTTTCGTTTTTCAGACTCGTTTAATTCCTGATTAAGCAACTCCGTCATAAGATTCAAATTATCCGCCAGATTCTTTTCATATGATCTGACCGAATCAGATTCTGATGGTTTTAAGGCACAAGACTGTTTTAAGGCGACTTCAAGTTCAGCGTATTTTTCCTTGAACTCCCTGCTATAGAAACGAACTGCACCATTTCTCATTTTGCTATCGAGAGTGGTCTTTACAGAAAGGATTTTTTCTACAACCTTTTTGCACAACGCGTCTCTTTCAGCAGAAAAATACAGATCCATAATATTCTGCAATGTCAAATCTTTATGTTTATCCGAGAGCGTTTGTAATTCTTTTGCAAATGAAAAAATATCATATGTCGATTTCTTAAAAATCGGACATTCATCTTTGCTTTCATCAATATAACGCATATATGACTGTCCGGCTTGGTCTTTGAATTTTATAAAAACTGGATCATTGTATTTCGTATCCTGTAGCTGTTTTTTCTTTTGAATTTTCTTATCAAGTCTTTTGATAACACCTTTCTGTTGTATTGTGACATAAATATGAGCAAGAAAATTGAATATTCCAAGTCCTAGAGCAAGAAGAATCAGACCGCCCAGTTCATGAATCACACAACCGATGATAACAGATGCAATAATCGCAATCACAACATATTTTACAGGCACAAAGTATGTTCTCCATTCGTGGGTTTCCTTGATCGCTTTTTGAAGTTCCTTAATTTCTTCCTGGATTTTATCATTTTGCATACAGATCTGATAGAATTCGCTGCACGCTTCAGACACATTTTTCCAACTGGTCTCAGTACTCATGTTTATGTTCGACCTCCTGTCATTGACTACGATATTACTAACGTATACCAATTCGATTATACACTAAAAGTTATATTTTGTCAACCCCTACAGTTTATTTTACTAAAATGAATCTTCCTGTACAATAATAGTAGAAAGACACACAAAACAGGAGGTTTCCAAAGTATGAGAACAATCGACTACAAAGAAATGGGTTCCAGAATCCGAACCCAAAGAGAACTTTTAGGGTATACCAGAGAACAACTTGCTGAAAAGCTGGATGTTTCCACGAAGTTCTGCTCCGATATTGAACTTGGAGTGAAGGGTGTTTCCATTCAGACGCTGGCGAAACTGTCAGAGTTACTCTCTCTCGATACGGATTATATCCTGTTCGGCGAAAGCGACAAGGATGATTCAGTCGAACTGAACATGCTCTCCATGCTCTGCCAGAAATGCCCTGAAGCCTCCAGGAAGGAA
>JAFQDR010000259.1 GCA_017415945.1 Oscillospiraceae bacterium
ACCAAGGGCGTGGAGAATACCATCCGAAACGTGGGCCGCCTTGCAAAGCAGGGCATGGCAGGTACGGATAAGGAAATCATTGATATTATGATTTCCTGCTGATAATAAAAATGCACGGCGGCTCCTTGTGAGCCGCCGTTTTTGCGGTTTGGGGTCTTCTCAATTTTGGTCAACAGGCTATAATGGAACTGTAAGAAAGGTGCGTGGCATGATGAATGAAAGGTTTTATGATCTGCCTATAGAAAAACAGAATACCATCATCCATGCAGGCTATCGTGTGTTTTCTCAAAACAGCTACCGGAAAAGCCCGATGCAGGAGATTGCCGACGAGGCAGGCATCAGCAAATCCTTGTTGTTTCACTATTTTGGGAATAAGAAGGAGCTGTATCTGTTTCTGTGGGACTATGCCTGTCAATTTTCAATCGAGCGAATGACGGAGGCGGGCTGCTATGAGGAAACCGACTTCTTCAAAATGCTGTACAAGGGCATGGTAACGAAAATGGAGATTTTACGGCAGTATCCCCACATGGCAGCGTTTATATTGAAAGCGTATTTTGAAACAAATCCCGAGGTCCATGATGACATTCGCGCAAGCTATTCCCATTATTTCGCTCTGAAGGGGGAGCTTTCTCTGCGCAATCTCTCCCGTGAGCAGCTTATGCCCGGCGTGGATGTGAAGGAGATTTTTCAGCATATTTATTGGGCAGCGGAGGGCTATCTGTTGGAGAAGCTGCGGAACGGGAAATTGGAGCCTGCAAGGCTGGAACGGGATTTTATGGGAATGATACGCTTCTGGAAGAAAATATACGGGAAGAGGGACACATGAGCTATGGATAAAGAATTATTGCTTGATGCTTTGAAAAAGTTTGCTGCAGGGGTCATCCTAATCGGTCTGCTGCTGTTTGTACCTGCGGGGACCGTTCGATATCCCAACGGATGGCTGCTGTGCGGGGTGTTGTTTGTCCCTGTGCTCATCATGGGTGTGGTTCTGCTTTTCAAAGCTCCCGACCTGCTGCGGAAGCGTCTGCGGGAAAAGGAAGAACAGGCTGAGCAGAAATCTGTAGTGGCATTGTCCGGGCTGATGTTTCTCGTTGGATTTATTTTGGCGGGATTGGATTATCGATTCGGATGGACACAGCTGCCCATGTGGCTTGTGTATACCGCTGCGGTGGCATTTCTGCTGGGCTATGGCATGTTTGCGGAGGTCATGCGGGAGAATGCCTACCTGTCCAGAACGGTGGAGGTGCAGGAGGATCAGGTAGTCATTGATACGGGACTGTACGGCATCGTGCGGCACCCTATGTACACCGCAACGGTAGTGATGTTCCTTACCATGCCATTGGTGCTTGGGTCGGCTGTTGCGTTCTTAATATTCCTGCTGTACCCGATTTTGCTGGTGAAGCGGATCCGCAATGAGGAACAGGTTTTGGAAGAGGGACTTGCAGGCTATGTGGAATATAAGCAGAAAGTAAAATACAGACTGATACCCTTTGTTTGGTGATCTGAAAGCCCTTTCTTATGAGAGGGCTTTTCCCATTGTAAAATTTTGGAAAAGGCTGTATAATGGTGTCAACCATCAAATCCATTTTTCTGAAAAGGAGAGATAAAGATATGAAAAAACAGCTGTCCGAAAAGGCTTTGGAGATCATCAAGAAGATGCAGCAGAGTGAGCTGACGGAAAGTGTGATCTACGAAGAAATTGCCAGGTTTGCCAAGGGCGATGAAAATAAGGAAACGCTGCGTCGTCTGGCTCGTGAGGAAAAGGCACATTACGAAATTTGGAAGACCTATACAGATATTGAGATGAAGCCCAATAAGCTGAAGGTGTTTTGGTATAAGCTCATGGCACGTATTCTCGGCTTTACCTTTGCGGTGAAGCTCATGGAGAGCGGGGAAGAAGCGGCACAGGACGAATATGCTCTGCTGGCAGAGGAGGTTCCCGAGAGCACCCACATCCGCAAGCAGGAGGAAGAACACGAGGCCGCACTGCTGGAAATGCTGGACGAGGAACGTCTGCAGTATGTTGGCAGTATGGTGCTCGGTCTGAACGACGCATTGGTAGAGCTGACAGGCTCTCTGGCGGGCTTTACCTTCGCCATGCAGAACACGCGTTTGATTGCTCTGTCGGGTCTGATCATCGGTATTTCCGCCACCTTCTCCATGGCCTCCAGTGAGTTCCTTGCGGCCCGCAGTGAAGGCAGAAGCGATGCGCTGAAGTCCTGCGCCTATACGGGTGTGGCATATCTGGTCACCGTTATCTTACTGATCGCACCGTATCTGATCTTCGGCAACGCACAGTATATGCTGGCTCTTGTCTGTATGCTGCTGGTCGTCATTCTCATTATTGCGGCCTTTACATATTACACCTCCGTTGCTCAGGGTGAGCCCTTCGGTTCCCGCTTTGCGGAGATGGCTGTCATCAGCATCAGCGTTGCGGTCATTTCCTTTGTAGTCGGTATTCTGGCGAAGAAGTTTTTGGGCGTAGACCTTTAATATGAAAAAGCGGTTTCCTTCGGGAAATCGCTTTTTTACTGCATATTTGATAAATAATTCAACATGGGAATGCATTTATTGTTGTGAAAAATATCTTTTCAATTGCGAAAAACTATGTTACAATGTAGACAATGCGTAGTTTGCGCATTTATGCAATCTGTCAAACATGAACTCTATCAAATTTTATAAAGGAGAGAAACATACATGTACAGAATTCTGGAATTGAATCCGTATCTGATGGACTTTAAGGGTGATATCGATCTGCGTATGCACCTGTATCACTCCACCAAGCATCGTATCCTCGGGGACAGCGGCATGACTCTGAGTGACTTTGCAAACGGCCATCTTTACTATGGTTTCCACCGCGTAGAAGGCGGTTGGGTATATCGTGAATGGGCACCCGCAGCACACCAGCTGTATCTGACCGGTGATTTCAATGACTGGAACTGGACAAGCCATCCTATGACCCGCAACGGCGAAAACTGGGAAATTTACCTGCCCGGTGAAGATGCTCTGTGGGAAGGCTGCCGTGTAAAGGTAATCGTTGATGCCAATATGCAGCGCAGTGCACGTACCCCTCTGTATATCAAGCGCATGGTGCAGAATCCCGATGGCAAGACCTTCAGCGCCGAAATCATCGATGAACGCAATACCTTTGAATGGACCGACGCTGACTTCAAGGCTGAAGACTCTCTGTACATCTATGAAGCTCACGTCGGCATGGCTCAGGAAGAAGGCCGTATCGGCACCTACCGTGAATTTGCGGATCTGATCCTGCCCAAGGTCAAGAAGGCGGGCTACAACACCATCCAGCTGATGGCAATTATGGAACACCCCTACTACGGCAGCTTCGGTTACCAGGTTTCCAACTTCTTTGCCTCCTCCGGCTGGTTCGGCAAGCCCAACGATCTGAAGTATCTGGTCAATAAGGCTCACGAAATGGGCATCCGCGTGCTGCTGGACCTGGTTCATTCCCATGCTGTAAAGAACTACGAGGAAGGCATCAATATGTTCGACGGCACCGTATGGCAGTTCTTCCATGCAGGTGACAAGGGCGAGCATCCCGCATGGGGCACCAAGTGCTTTGACTACAGCCGCACCGGTGTTATCCACTTCCTGTTGTCCAACCTGAAGTACTGGCTGACCGAGTTCCACTTCGACGGCTTCCGTTTTGACGGTGTAACCTCCATGCTGTACCATGACCACGGTCTGGGTACCGATTTCAACAGCAACGACAAGTACTTCTCCTACAATACTCACGTGGAAGCAGTTACTTACCTGCAGTTGGCAAACGAGCTGATCCGTGAAGTTAAGCCCGATGCTATTACCATTGCGGAAGATATGTCCGGTATGCCCGGTATGTGCCTGCCCATTGAGGATGGCGGCATCGGCTTCGACTACCGTCTGGCTATGGGTATGCCCGATATGTGGATCCGCCACGTAAAGGAAAAGAGAGACGAAGACTGGTCCATCGGTCATATGTGGGGCGATATGTGCCTGCGCCGTAACGGTGAAGGTACCGTTTCTTACGTAGAAAGCCATGACCAGGCTCTGGTTGGCGACAAGACCATGATGATGCGTCTGGCTGATGCGGCAATCTACACCGATATGGAAAAGAAGACCCACACTGCGGTGATCGACCGTGCCATTGCACTGCACAAGATGATGCGTCTGTTTACCATTGTCGGTGCAGGTGAAGCATATCTGAACTTCATGGGCAACGAATTCGGTCATCCCGAATGGATCGACTTCCCCCGTGAAGGCAACGGCTGGAGCTACCACTACTGCCGCCGTCAGTGGAGTCTGAAGGAAAATCCAGATCTGAAGTATCAGTGGCTGGGTGACTTCGACGAAGACATGATCCATCTGACCAAGAAGGAAGAAATCTTCAAGCAGCGTATGGCAGAATGCCTGCTGCACAAGGAACCCGAAAAGACCATCGTTGTGAAGCGTATGGGTCTGGTATGTGCCTTCAACTTCCACCCCAATAACTCTCTGACCAATGTTCTGGTGCCCGTACCTCACGATGCAGACTACGAGGTCGTTATGAGTTCCGACGACTACAAGTACGGCGGCTACGGCAACGTTGCGCACATGACCGTTCCCTGCAAGCAGTTCAACGGTCAGAACTTCATTGAGCTGTACATCCCCGCACGTACTGCGATCGTACTGAAGGAAGGCGAGATCCGCCTGGGGGAGCCCGTCGTTGAAGCAGCACCTGCAGCAGAAGCTGTTGTGGAAGCCGTGGCTGAAGTAGTGGAAGAAAAGCCCGCTAAGAAGCCCGCAGCAAAGAAGACCACGAAAAAGGCTGCTGCAAAGAAGACCGAGGAAGCACCTGCTGAAGAAAAGAAGCCCGCAAAGAAGAGAACCACTAAGAAGACTGCCAAGGCAGAGGAAGTGGTTGTAGAAACTGTAGAAGCTCCCGTGGAAGAAAAGCCTGCTAAGAAGACCGCAAAGAAGTCTACCAAGAAGGCTGCCGAAGCCACCGATGCAGCAGAGGAAAAGCCTGTCAAGAAGACTGCTAAGAAGTCTACCAAGAAGGCAGCTCCCAAGGCAGAAGAAGCTGTGGAAGCTCCCGTAGTGGAAGCAGCTGCGGCAGAAGTTGTTGCAGAAGCACCCGCTGCAGAAGCTGCTGAATAATCAAATACAAACAGGCAGTCAAATCGGCTGCCTGTTTTTCCGTATAAAAAAGCTCCATAGCCTATCGGGCTGTGGAGCTGATTTTTTTGAAGCACTTATTTTGCTTTGGTGAGGATCTTTGCAATGTCGGGCTTTTTCACGGTGAAATCAAAGATGAACAGGAATGCCACCAATGCCAGCAGTGCGTGCAGGATGATGACAAAAATGCCTTCGGGGATCACATTGTGGAACAGATAGGTGAAGGGAAGCAGGGCAGCAATGGAGGTAACGGGCAAACCGCGGTAGATTTTATTGCCGCCGTCCTCTGTTTGCTGGCGTTTTGCTTCCATGACGTTGAAGAAGCCCAAACGAATGACGGCGCACAGGCTGAATGCGGCGATGATCACGGTGCCCAGGAGTCCGTCCACGCCCATGAAGTAGCACAGCATTGCGGGGAACACACCGAAGCTCACGCAGTCACACAGAGAGTCGATTTGAATGCCGAATGCCTTTTCGTCGTCGGTGCGGTTCTTTTTGCTTCTGGCAACGGTGCCGTCAAAGGCATCGCAGAAGCCGCAGAAAAACAGGCACAGCACAGCGGCGGTAAAGCGGCCTCGACTTGCTAAGGTAGTGCCGTATACGGCAGACACCAAGCTCATATATGTCAAAATAACGGTGTAATCGTAAAACCCTATGAATTTCATTTCTCTTTATCCCTTTTTTATTTTGTGAATCAATTCCTTGATTCTTCTGTTATTGTTTTTTAGGTCTCCCAAATAGAAGGACAGCAGAAACCCCACCGACATCAGCAGAATGGAAATTACACCGGAGAGGTCGAAGTCCAAGCTGCAACGCTCCGTAAGCATATTGGGGATCATGGAAAGAAAAATCCCGAAGATGACGGAATATGTGGCTGTATAAAACCGCTTGAACAGCTGAGACATAATAAAGGAGATCGCCATTGCGCCCAATGCCAGACCAATCACCATAGGCAGCAGCACACCCAATTCTATGACCGCCAATGCGTGGACATACATCTCATAGAAGCCCAGTGTACTCAAGAATACCGCAGGGTCTACACCGGGAATGATGGCGGTTGCGGCAACGGCAACGCCCAAGGCTATGCACTGCAGCAGGGTAGGCTCTGTGATTTGGGGGAAACTATCGGTGTTGACCGTAAACAGCCAAGTGCCAATTACGGCAGATGCGGCAATGACACCGTAAAATTTGGGGGAGAAACCCTCTTTTTTGACTTCTCGCCATACCATTGGCAGCGTGCCGAGGATCAGCCCCAGAAAACAGAAGCGGGTGGGAACCTCATAGTATGCCAGACAGTAGTCGATGACTCTGCTGAACAGCAGCACACCTGTGAACATCCCCAGTACAAGGGGGAACAGAAAAGAAGCGTTCTTTTTCGGTGCCGCAAGCAGTGTACCCAGTGCATCCAGTGTATTTTGATACAGTCCGAAGATAATCAGCAATACACTGCCGCTCAATCCCGGGGCAACACCGCCGATGCCGACAATGATGCCTTTGAAAAATCGAATCATATGATACAAACCTTTACAAGGAGCAAAACCTTATTAGACACCATTATACCACTCTAAATGGGAAAAGCAAGGTTACGGAGCTATAAAAATGTTACCAATCATTCCGCACATCAAGTTCGTCTAAGATTTTGATCGGCATGAAATGATTTATGGAGTGAAAAACAAGGATTCTACCTCATCGGGGAATAAGTAGCCTACATCGCCTGTATACTCAACGAACGTACCGTTTTTATCGAACGCATAACAATCTCCATAGTAAAAGTTTTTGTTATTTTCATTGATATAATGACAACCAAACAATACAATGATATTGCCATTGCTTTGATGCAAAACCAATGTTTTGCCCATTGGTGCATTTAAGGCTGTTCCATCGTAAAGGTAGTCAATTTCTGATATATAATTGATAAGCTCTTCGAAGCGAGATTCCTCTAAGGTCGCAATTGAAGTCACCTTGCTGAAATCGAATTTTGGCTTTTTGATACCATTGAGGGACAGAAGCTTCGGATTTTCATTGTTGTAATCAATCAGTTCGATTTTTACCGTAGATGCAAGTAAATCATCCTTTTGAAGCTGATTTGGACTGGGGTCACAGCCCAGCAGGCCCGATAGTAAGGTTATTATCAAAATGACGATCAGTGCCTTTTTCACAGGGATAACCTCCTTATCAAATCACGTTTGCTGAATTGATTATAGCAGATAATCATGAAAAAATCCATTATAAATAAAAGCACGATGGATTATCATGAAATCCATCGTGCTGATTTGGCGAAGTATGTTGCCGTTACTGACAAGCTCGGCGACATGCCACTGGTGCGGGTAACAGGGGTCGAACCTGCACGCCTCTCGGCACGAGAACCTAAATCTCGCATGTCTGCCAATTCCATCATACCCGCATTATATAAGCGACAGGTTCTCCTGTCGCTTTTTGTTGCCTCTGTTTTTACACGGCGAGGTCACCGAGGCGGAGCGTTACGCTTAATCCACAATCGAATCATACCACACGAACTGCGGTTCTGTCAATTGAAAGCCATCACTTCTACAAAAGTCGTGGCGTTGTGACTGTCTTTGTGTTATACTCATATCATTATAGTAAATAAAGAGAGAGCGATATGGAATTTACAATCAAAGGTATCAAAAATAAATGGTTTCAGCTTCGCCATGAGCGAACCTACCATGGAGAGGGCACTCGGCTGAAGTATATGTATTTCCCCATGGATGGGAAAAAGCCCAATGCTGCCAATATCCTGCTGGTGGGCTTTCAGGGCTGCCATGATAAGGAAGCGCGGTATAACTATGTGCGCACCTGCGAGCTGCTGAATGTACACCGCCTGTTTATCAAGGACGATTTCGCTCCCAACGGCCGCGGCAGCTATTACGTAGGGGAGAAGGGACAATATAACGTAGAACGGCTGGTACACCGTATGGTGGAGGATTTCGCCTCTAAGCTGCAGCCCAAGCAGGTAATTTTTATGGGCTCCAGCAAGGGCGGTTACGGTGCCATCAACTGCGGCATTGAGTTTCCCAATGCCATCATTATTGCGGGGGCACCTCAGTATCGTTTGGGCACCTATTTGGATAAGCCCGCAAACTGCCCCAACCTCATTGATATCATTGGTGATTATACCCCCGAAAACATCGCGGCTTTGGACGTACGTCTGGAAGGAAAAATCAAAGACAACCCCTATGCCTCTACTCAGACCTGTTATCTCCATTATTCCAATGTGGAGCACACCTACGAAAAGCATATCCGTGCTATGCGGCAGGATCTGATAGACAGCGGCATCACATTGTATGAGGATATCGAATCCTATGCCGAGCACGGAGAAGTTGGGAAGTTCTTTCCGAACTATCTGGTGAAGACCGTGAACGAGATCATATTACATATATAAAAGGAGTAAGCACTCAACCAAGTGCTTACTCTATTTTTGTGACGTTTTTGTAGATGAAGTGGATGTTTCCCACCTGCTTTTCAATATGCCAGTGACCGCAGTACCAATCCTTGTAGGTCAGCCTGTCCTCGACGGAATCAAGCCAGTCCTCTGTACTTGTGTCCACGGTGCTCTGGTCTACGGTGCGAATATACTTTTCCTTGGGGACGGCTTTCGTGGGGCAGGTATGGGTAAGCATCACATCAATGCTCCAGTTTCTGTCTGCCAGCTGCTGCTCCACACGGGCCTTGGTATCGGCAGAGGGCTGTTCGTCGGGGTACCAGCTGAGACCATGGGCAATGCGGTAGTCCTTGAATACGCTGTAAGCACCGCCGCACACAAGAAACTCCTTGCCTTCAATATTGTAGACTTCTCCATCCTTGGCAAACATCAGGTTTGGGTATTTGTCCTCGCGGTACACAATGCCGCCCTTCCATTCCACCTCGCGGTAGGTGTCGATGTGATGGGGGCGCAGCTCATGATTGCCCTGCAGGCAGAGAATGGGGACATTGTACCAGTTCATGGGTGCCTTGCGGCGCAGACCGCTGCCGGGAATGGCATCATAGTTGAAGCCTGTGTCTCCCAGGATGATCAGCAGATCATTTTCTCCGATCTCGTCGGACAGGAGGAAATCCGTCAAATGGTTGAAACGACCGTGGGTGTCGGAGGTAATGTAAATCATTGTACTACCTTTCCGAACACACGGAAATCGCTGTTCTCATGGATGATGAGGGGAGGGTAGGCGCTGTTCAGGGAAATCAGCGCAGGCTGATGCTCCACCATGCCAAGCTTTTTGCAATAGGCATCTCCGTTGAGCAGGAAAATACCGATCTCACCTTGACCGAGGGTCTGCTGCTGACGCACCCAAACGATTTGACCGTCGGCAAAGCGGGGGCTCATGCTGTCGCCGCAGATGCGTACACCGAAGTTTGCGTTGACGGGCACCTCGTCGCCCACCTCCATGAGGGTATAGTCGTCACTGTCCAGAAACTGCCCCGTACCTGCGGAAACAGGCAAATTGTACAGCGGGAGACTGCGCAGCACGGCTGTGCGGACAGTCTCAACGGGAGCGTACAGTCCGCTGCGCTCCAGCAGGTCGATATATTCCATGGCCTTGCGGCGGCCTTCTTCGTTCAAACTGCGGAAGGGGGAGTCATGGCTGATGCCGAGAAAGGTTTCTGCGATATCAAAAATTTTCAGAACGCGGCAAAGTGTGAGGAATTGCGCTGCATTGGGCTGGGTACTTCCGTTTTCCCATTTGCTGATGGCTTGATTGGTGACGGTCACGCCCGCTGCGGACAACAGCTGCGCCAATTCCTTTTGCGACAGGCCCTGCTGCTCTCTTGTGTGTGCAAGGATCTCTCCGATTTTCATAGGGGAACCTACTCCTTATAAGACTTTTGTCTATTGTATCACAGCCTTGTGCAACTGACAAGAGAGTGCAATCTCTTTTTTGGATAATATTGCACTTTACAAGTATCTGTAAAGGATATATAATATATATAAACTATCGGATTCGGAGACATATCCATGGGCGCAGGGAAACTGTATGTGAATGTGATTGCAAAATTTGATAAAGACGGCACCATTACGCCCATGACCTTGGAATGGAAGGATGGTCTGCTGTACGATGTGGAGCGGGTACGAACCCTTGGAGAATGTCCCAGCCGCCGTGCGGGAGGACAGGGGGTGCATTTTATGGTGCAGATCGGCGGACGCCCGGCGATTTTGTCCTTTGAAGACCCTTGTTGGTTTATCGGACGAAAAGAACTTGTGACAAA
Organism: Oscillospiraceae bacterium; assembly: GCA_017415945.1. Next base: position 10,372 of record JAFQDR010000259.1, read on the forward strand.
TGTTTGACAATACGGAGGTTTTGTAGTATCCTGCCTATTGCTTTTTGCCAAGGACTGTGATATGATGTCCGTGGTCGAAATGACAAAAAATTAACAATGTGAAAACTCGCATAAAATATATTGATGGAGTTGATAGTATGAATTTGCGTAAGCTCAATACTCGCGAAGAATTTGAAGCCTACGTGGAAGAGACTCGCCGCAATGGTGCGGCACAGAAGCGTCAGATCTATGTTTGCTGTGGTTCTGTGTGTCTGTCCGAAGGCGCAATGAAAATTTACAACAAATTCCAGGGTCAGCTGGAAGCATTGAATATCCCTGTGGAAGTATCCATGGATATGCATTTGGAAGAAAAGGACACCGACCTGAAAAAGACGGGCTGCCCCGGCTTCTGCAACCACGGCCCTCTGGTTCGCATTGACCCCGAAGGCTGGGTATATACCAAGGTTCGTCCCGACGACGTGGATGAGATCATTCAGAAGTCCGTGATCGAAGGAAAGTACATTGAACGTCTGGGCTATGATGATGGCTTTGACATCATCAAGCGCAAGAAGGACGTGGAATTCTATCAGAACCAGACAAGACGTGTTCTGCGCAATGTGGGTGAGATCGACGCCGAGCAGATCACCGAGGCTGTGCAGAATGGCGGCTACAGCGCACTGGTAAAGGTACTGTTTGACCTGAGCGGGGAAGAAGTGCTGGATATCATTGATGCAGCAGGTCTCCGCGGCAGAAGCGGCAGCGGGCTGCCCTCCGCAACCAAGTGGAGACAGTTTGCCGCAAACGAGCACCCCAAGAAGCGTATGCTGGTCAGCGACGGCAAGACCGCCGTCGGCTCCTTTATGGATCGCAGCATCGTGGAAGGCGACCCCCACAAGCTGGTGGAAGGCATGGCAATCATTGCTCTGAGCTGTGGTGTCAGCGAAGCCTATGCCTACATTCGTCCCGAGTACCCCGTTGCCATCTTCCGTCTGAAGAAGGCTGTGGAACAGGCTGAACAGCTGGGTCTGCTGGGTGACAATATTCTGGGCAGCGGCAAGAGCTTCCGTCTGTATGTCAATGAGGGCATGGCAGAGCGTGAGGGTGCCAAGGCAAAGCAGGCGATCCCCGCAAAGCAGGTGGAACGTATGCAGATGTATCATATGTACATCTCCGATGACGGCACTGCAAAGTACCCCTTCTCTCTGAACACCATCGAAACTGTGGTCAACGTGCCCGATATCATTTATCACGGTGCGGAATGGTTCCGTCAGTGCGGTACCGAGCAGAGCCCCGGCACCAAGGTCTTTATGCTGGCAGGCGCTGTCAACACCAACGGCATGATCGAAATTCCTCTGGGCATGACTGTTCGTGAAGTGGTCGAAAAGATCGGCGGCGGTATGGAAAACAACCGTCCCTTCCGTGCTATGCGTCTGGGCGGCGGCAACACTCTGCTGCTCCGTGAAAATCTGGATATGCCTCTGACCTACGAAAACCTGGAAGAAATCGGTGAAACCTTCGGTTCCGGTGCAATGGATATTCTGGACGGCAAGAGCAGCATGATGGAAATGGCAAAGTATCTGACCGGTATTGCCATGCGCGGCTCCTGCGGTAAGTGCACCCCCTGCCGTGAGGGTATGCCCCGCGTCAAGGTTCTGCTGAACAAGATCGCTCGCGGCGACGGTGACAAGGAAGACTACAACGAACTGCGTGATCTGGCTCACCTGATCCAGACCTCCGCACTGTGCTTTGAAACCTGCACCGATGTTGCATGGTTTACCATCGACAAGGATAAGTGCATCGGCTGCACCAAGTGTGCACGTAACTGCCCTGTTGGTGCCATTAAGGGCAGCCTGAAGCAGCCTCACGAAATCGACAACAACGTTTGCATCAAGTGTGGTGCCTGTGCAAGAGGCTGTCCCAAGAAAGCTGTAAAGGAGAATAATCCATGGCTGAGAAATACATGATGATCGATGGTGTGCGCTGCGCGTTCACCGATGAAAGAAATGTTTTGGAAGTGGCAAGAAACAACGGGATCGATATCCCTTCTCTGTGCTACTGTGAAAGCCTGTCTATTTATAAGGCCTGCCGTTTGTGCATCGTGGAAGATTCCAACGGCAAAATCGTGACCTCCTGCTCCGTGAAGCCTGAAGAGGGCATGGAAGTGTTTACCAATACTCCCACTGTGCAGAAGGACAGACGCATGATTCTGGAGCTGCTGCTGGGCAGCCACCGCATTGAATGTACTACCTGTGATAAGGCTGCGGACTGCAAGCTGCTGGAGTACTCCGTAAAGTATAGAGCCAATGCCCCCCGCACTGGCAATATCTATTCCCGTGCTCCCATTGACGACTCCTCCGTATGTCTGACTCGTGACCCCAGCAAGTGCATTTTGTGCGGTCAGTGCGTCAGAATGTGTGATGAAGTGCAGGGCGTTAAGGCGCTGCAGTTTGTGCAGAGAGGCTCCCACTCCTTCGTGGCACCTGTGAACAACAAGGTAATTGCTGCCACCAACTGCGTGGGCTGCGGTCAGTGTGTATCCGTATGTCCCACCGGTGCGCTGACGGTTCACAGCAACATCCACGAAATGTGGAAGATGATCCACAGCCGCTATAAGACAGTTGTACAGGTTGCTCCCGCTGTTCGCGTGGCCATCGGCGAAGCCTTCGGTCTGCCTGCAGGGGAACCTGTCATGGGTAAGATTGTCACCGCTCTGAAGAGACTGGGTGTAGATGTGGTGTACGATACCAATATGGCTGCTGACCTGACCATTATGGAAGAAGCCCATGAGTTTATGGAACGTCTGCAGAACGGCGGTCCTCTGCCTCTGTACACCTCCTGCTGCCCCGGCTGGATCCGCCATGCGGAAAATAAACACCCCGCTCTGCTGCCCAATATTTCCTCCTGCGGCAGCCCCATGATGATGATGGGCTCTCTGGTTCGCAAGCAGTTTAAGGGCGAACGTGTTCATTCCGTGGCTATTATGCCCTGTACCGCAAAGAAGTACGAGGCAACCCGTGACCAGCTGGATAAGGACGGCATGCCCGTTGTGGATCTGGTTCTGACCACTGTGGAACTGATCCGTATGATCAAGGAAGCAAACATTGACTTTGCAAATCTGCCCGAAACCGAATGTGACAATCCTCTGGGTGCGTTCACCGGTGCAGGCGTGATCTTCGGCGTTACCGGCGGTGTTACCGAAGCGGTCATCCGTCACGTGCTGAACGATGCTTCCCCCGAGGCTATGAAGCAGATTGCCGAATGTGGCGTACGCGGTCTGGAAGGCACCAAGATTTTTGAAGTCACCGCAGGTGACCTGACTCTGCGCATTGCGGTTGTCAGCGGTCTGAAGAACGCGGATATGCTGATCGCAAAGATCAAGGCAGGCGCTGTAAAGGTAGACTTTGTGGAAGTAATGGCTTGTCCCAACGGCTGTATCAGCGGCGGCGGTCAGCCTCCCGCAAGCAGAAAAATCAAGGAAAAGCGCAACAGAGGCTTGTTTATGGCTGATGATAGCTGCGATTTGAAGATCTCCGACCACAACCCCGCACTGGAGTATGTTTATAATGAGCTGCTGGAAGGCAGAGCCCATGACCTGCTCCATGTGGACTATGTAAATCAGTGATTGTACTTTTAACCGAAAAATGATATACTACCCTTGTAAATGCTGCGTAAAGATTTATGGGAGGGTAACATATGGCATTTTTTAATAAGCTGAATGCTGTGGCTCGAAATGCTGCGAAATCTGCGGCGGATATGGCAAATGATGCCATTGGTACCGGCCGCATCGCGGTGAAAATCAAGAAGGAAGAGCTGGCAATCGAACAGCAGTACGAAAAGATCGGCGAGTATTTCTATCGTAAGCGCTGCGAAGGTATGCAGCTGCCTGCGGAATTGGAGGAATACTGCGTAGCTGTGGATATCTCACTGGCTACCATTAAGGAACTGGAGGAGGAACGGGAGGAGCTTCGTGATGCTCCCGAAATCACCTTCGAGGATGACATTCCCTATACCAAGGAAGACAGGGAAGAAACGGTCTGCCCCAACTGCGGAAAGCCTGTGGGCACAGGTGCTCTGTTCTGCGGAGCCTGCGGCGCAAAGCTGCCCAATGCTTAATAAAACAAAGGACTGTACACGGTATGTGCTGTGTACAGTCTTTTTGCATATTGCGTGTATGACCATTGGATGATACAATGAAGCAAAAAAAGAAGGAGCATTGCGGATGTATCGATATATTCTGTTTGATTTGGACGGTACCCTTACCGATTCCAAGGAGGGCATTATCAACTGCTTTAAATATGCCATTGAAAAACTGGGGGATCCCATCCCTTCTGAAGAAACGCTGCTGTCTTTTATCGGCCCCCCTCTGCGGCTTTCCTTTGGCTCCTTGGGGTATGATGAGGAGAAAATCGAGCTTGCCATCAAAACCTATCGGGAACGCTATGTGCCCATCGGCAAGTTTGAAAATACCCCTGTGCCCGGTGGGGTAGAGCTGTGCAAAAGTCTTCGTGATCGGGGTTATCATCTGGCAATTGCATCCTCCAAGCCCCGTCATATGTGTGTGGACATCTGTGAAAAGTTCGGCTTTGCTCCTTATCTGGAGCATATCGTGGGACCTATGGGGGATGACCACTGGACCAAGGCGGATGTGATTCGTGAAGCGCTTCGTTTGTTCGGTCTGACGGAAGGTGACTTATCTCAAGTGCTGATGGTGGGTGACCGTATGTACGACGTGGAAGGTGCCAAGGAATGCGGCATCGACTGTGTGGGCGTGGAGTTCTTCGGCTATGCGGCTCCCGGTGAGCTGATGAATGCGGGGGCGGTGGCTGTGGTAAATACCACGGATGAGCTGGAAGCGTTCATTTTGGGACATTGATAGGAGCGCAGTGATGACGGATGTGGTTGCTGCACTGATTTGGCAGGAGGAGCGGTTTCTGATTTGCCAAAGACCTGCCCATAAAGCCCGTGGTCTGCTGTGGGAATTTGTAGGCGGCAAGACCGAGGCGGGAGAGACGAAGGAAGCGGCTTTGGTGCGAGAGTGCATGGAAGAATTGGCGGTGACCGTAGAGGTTGGGGATGTGTTCATGGAAGTGGACCATGTGTACCCGGATTTGACGGTGCATCTTACTCTATTCAATGCACAAATCGCGGCAGGGGAGATTTGTCTGCTGGAGCACAATGATGCACGATGGATCACGGTGGAGGAAATTGACGAGTTTGATTTCTGTCCTGCGGATGAGGAAGTACTGGAAAGATTGAAAAACATAGGGTGAAGGTGGTTTTCTGCGCTGAAAAAGTACTGATCATTTATGATGTGATGAGTAATTAAATTGCAATGCGGATGTGCTCATGATAAAATATTTACAGTTTAATTAAGTGTCATCCGATGTTGAGAAAGAAACTGTTTTGGAGGGAATATATGCGATATGATATAATTATTATCGGTGCCGGCCCCGGCGGGATTTTTGCCGCATACGAATTGATGCAGCGAAGCCCACAGCTGAAGGTCGCGGTGTTCGAAGCGGGACATGAGCTGAGTAAACGTCGCTGCCCCATTGACGGCAACAAAATCAAGAGCTGCATTGGCTGCAAGAGCTGCTCCATCATGAGTGGCTTTGGCGGTGCGGGGGCGTTCTCTGACGGGAAGTATAATATCACCAATGACTTCGGGGGAACCCTGTACGAATATATTGGCAAAAAGCAGGCACTGGATCTGATGCACTATGTGGATGAAATTAATATGCGCTACGGTGGTGACGGCTGCAAGCTGTATACCACTGCGGGTACTCGTTTCAAGACCCTGTGCATCCAGAATGACCTTCATCTGCTGGATGCTTCCGTCCGTCATTTGGGGACTGACATCAATTATATTGTTCTGGAAAATCTCTACGCTTACTTGGAAAATAAGGTGGATTTCTTCTTTGATACTCCTGTGGAAACCGTGAAAATCATCCCGGGCGGTTACAGTGTCAAGTGTAAGGATACGGAATATTCCTGCGAAAAATGCATCGTTTCCGTGGGCAGAAGCGGCAGTAAGTGGATGGAGAAGATTTGCAAGGAACTGGACATCCCCACTCGATCCAACCGCGTGGACATCGGTGTTCGTGTGGAATTGCCCGCCGCTGTGTTTGCCCACCTGACCGACGAACTGTACGAGAGCAAGATCGTTTACCGCACCAAACAGTATGGTGACAAGGTTCGTACCTTCTGTATGAATCCCAAGGGTGCCGTGGTGAATGAAAATACAAACGGCATTATCACTGTAAACGGGCACAGTTATGAAGACCCGGCAAAGCAGACGGAAAATACCAACTTTGCTCTGCTGGTTTCCAAGGAATTTTCCGAACCGTTCAAGGACTCCAATGGCTACGGCGAATCCATTGCGCGCCTGAGCAATATGCTGGGCGGCGGTGTTATTGTGCAGCGCTTCGGGGATTTGATCCGCGGTCGCCGTTCTACTCCCGGCCGTATGCAGGATGCCTTTATTACGCCTACACTGAACGCAACCCCCGGTGACCTTTCTCTGGTATTGCCCAAGCGTATTTTGGACGGCATTATTGAGATGATTTATGCGTTGGACAAGGTTGCGCCCGGTACCGCAAATGACGATACACTGCTGTATGGTGTGGAAGTAAAGTTCTACAATATGGAAGTAAAGGTCAATGAGCAGCTGGAAACCTGCTATCCCGGCTTGTATATCATCGGTGACGGCAGCGGCATTACCCATTCCTTGTCGCACGCATCTGCCAGTGGTGTTCATGTAGCACGACATATTACAGAATAACGTAAAATAGAAATAGAGAGGGAAAAGAAATGAATTTTTTGGAAGAAAGAATCGTGAAAGACGGTGTGGTCAAAAGCGGTAATGTTCTGAAGGTAGACAGCTTTTTGAATCATCAGATGGATACTGTGCTGATGGAGGAAATCGGACGTGAGTTTAAGCGCCGTTTCGGACATAAGCCTGTTACCAAGGTTCTGACCATCGAAGCCTCCGGTATCGGCATCGCCGCTTTTGTGGCAAGAGAATTTGGTGTTCCCATGGTATTCGCCAAGAAGACCCAGTCCATCAATCTGGATGGGGATATGTATGTTGCGGAAGTGGAATCCTTCACCCATAAAAATAAGAATCAGGTGATCGTATCCAAGAAGTACTTAAAGGAAGGCGAGCATGTTCTGATCATCGACGACTTCCTTGCGAACGGATGTGCTCTGCAGGGCTTGATCTCCATTGTTGAATCCGCAAATGCGACCGTGGAAGGCTGTGGCATTGTCATTGAAAAGGGCTTCCAAATCGGCGGTCGGGTGATTCGCAATTTGGGTTATCATCTGGAATCTCTTGCAATTGTGGATGCAATGGATGCGGAAACAGGAACCATTACCTTCAGAAAGCAGGGAAACGAATAATGTCAAAACCGGTTACAAAGCCTGTGGCCTCCATGGATAATATTTATTCTTTGGATGGTAAGGTGCCTCTGGTTCAGTCTATTCCCTTTGGCTTGCAGCATGTTTTGGCAATGTTCGTTGCCAATATCGCACCCATTATGATCGTTACCGGTGCCGGTGGACTAAGTGTGCAGGAAACTGCATCTCTGATTCAAACTGCTATGATCATGGCAGGTGTCGGTACCCTTGTGCAGCTGTTTACTGTATGGAAGCTTGGGGCAAGGCTGCCGATCGTTATGGGCATCAGTTTTACGTTTGTGTCCGTTTTCTGCTATGTCGGGCCTCAGTGGGGGTATGAGGCAATCATTGGTGCAGTCATTATAGGCGGTATCATTGAAGGCCTTCTGGGCTTGTTTGCCAAATATTGGAGAGTGATCATTTCTCCCATCGTATCCGCCTGTGTTGTAACCGCTATCGGTTTCAGCCTGCTGAGCGTTGGTGCGAATTCCTTTGCGGGCGGCGTTGGTGCCGCTGACTTCGGCAGCGCGCAAAATTGGATCCTCGGCACTATTACCCTGGTGAGCTGCATTCTGTTTAATATTTTCGCCAAGGGACATCTGAAACAGCTTTCCGTTCTGTTTGGTCTGGTGGTGGGTTATATCGTGGCGCTGTTTATGGGCAAGGTGGATCTGTCTGCTCTGGAGGGGATTGCGGTAATTTCTCTGCCTCAGATCATGCCCTACAAGCCCGTATTCAATATCAGTGCCATTGTTTCCGTTACCATGATCTTCCTTGTTTCCGCGACTGAGACCATCGGTGACACCTCGGCAATGACCAATACTGTTTTGGGCAGAGATGCGACTGATAAGGAAATCTCCGGCAGCTTGGCCTGTGATGGTTTGATCAGCTCTCTATCTGCTTGCTTCGGCTGTATGCCCATCACGTCCTTTAGTCAGAACGTAGGTCTGCTGGCCATGACTAAGGTTATCAATCGCTATACAATTGCCACCGGTGCGGGAATTTTGATTTTGGCAGGCATTTTCCCGGCTTTCGGCGCGATTTTGGCAACCCTGCCCGAAGCGGTTCTTGGCGGCTGTACCATTATGATGTTCGGGAATATTGTTATATCCGGTCTGCAGATGATCGGAAGCTGCGGTTTCAGTCAGCGCAATATTACCATTGCCGCACTGTCCTTGAGCATCGGCTTGGGCTTCACGCAGGTTCCCGATATGTTCATCATTTTCCCTGACATCATTCGCACGATTTTCGCTGAAAACTGTGTTGCGGTTGTTTTCCTTGCGGCTATCATTATGAATTTGATCATGCCGAAGGAACAGGAAATTGAGAAGTAAGAATTTTACATAGCGCAATGACCGAGTCCCGGAAGGGGCTCGGTCATTTTATATGGCTTACTTATCAAATGCGGGGTTCATGGCATAGAAATTTTTGCTGTTGAGTTTGTCCTGCACTTTACCCAGAGCTTCGCCGAACGAAACAATGTAATTGATTGATGGACAAGCTAATTACACAAAGATTATATTATATTTTGGAGAAAAAGTGAAGCATATTAAAAAATGAATGTCGTTGATTGTTTTGGTGCTTTTTAAGAACATGTAATTTGATATAAAGTTATGTTTTTTCATAGAGATTGGCATATAAATGGTGTAGATATTTTCGCGAAATTATGGTAGAAAATCTGCCTAAAAAGAGCCATGCAAGTTTTTTTAATGTATAGTATAAATTGCAGTTTCCTGTCTAAAGAATGTATTGGTGGACGATTATAAAATCATTATGGAATATATATCTTGTTTTTGATAAAAAGGGGACCCAAGCAGGTTTAATTAACTGCTTGGGTCTCAAATGTTATACATCGAGTAGAACTCGACTCGTATAATCTAAAATATCTAGGGATTTTTGTGTTTTTATTTTACATAATTCAACTTGTGTCCTCATTAGACTTTGCTTAAGGAGTTCGGCTGTATTAATATTGCTAACAAATGGTGCATCAGATTCAAGCACTATGCGTTCGATTGGAATTCGTTCTATTATTTTTTTACCATTTATGGACTGAAACATTCGCTCGTTGATAGAAAAGTAGCATCCCATTTCAAGGGCTCTATCCAACTGGGTTAATGAACCTGAATACCAATGCAGAATACAGTTATTGTGTTCTAGTGTTCTGTTTTTTTCTAGAATGTCAAGAACTTGCTTATCCGAAAAAACTGAATGAATTGAAATGGTTTTTGAATGAACGCACGATTGTATGATGTGCTCAAAGACAGATATCTGTTCGTTCTTGGAAAAATAAAATCGTCTAGAAAAATCTAGACCAACTTCTCCAATGTATTTGCTCGATAAAACATATTTATCGAATATATTCAATTCGTGCTTTCTCTCAGAAACTAATTGCGGATGTAATCCCAATGCAACGTAAATTGAAGGAAAATTGCGTAGCATATGTGTTTCTGCTTGGTAGGCCTTTGGGGTTGTTGTCATTGAAAGTATAGAGATATCTAATATTGCTGCACTTGAACAAAACTGCTTCATTGAATCCATCAAGTCTACATGACAGTGAAAATCAAACACGCTATTACCTCCGGCGCTAATATACTATGATTTCTCGTGTTTCAGTGAAAGGCGGATAAACGATCTGACTTCTAATAGTCCGCGCAAGTATGCATCCGCTAATTCTTCGAGATATTCAGAATCGCCTTCAATTGGACCACTTTTATGTATGAGTAGTTTTGCTAAGGAAGGTGTTGTGCTGATTCTATTGATTGCGATTTCGAAAGAACGCAATTGAACACCTTCTGCAGATTCGTGATTGGCGCGGATTGTAGAAATTTTGTTATAATAATACTCAGTAGGGTCATTACTAAATCCATAAGCGCGTACCATTGCGGCTCTTCGTATAATGCATGGTACGCAGTATCCGCAATGTTGAGGGTGAACGCCTTTGTATCGGACTTTCTGTGGTGATGAACACGAGATCGAATCAGAAATAATGCTATGGAGCAAATCCTTGTTCTTACACTCATCAGCCATCTCTCCCTTAGTTTTGTTCCAATATGGGTTGATGACGGATTTGTTCATTTTAATTTCAGACAAAAGTAAATTCCAGCAAGTAAGATAGAAAGGGTGGGTGGTTCGTGTGCTGTGTGAACCAATACGGAGACTATCAAGCGGGACATTTAATGCAATCAAGGCATTTTCGGGAACATACAAAGTGTCTACGTTTGGTATTCCACTTAATACACATATTCCATAAGCAATAAATAAGAATGATCTACTGCGCGTTGAATTTTCTCCACCGCCAAACTCGAGTAGCCTATCTTCAAAGTTTGTCCAAAGATCGAAGTATATAGGCTTATTTTGAGGGTAATTCCTGTTGAAGTGTGAGAGTAATTTTGTTTGTGAGTTCTTCGTATAGGAATCTGCTGCATGACTAATAAAAGCAATTTTAGAACCATCTTCCAAAAAATTAATTGATGCAATTAAGCTGTCCATTCCGCCAGAGAATAGAGTAACTGCATCAAGCTCAATCGGATGGACTAATGGGTTGGGCAAAAAAGATAATTCAGTTGTTCTATGGGTGAACTCAATTTCCCATAGATCGCCTGTTAAGAAATTCAACATACGTTTGATAATATGAACTGATGTATTCCAACTATCAACATTATATACTGGCAAGGAAATCGTTATCTCTCGCGTCCAACTATCTTGGGAATGATTTACTCTAGAAATTCGTGTATCTGCAAGATAAACTAATGTTGCCAAACACAGAAGGTCAATACCGTCTTCGGAGGGGGTGATTCCATATCTATGTAATTTGTTCATTACATTCCCTAATCCATATTTTAACTCATTTTCGTTAGTTATCATTGGAACAACAGTAGTATACATACGATCACTTTCTGTGTGTGATGGATCTTCCAATGAATAACTACCAACTAGTTTATATCTCTTCATAAAATCATTCCTCTAGCCCGGCTAATATGTCATATGATTTCTTATAAATTGAATCTACAATTTTAATTGCTTGAGTTGAATTAATATGGGAAATGTCGACATTAAGCTTGGTAACAGCATCTGATACAGATCCAAATATGAATTCTGATAATTGACGCTGTATCTCATCAATTTGTGCAACTGAATCTGGTAGGGAAAAGCACTTATTACCAATGTCATTAATTAAGCGTTCTTCGATCACTCTAGACATATAGTGTTCAGTAAAAGTAAGGAACTCATGAGGACTTAAATCCTCGATGTTTTTATCTTGAAGTTCTGGCATAGCAATAATAGCTTCAATAAATGAACCTCTTGCGATTCCTTCGTCTATTGATCCTCCATCAGGACAAATAAATTTGCCAATCATAAGCAAAGCGTCAGCAGCCTTTTTTCCTATGATATCACCTAAACGGAATAGCCTTTGAGAGTCGGAGATACCGCGTGTGAGAAAGCTATTAAAGACAGAGATCATCTGGGCGGTACTTCTCCTAGCAGCTCCCAGTCTAGCTGTTGCACTACTTGAGCCACCCAAAGAATTTCGCACATAATGAGATGTTGCCTTACTTAAATGATCGGAGTCCCCTCCATTACCTAATCTATTATCATTAATAAAGCGCGTGAAATTCCCGCGCGGAATAGAAAAACGGTCAGGAAGCTGAGGTTGAAGATCATAATCTCCTTCATCATCTAACCACGATGGTACTAATGGTGTACCGCCTTTTTGACCTGGATTACTTGTTGATGTACCCAAATGGCCCAACTCCTTATTGTGTGATTGTACTCTTTAATACTGCCTTGGTCATAACTGTACCATTTTCTGCTAATACATGATAATGTTTTTTTAACAGCTGTTTTTCATTGTCTTTACGGATACATTTGTCCCATCCGGAACAAATCCATGGTCCAACCTTATTTACATCTAAAGTAAGAATAAGCTGAACTAGATCGTGTTCTAGTGAGTCATGATGTTCAACGAGTGAAATTAATCCATCGATTCCTCTAGGTTTATCGGTTAGAGACCCTGCTTGCTGAACTTTATGAGCAAGAACATCAAACACGTATTTTGCATCCCTTGCATTTAGCTTCTTTACGTCCTGTACTACGCTTGCGACAGCCATTGAGCTACCCATCAATTTGCTGATTAGTTGCCGAACACTTTCATCCTGAGTTTGTGCGAAGAAATAATCTTCTGAACCTTTGCAAGCGATGAAATACGGACGTAAATCTACATTCCCTAATTGCGGCTCGCTAAGTGCCCATGAGCAAAAATCTTTCTTGTTTTCCCAATCTGAGATATATGTGTCATTCTTTTTTTCTGGAGCAATAGCTGCTCCTCTATCAACAGTTAATGCTACAGCTTTTTTGGGGGAGGCGCTTTCTAACTTTTTCTCTGAGAGTCCTATATTCTTCTCAAATTCAGCTAATTGTTCACATTTTCCTTCTGCGTCCAGTAAAGTAGCTATGGTTTTGTACTCTCCGGGATGGAACTGCTCGGCAAGCATCATTTTCGCCATGATTGGCAGTTGAATAAATTCGCCAAATCCTCTTGCTTCTGCAATATCTCGTCTTAGCAACAACATATTAATAAACCGCTTTATTTTGCGAGGATTTCCTTGTGTGTTTTTTGAAAGAATGTCTGCGATTTGGTTTGCTACGGAAAATGCTTCGGACGCTTGGGGGTATTTGTCGCCAAGAGCTGTGCGAATCTCATTGATTGTAAAGCCGCTATTTTCCCAGGGCTTTTTCATTTTAGAAATGGCGATATTAAGAATTGTCTGGAAGTTTTCATCAGATTCATCTAATACAGAACCAATCATCAGCATTACCGTATACATTTCTGATTCAATCTTACCGAGGACAGGTATTCTAAAAGGTACTTGAATTAGTTTCTCTAAATATCGCTTAGAGTATTGATATCCATTTGCTTGATTGTTCTCTGACGGATAGTCTGGGAAATGGCATCTTACAGCATATTCAATCATTGTTTCATCTGCTGCAATGACAAAAGCCGTGGATTTTGAAAACAGAAAGAGTCTCACAGCCTCTAGAGTTTCAATTGTTACTTGAGGAAGACATCTGTCTAAATCATCAATTAGGATAATGAGTTTTTTTATGTTTGTTTCTTTCAACAATTCGTCGAATGACTCTTGGAATTCGTGAAACTCTTTTGAAAGTGAGATGTCTTCAAATACTTTTGCATCACCAAGATAATTTCCAACTGTGTCAATTGCACTTTGGATTTTATCACTATCTTTTGCATTGCTTTTTAACTTATCAAATAAACCAGTTAACAAATCAATGGGAGGCACTCCAGTTGTTGCAGAAAAAGCAACACTTCCAACTGTTTTTGCAACACTTATCCAGTTGATGTTTTTCCAAAGTTTTTTTGCAACATTTTTAGCGGTTTCACTCATCTTTCGATGTCTTGTGATTTCAGATAGTATTGCACTCATCAATGCCAGTTTTGAGTCTTCAAAACCTTGGTGTTTCCACCCGTTGAAACGAATGCATACTATCTCATCTTCGTCTTTAGATGGAAATTGGTCTTCAATCATAGCGAGAATACTAGATTTGCCTGCACCCCAATCACCATGTACCCCAATAGATATCGGATGGTTTATACTTTCATTGATTAGCTTTACAATTGTATCCGCAATTGCGCGGTTGTTTAGCATATCAACTCGAGTTTCATTATCAGTTAAAATCATTTAAATATCCTCCTATCAGGATTAACTAAAAAACCGCACAGCAAAGCTGTACGGTAAGTTTCGCTTTGGTAGATTTTCCTACCGTATATCTATTATAGTGGTAAATTATATGAATTGCAATATACCTCTTGTATTGCATCATTATCACAACTTGTTCGTTGTTCGAATACATTAGTCCCAATGTATTCTTTTACACTGGTATCATTGTTTTAAGATAGATTATGCAATAAAGTATTACAAAAGGAGTGAGCAACATGAAAACCAAGAAATACCGTCTGTATCTGGATGAGTACGAAGTCAATATCATCCTTAAAAGTCTCCTCCAGCTGCGAAATGAAGTCATTGCAAACGGAGGGTATGGAGACAGTGTCAACGAACTTATTGAAAAGGTGGCCTATGCGCCGCGAGCAAAATTTAAATTCTGAGAAATTAAGCCATTCACTTTGAACATGAAGTGAATGGCTTTTTCTATATCATCACGGCCGTCACATTTGTGGCGGCTTAATTCATTTAAGGAGGTAAACAATATGTCAAAACCAATTGTCATTGCCGTTGCGAACGAGAAGGGCGGGGTGGGAAAAAGTACCTCGGTTTTGAACCTTGGTGCAGGGCTTGCGATGCACGGCAGGAAGGTGCTGCTTGTGGATGTTGATCCGCAGGGCGACTTAACGAAGATGCTGGGGCAACGGAAACCCATGGAGCTGTTGAACACATTGGCAAATGTTATGAAGGATGTTGTTAACGACACGCTCCGCGGGGATCATCCGGAAATCTTGCAGCATCATGAGGGATTCGATTTCGTTCCTGCGAATCGAAACCTATCTGCGGTAGAAGTTGGCCTGGTCATCGAATTTAGTCGCGAGACGGTGCTACGGCGGTATCTCAATGAAGTCAAACACG
>JAFQDR010000260.1 GCA_017415945.1 Oscillospiraceae bacterium
AGAGGGACGAGGTCAGCTTTGTTATGACAAAGATTGATTTGGAGAGAAATGTGGCAATGGGGATTGTCACGAGAATTATCCGACAGTCGGCTATCTGAGTCCCCGAAGTCATCTCTCACCCGTCCTATATTTTTAACGGTAATTCGTACACGGTAGTCAATCACATAAAAGGGATTGGGAAAACGGTAGTTGCGTCTATTGGCAAAAAGGCAGTGAATCAAACACATAAATTCTTGACTTTTTGCCAAGTAGAATTTGATGATTAACTTTCCTGGCAGTGTATATTTGCCCGTAAACTTTATTCAATGCAAATAAATTATCGGATTTTCCGATGATTTTCCCAAAAGTTTCCCATTCCTTTTCTTGACTGTTCCTTTTTGATATGTTACAATATAGATGCTTAAAAAAGTGTCTGCCACACAAACGTAATATGATTCGGACAGCCGTTTCAGCTTATAAGCTTGAGACGGCTTTTTTATATCTCGGGAGGTGAGTTCCAAAATGATTAAGATAAAAAAAGCACTGTCCAATGAGCGCGGAGAAGCTACTTATATAAATTCGGTGGTATACATCCTCATCGTTGTTGTAATGCTCACCATCATTATGGACGTACTTGCAGTCATCATGACAAAGCAAAAGCTTGATTCTGCCGCGGACCAGGTGACAAGACAAATTCAGCTTGCCGGCAAAGTGGACGAAGATACAGAATCTCTGCTCAGTTATCTTTCGGGTGATGTAGGCAAAGCTGACAGCATTACCTATTCCATAAATACCGCATATGTGACCAAGGAAGGATGTCCTACGGCAATCCAACTTGGCACACCGTTTTATCTGACTCTCACGGCAGATGTGAATCTGGGCGGCTTTTGGGAGCTGACAGGCTTACCGATCACTCTGCAGTCGAAAGCTGCAGGCGTTTCTGAGAGGTACTGGAAATGAAAATGAAAAAGTATCTTCGAAACGAAAACGGAAATATTCCGTTTATACCATGCTTTGTGGTAGCCATGATGGTACTGCTGGTTTCAGTTATGGTCTATGTCACAGCTGAGATCAACTGTATTCACGTTCGTAACACCATCAAAAACGAACTAACAAATGTCTCAGCCCGCATATCGGCGGACACATATAAAGCTATGCGAGAGGGCAATCTCGGAGAATACTATCTTACACTGACGGACGACTCTGCATACAAAGCAGAGCTTGAAAACTTAGTGGTAAGTAAGATCGAATCGGCGATGCCGTTGGAAACAGATAACTACAAGATAGAAAACATTGTACTGAACTTCATTGAGAACAGCGATAATATCGAATATGTGCTGACGTGCGATGTTGAATATTATGTTTCTCTGTTTGGTGATTCCAGGACGATACGTGAGGAAGCCATAGAGCTTTCAGGCAAACATAATATAAAAGGATATTGATGGTGCAAAAGATGGCGCTCGCTCGTATATATCAATAAAATCAAAAAGGAGAATGAACCATGAAAAAGAAATTCAAAACACTGATTGCATTAACCCTTGCGGCGCTGTCGCTTGCTACCGTACTTCCGATTGCAGCATCTGCTGCTGAAAATGAGATCAAAGTAACAGTTGAAGGCGAAGCTGTTGCATTCACCGATCAAAAGCCGGTGATCAAAAACAGTCGAACCCTCGTTCCCGTTCGCTTTGTTGCCGAAGCTCTCGGTTATAATGTAGAGTGGGACGCAAAGGACAATGCAGCGGTCATTGATAACGGGCGAATCGTTATGTACATCGGAACCAATCACGCCATTATCGATGGAAAGCATAAAACACTGGATGTTAAAAGTGAGCTTATCGGTGATCGCACGATGGTTCCGCTCCGTGTTGTAGCGGAAACGCTTGATTGTACAGTGGATTGGCTTGCTCCTGCAAGGACAGTCCAGATTACCAAGAAAAATGAGGATGGTTCCGAGAAATCTGTATGGGATCGCCTCATGATGAGTGATATGTTTACCGTAAACGAGGATATGAACAGCGGTTACTACGGGTGTGCCGTTTACGGCAGCTCTTTCGACGCCACAAAAATCCCCGATTGGTACATAAAGCAGAGCAAGAACAAGCTCCAGAATGGAGACGGTGGGTATGAATGTGAAATCTATGCCAATGAATTTGATGCCGAAACACTCAGTGAAATCAAGCAGGTTCTGATGATCATCTATCCGAGCGGATACAATACCGTTTATGATCTTATGATGAAATCCGTCAAAGGAGAGTTATGGGAAACGTTCCGTGATAATGAGGGTGGCGTCAACAGCGGCACATGGGGTACGCACTATATCGACGGTCGAGAAGTAAATATTTACGTCGGATATGGTCTCTCCAATATGACCATCAACATAAACAAGGTCGGTTACTACAATCCCGAACGTCCTTTGAAACTGGATGCGCAGACTATTGCTGAACTCACCGAGAGCGCGAAGGAAGACTATCTCCTTGCAAAGTATGGGCTTGACTAATTCCCATACGGAAAGGACTCGCCTATGAAAAAACAAAAACGAATACTGGCACTACTCATTGCGGCAGTAACGATTCTATCGTTGCTGCCGCTTGCTGTATCAGCTGCAAACTGTTCCCATAGTTTCGGTGGAACACGATGGGCTGATGCGGCACACCCTCACGAATATTATTATTTCTGCACATACGGTTGCGGCGAAAAGTATTACGTTGGCAGTTATATGACCAAATCAAACTGCGCAATCTGTAATCCGTCTATCGGTACCTGCTATCACACAGGAAACACATGGACAGACAGTGCACATCCTCACGCCACGGTATGTACCAATTGCTGCGCAGTTCTCAGCTATGACACTGTATCCGGATGCAGGCAATGTTGCAGCCATTACTCCGGATATACATACACAGATCCAAGCCACGGATACTATGGACATGATAAGTATTTTGTTTGCTACTCATGCGGATATGAATCCTACAGCGGACGAACATCCTACTTGTCATCCTGCGAAACTTGCAACCCACCTGTTGTATCTTCAGTAAGCTTATATGCAGAAGGTCCGAGAGGATCCATTTATTCCTCCGGTATTCTGGAGGCAGTATCCCTGCCGGCAACATTCACTGTTTACGCGGATTGTGAGAATTGCTATGTAACATCTATGTATTATTACGATAACGGATACAAGGTTACCTCATCCGGCAATTCCATATCCTATACCGCCTACGATTATGACGATTTTGATTCCTTTACGGTGTATGTAAACACCAACACCGGAGTAAGCGACAGTATCGCCGTCAATTTTAAGTTTGCTCGATATTCTGAAGCATCGATCAAATGGGAGTATACAGGAGCTGTAATCCGAAAAATTACGCAAAACGGACGCACAATTCAATCCGGTCTTTCCACAGAGATAGAATTCATTTGGGGTGGAGATCTTACCGATTCAGCGTATGATACGATAACCGGTCTCATTAATTCATATGACGGTAAAACGTATATTCTGACGGGATCCTCTCTGATACGAGTATACAGACCGAGCGATAATTCCACAATCGGAAACTACGATACATATAGTGATTTTGATGCTTTGTGTAACGTAGCCGGGTGGACGCAAAGTACGTTAAATGCTTTTGAGACAGCAAGGAATATTACGATTTCCTACCAAGCTCCCAAAGCAGTAGAAGGTACGGCGACCTGGCAGACAACAAGCGGTACAACCCTGTATACACAGTCCGCGGCATCTGCTTCGGGACATTCATATATCAAGCCGAACCAGTCGATCACAGTTACCTTCAATGCATCGTCTTATACGCCGAGTGGCTATACCTACAAAGGTATGGAATGGAGCTGCGGTTCGGATACTGGCTCAAGTACAACCAAGACAAGCTACAGCACGGCGTATAACACATCGACGTCTCCCGTGAATGTCACATTCTTATATGAAAAGACAGCAACCTCGGGCAGTATTACGGCATATGCCTTCGATGCTGATACAGAGGAACTGATTACTACTGGCACTACCATCGTTTGCGGAAGTAAGTCAAGCTCATCCAATCCTGCAACCTTTACCGGCTTGCCCTTTGGGGGATATAATATTACCGGTAGTGCTCCGGGATATAATTCCGCCGGTGCATATATAAATCTGAGTGCCGACAATCCAAATCAAATCGCGCACCTGTTTCTTACACGAAACTCCGGTGATGTGACGGTATATGTTTACGATGCTGACACCAACAGACCGATTTCCGGCGCATCTATTTCCGGTGCAGCAAGCGGTATGACCAATTCAAGCGGCTATTGTACGTTCAGCGGAATTCCTTTCACCGGTGATCAGACTTTCATCGCCAGCAAGACCGGCTATTATTCCGGTTCAGCTACGGCAAGGCTATCCAAAACAAACACCAGCGAAACATTGTATATCTACCTCGAACCCGAACCAAAGACAGGCGATATCTATGTGACTGTTTATGATGCATATACCTATAACACCATTTCGGGAGCGTATGTATACGGCGCAGGTGATTACAACTATACAAACTACTACGGCGAAGCCTATTTCTATGATGTTCCGTTTGGAAGCTACTATTTCTCCGCAAGTGCTGACGGATATTACTCCGACTCAGCCTATGCATATATCTCAGAAAACAGCCAGAGTGATAGTATTTCTATTTACCTAACACCGCTTCCCACAGAAGGTGATATCACGGTATACGTCCGCGATGCAGATACAGGCGCGGCTCTCTCAGGTGCATCTGTATCGGGTGGCGGTTACAGCGGAACTACAAACAGCTACGGATATACGACATTCTATGATCTGTCATTCGGCAGCTATTCGTTCAGTGCAAGCAAGAGTGGATATTACAGTAATAGTGGTTATGCATCCATCAGCACAAGCAGTGCGGACGCTACAATAACCATCTACCTTACTCCGCTGCCAACAGTCGGGGATATTACTGTATATGTGAAGGATGCCAATACCGGCTCACTTATTTCCGGAGCAACGGTTTCCGGCGGTGGCTACAGCAAAACAACAGGCAGCAGCGGCTATGTGACATTTACTGATATGTCATTTGCCACGTATACCTTTACAGCAACTAAATCCGGATACTTCAGTAATACCGGAAGCGCTTCCATCAGCATAGACAGTATTGATAAAACCATTACCATTTATCTTACACCCCATCCGACAGTTGGAGATATTACTGTATATGTGAAGGATACCAACACCGGCTCAGTCATTTCCGGTGCCACTGTGTCCGGCGGCGGGTACAGCAAGACTACAAACAGCTCAGGATATGCAGCCTTTACGGGCATTCCGCTGAATACGTACACCTTCAGTGCAAGTAAAAGTGGTTACTTCAGCGGCAGCGGCTCAGGATCTATCACAATCAATGATACAGCTGATACCGTTACCATCTATCTTACACCGCATCCAACGGAGGGTGATATTACTGTTTATGTTAAGAATGCCACCACAGGCGC
>JAFQDR010000261.1 GCA_017415945.1 Oscillospiraceae bacterium
GTCAGCACCCAGTTCTTCATAACGGAATCCAGATGATTTTCAAAGCCCTCTATCAAACTTTCCTGATGGGGGAAATCCTCCGCGGTCAGCACACCCAGCAGATGCTGTCTGCATACCAGCCGCAGCCCCGCCTCGTCATCGGTCAGGCTTGCCAAGCTCATATGCTCCCCGCTGGCCATGTCATAGGTCATGCCGTATTCGTAGGTATTGCCGTGTACGCCGCCGTTGAATACATAGTCCGTGTAGCGGAAGCTGACCACCGCATCATCCAGTCTTGCCACGGAGGTCTTGCGCTCCAGAGCATAACAGGTGAACCATTGCTCCTGCCAGTCCATCTCCGCAAGCACTGTCATTTCCTCCACACCGCCGCTGCCGTACAGGAAGGCTGTGGTGGCATTGTCCAGCTTGGTATTGATGATGTGGACCCCGGGTGCGCTGCCCTGCAGCACAGGCTGCTGGTAGCTGTACACAAAGATCTCCGTATTCTCGTCATTTTTCACGGAGCCCGCTCCTTCCTCATAGGTCACATAGGCACCCACAGCAGCCTGCTCTCCCGTACTTTCGCAGCCAAACAGGCACAGCAGCAGCAAGCAGCACAGCAGCACCATTGCAATCTTCTTCATCCTCTCACATCCCATCCCAAGGTGTGTCTTATCTTAACTATAGTTTACAAAAAACTTTTCCGTTTGACAATGACAAATCCACGGATTCACAAAATTTTCACAATTTCAGCCTCATTTCTGCTTGGCAAGAAATCCCAACATTCTCCCGCACATTCGTTAGTATTTGTGCATATTTTGGCGTGTGTTGTCAGCGCTTTTAGTTTATCATTTGACAATGTAAGGGTATGCCCTTGCGAGACAAGTTGTACACAATCAGCTATGACGAATAAAGAGGTTTTGTCGACATATGGAAAAGAAAATCCCCGTAACCACGGACGTAAAGAATCTGCGTCACTTCAACATTTACAACAAGAGCACCGTTCAGTTTGAGCCCACTTTTGTTTCCACAGGACGTCAGATTGAGGCCATCGCAAATACCAAGCCCAACGAAATCGCCATTATTGAGATCAATAAAGAGGACACCTGCGTAAAGACCATCACCTGGTGGGATCTGTACATCAAGTCCAACCAGCTGGCATGGCTGTTTAAGGAACAGGGTGTCAACGACAAGTCCACCGTTATGGTGTGCCTGCCCAATACCATCGGCAACATTCTCTGTGCCTACGCAGCATGGAAGAACGGTGCCTGCTATATGCCCGTCGCCCCCCGCTCCACCAACGACGAGATCGATACCTTTGCGGAAATGGCACAGCCCACCATTCTGGTCTGCGACAGCTACCACCCCACCGCTTACAACTGCTTCACCGAAAAGGAACTGCTGACCCGTCTGGAAGCATACTCCGAAAAGATGCCCCCCGACTGTCTGGCCATTCCCTGCCGCGCTCAGACCACAGGCGGCTCCACAGGCAAGCCCAAGCTCATTAAGATCAAGCGTCCCGCAGGGGAATCCGACGAATCCCTCATGAGCTGGTTCTACATGACCGGTCAGTTCTTCGGCTGCCGTCAGCTGGTGTGCGGCCCCATGTTCCATTCCGCCCCCTGCTCCGCAGCCTTCTCCGGCCTCAACTGCGGCAATCTGGTGGTCATGCCCAACAACTTCAAGCCCATCGCCATTGAACGCTATATCAAGGAATACGGCATCGAATGCGTGCAGATGGTACCCACCCTCATGCACCGTATGCTGAAGCTGGACAGCTTCAACAGAGACGACTTCAAGACCCTGCGTGCCCTGAGCCATACAGGCGGCTACTGCTCCCCCGAGCTGAAGGAAGCATGGATCGACATTCTCGGCGCCAAGAACGTCTATGAGATCTACTCCATGACCGAAATGATCGGCATGACCGTCATCCGCGGGGATGAATGGCTGAAGCACCGCGGCTCCGTAGGCAAACCCTACGGCGGCTGCAAGATCGAGGTTCGCGACGAAAACGGCAATGTACTCCCCGCAGGCGAGGTCGGCGAGATCTTTATGACGCCCTCCGGCGGCTATCTGGAAACCGAGTATGTGGGCCGTGAGCAGCTGGACGACAGCGGCAAGGGCTTCCGCTCCGTAGGCGACATGGGCTATCTGGACGAGGATGGCTATATGTACTTCGCCGACCGCCGCAGCGACATGATCGTAACAGGCGGCGAAAACGTACTGGCAGTGGAAGTGGAAAACACCTTCCTGCAGCACCCCGACATCGTAGACATGGTAGTCGTGGGCATCCCCGACCCCGAATGGGGCCGCCGCATCCATGCGGTCATTGAGGCCAAGCGTGAAATGAGCTACGACGAATTCCGCCGCTACGGCTGGAAGTTCATGCTGCCCTTCAAGGTTCCCAAGACCATTGAATATGTGGACGCACTGCCCCGCAAGGACAGCGGCAAGCTGAACCGTGCCGCACTGGCAGCCCGCTGCGAGGAGCTGCAGAAGGACATCAAGAACCCCTTCGGTCTGTACGACACAGGTCTCCGCGAGATCCTCCGCCAGGAAGCCGCAGAAGCAAACAAAGACAAATAAAAACGCATAAAGTACCGCCTCCGCTCAAAACGAGCAGAGGCGGTTTTGCTGTGTATACAGCCGCACCCGTAGGGGCGGATAGTATCCGCCCGAAAAGCGTCGGACGTACTGCGCAGTGCAGGCGGCTGATAGCCACCCCTGCGAGATGTTTCCTTTACCCTCCGCACCTGTAGGGCCGGGGCTTACCGACGGAGTAAGGTAAGCTCCGGCGGCAGATCGCCGCGATTTATGCGGAGGCTGCTCCGGCCGCTTTTGGTTTTCATCGGCAGTTATCTTGATACGGCACGGCAGGAGCAAGCCCCTGCCCTACACTAAAAATTTAATTGCTCCGCTTTACCTTCATCCAATAATGCTCCACATTTGGATCAAGGGTCACTTCGGTAATGCCATTGTCCCAATCGAAGCCGAAATTATTGTCGATCAGCTCCACAGCTTCCGTATTCACCATACGGACGGTCTGCTTGGTAATGGGCAGCACAGAGCCCAAGGCAGTCATCAGGTCATAGCCCTCATCCTCATCCTCGCCGCTCATGTGGGAGGTGCTTGCGTACTTTACAAGCTGTGCCGTCACATTGACGGATCCACCCGCAGGTACAGTCACAGGGAAGCGCAGATACAGCATACGGTCGGCGTGGAGTGCCGCGGAAATATAATCGTTCAAAAATACGATCTGCTCATTTTCAATGGGATTGATGGCATTATTCCCTGCGATTTGGTCTGCCGTATAATGCAGCAGATCCTCGTGGTTCAGGGTGTAGGCAATGCACAGATCGGTGCCGTCGTTATAAACGCGATACCAGTATGCCCAATCAATATCCGATGCCATCCATTCCCCCAAAGTAGTTTCGGTGCGGGTCACCTCCGCGGTGAAGCCCTCCACCTCCGTGCCCTTTTCGCACTTGTAGTTGGCATAGCCCTGCAGGGTATAGTCCTCCAAGTCCTCACCCATGAGGATCACATAGCCCTCCCTGTTGTTCAGATCCAGCCGTGCGGAAATGCGGGAGGGATTTTTTTCATGGCGCATGCCGTACACATCATACAGCAGCACCTTGGTCTTTTCCAAGTCCACGGGGAAGCCAAATTCCAAGGTAATGTGCTCTCCGACCTCCCCGTCATAGTCCAAAATCTTCACATGGTACACCACACAGGGCATATCCAAATCGGGCACATCTCCGAAGGCTTCTGCAAAATAGCGGCCATCCTCCAGTGCGGCCATAAGCTTTTCCCCGCTGTCCATAAGGCTGTCCCCACGCAGGTCACTGCCCACGACCATAGCAGTGCTTGTTTTCTCCCCATCCACAGCAATGCGGGGAACCAGCAATTCCTTATCACTGAGCTTGGCCATAAAGGGATACACCGCCTCCACAGTCAGATCCGCATCCGTGTAATTATATAAGGTATAGCTGTCCGTCACGTCGGAATGGCAGCGAACAATATCATGCTTCCGATTTGAATAGCAGCCGAAATCGTAGGTCACATCCCGCTCTGCGGTCAGTCCCGACCCGGCCGCTGTGAGAGTCAGGGGCATGACGGGGCCCATATAGTCATCATATACCAAGCTGTCCATGCTGCCCCCGGGTGCTCCGCCGCCACCAAAGCCTACGCTGAACACACCGATCAGCAGGGCAGCACAGGCAGCCAGTGACACAAGGGAGCTCCATGAGAAGCGCTTGGGCTTCCGTCCCGCTTCCGCGATCAGCCCATCATCAATGTCGTTGAGCGCATAGAGGATTCGTTCTTCTTTTCTCATAGGACGATTCCCTCCCGTTCCAAATGAAGTTTTAACTCCAGCCGCATCCGCCGCAGCATGGATGCCGCGCTGCTGCGGGTCATACGGTAGTCCTTTGCAATTTCCTCCACGGTATCCAAATACCAATACCGCCGCAGGAAGATATTCCGTTTCTTAGGGGACAGTGCTTCCAGAAATGTCCCTAAGGCCTCCGTCAGTGCCAAATCATCCGCAGGGTCCCCCACCGTATGGGGAACACAGCCTGCCAGCTCCTCCAGAGCCGCCTCCGTTTGGCTGCCTCCCCGCTTCTCCGCGGTGTTTCGCCGCCAACGGTCAAGAGACAGGTTTCGGGTAATTTTCCCGAAGAAGGCAGACAGAAGCTTGGGCCGCCGGGGTGGCATAGCATCCCAAGACCGCAGCCAGGTATCACTGACGCACTCATCCGCATCCAAGGCATTATTTAATATGTTATAAGCAATGGCATGGCAGTAGCCGCCGTACTTGGCATGGGAAGCGGCAATAGCTCCTTCATCCCGCTGCCAATATAATTCCACAATAGTCTTGTCGTCCATCATTTTTCTATCCTCATCGCTCCATTGCACCCCATCGCGTCGAAAGAAACTCCATATCCCTCACTTCCGTCGCAAGCGCCAAAAGTTCGTTCATTCCGTTCTTTCGACTTTTCCGCAAAGCATATCGATTGATTTTCAATTCTGACGAATTGCATGGGTATGCGATAAGCTTTGCGGTATATGTGTTTCTCACCTCTCCATTGCACCCCATTCTACGACCGTGAAGCCCTCGCGGACAAAGGGTGCAAAGCTCTGGGCTTCCATTTCTCTGTACATTGCCACGGGCTTCCATGTCATAAATACCCGCAGCACACTGTCGGGGGTGGGGCTAATGTCCAATCTCGCCACATCCTCATAGGCATCGGTCCGGAAGGAAATGAGATTGTAGGCATTGTGCTCCATACGGGGCAGCCAGTAAATGATGAACTCGTTGGCTTCCTTATCCGTGAGCCCGATTTCCTTCAGGGTTTTCTCCAAAAATGCAGCGGTGTCCTTCCCCGCAACGCACCAACCCTCATCAAAATTCATCTTGCCTGCGGGCAGCAGAGCCTCCCAAAACAGGCAGTAATACTCCCGCCCATTGGCATCGGTCAGCGTCCCGTCGGGCTTCGCGGTGACCGTCCAGCCATCGTTATACGCAGGGTAGGTGGAGGTAAACACCCCGTCAATGTCCACCTTGACGGAGACCTCGGTGGTTTCCGTGGGGTAGAGATAGATCACGGGCTTTCCCCCGCAGCCCACACAGGCAGTCAGCAGCAAAGCGGTAAGCGCCACTATCACAACAACGTAAAACAGCTTTTTCATAACATCCGCTCCTTTCCTTATTCTACCTATAAAGACGTAATTTCTCATGTGAATGATTCATGTTTATTACAGTATAGCACATTTTTCTGTGCAGAACAGTAATGATTCTGCGGTATTTTCCCCGTATCCCGTAAATCCTAACAACCGGTAACTGTAGGGGCGAACTGTGTGTTCGCCCCTACATATTCTCCTATCAATGAAACGATCTTCTTCCCCTCGCTGCTGCATCCTTCTATTCCATACACAAATTTGCTTGCGAGACCGTTGGACAAAATCACGAATTTCACTGTACACTTTCCAAAGCAGACTGATATATCTTGCATTTTGTCCGTGATTTCGTTATGATATTTGAAATATTACGGCAAACGAGGTGAACTGCCATGCGCTCCCAAACCAAAGCCCAGCCCCTGTGCTCCAAGCCTGTCAGCGGCGTTTTTACAGGACGGGACAAATATCTGCGGCTGCAGACCGTGACCGTACGGGAGCCCATGGCCCCCATCGCCGAGGACGACTCCCTGCTGATCTATGTCACCGAGGGCACAGGCCGCATCACCATCAACGGTGTGGTCTTTGACCTGCGCCCCGGGGTATTCGGCTGGCTGCAGAGCTACCATATATTTTCCCTGGAGCCCAACTGGGGCAGTGAACTGAAGCTGCAGGTGCTGGTGTATGACTACCCGCTCAGCTCCTACATGACCTATCGCTCCAACCGTCCCGCGGGGCTCACCGCCTTTTCCACCGCCATGCCCGTTTACGCCCTGTCCCCCCGACAGAAGCAGCGGGTGGAGGAGCTGCTGGGGGAATTTGCCGCCTACAACGAAAACACCGCCACGGGGGCAAACCTTATCAAATGCGCCGTACTGGGGCAGCTGAGCTATGTATTTATCGACCTGTGCCGTGAATACGCCGCCACCCACACCCATGTGCGGCACCACTGGCCTCTGGGCTGGATCCTGAGCCTGTTCATTGCCTACTCCTGCGCCGAGGATCTGGACCCCAAATCCGTGGCAGAGAGCTTCGGGGTCAGTGTCCCCACCTTGAACCGTGAGCTGCGGATCACCACGGGACTGAACTTTTCCCAGTCCGTCAACCGTGCCCGCATCAATCTGGCAGCGGGCGCCATTCTGTTCAGCGAGCTGAGCTTCCACTTCATCTCCACCTATTGCGGCTTCCGCAGCGAGGTTGCATTCTACCGCACCTTCCGTGAGCTCAAGGGCATGACCCCTCAGGAATATCGGGAGCAGGCCGTGGCTACCGTAGGGGTCCCCCGCAAAATGATCAGCGAGACGGTGGAACGCATCCTGTTTTATATCCACAATAACTTCCGTGAGCAGGTGAGCCTGAAAACCATGGCCCAGGATCTGTACATTTCCGAAAACATCATCCGCACCCTGCTGGCGGAAACCATGAACACCAACTTCAAGGACATTCTGTCGGAATACCGTCTGCA
>JAFQDR010000262.1 GCA_017415945.1 Oscillospiraceae bacterium
AAAAAGAGCTAACTGACTTAATCAAAATCAGTTAGCTCTTTATTGTTGAATAATGAAGTTTTGTTGCCATTTCGTTGCCACGAATGGCTCAAATCCTTAAAAAGTCCGGTGATGACTGGGCTTTTTAGACCTGTGGGATCACTCCCACTCGATGGTGCCGGTGGGCTTGGGGGTCAGGTCGTACAGCACGCGGTTGATGCCTTCTACCTCTGCGGTGATGCGAGCGGTAACCTTGTGCAGCACTTCGTAGGGGATCTCCTCGATGGTAGCGGTCATTGCATCCTTGGTGTTCACGGCGCGGATGATTGCGGGCCAGCCTTCGTAGCGGCTGTCGTCCTTGACACCAACGCTCTTGATATCGGGGATGGCGATGAAGTACTGCCATACGGTCTTGTTCAGACCGTAATTATCGAACTCTTCACGCAGGATGGCGTCAGCTTCACGCAGTGCGTGGAGACGGTCGCGGGTAATGGCACCCAGGCAGCGGACACCCAGACCGGGGCCGGGGAAGGGCTGACGGTATACCATTGCGTGGGGCAAGCCCAGAGCCTCGCCTACTACACGAACTTCGTCCTTGAACAGCAGCTTCAGGGGCTCTACCAGCTCGAACTGCAGGTCTTCGGGCAGACCGCCTACGTTGTGGTGGGACTTAACTGCCTGCTTGCCTTCTGCCTGCTTCACGGATTCCAGAATGTCGGGGTAGATGGTGCCCTGTGCCAGGAAGGAAATGCCTTCCAGCTTGCGTGCTTCGTCTACAAATACGTTGATAAATTCAGCGCCGATGATCTTGCGCTTGGATTCGGGGTCAGAAACCCCTGCCAACAGGTCCAGGAAACGGTCGGTAGCGTCTACGTAGATCAGGTTTGCATCCATTTCTTCGCCAAATACTCTGATAACGTCTTCACTTTCGCCCTTACGCATGAGGCCGTGGTTTACATGCACACAAGTCAGCTGCTTGCCGATCGCCTTGATCAGCAGAGCTGCCAGAACGGAGCTGTCTACGCCACCGGACAGTGCCAGCAGCACTTTCTTATCGCCGACCTGCTCACGGACGGCTGCTACCTGCTCGGCAATAAATGCTTCCGCAAGCTCAGCGTTCACGATACGGGCCATGGATTCGGGTCTTACATTGTTATCCATACCGGATTCCCTCCTGTAAAATAAGGTGAAATTTTATCTTTACACTCCTGCATTTTATCACGAAAAAAACGTCATTGCAATCTCTCGCTTTGCATAAAATCTATTTTTTTCGACAGGCTGTATTTAGATATTTTTTCGCCATCTGCCGCTGCGAAGCCGCCACAGGCACCAGCCGCATTTCAGCAGCTGATCCAGCTTCATCACCTCGTACACCGCCACTGCAGGCCAGCGCAAAACGAAAGTGCCCAGCAGCCCCAAGGGAATGGACACCGTCCACAAAAACAGAATATCCGCTACCATGAGAAACCGTGTGTCCCCGCCTCCGCGGAGCACGCCCTTGGTCAGCACTCCGTTTACCGACTGCACCACCACAAAAACGGGAATCACCTTCATCAGCTTCCATGCCAGCTCCTTGGCCTCCCCCGATACATGATAATACCGCAGCACAGGCTCCCGCACCAGCGCAATGGCCAGTGCCGCCGCCATGCCCACCGCCAAGGCAATGACCACAAAGGCATAGCCCCGTGCCTCCGCCTTCTCAAACTCTCCGCGGCCCATGGTGTGCCCCGTGATAATCCCCGCCGCCCCTGCGGTGCCGTGGTGCAGCACCGTACTCAGCTGGATGACCACAATGGTCACGGAGTTTGCCGCCGCAAAGGTTGGGCCCATGTGTCCCATGACCATGGAAATCACACTGCTGCCCAAACCCAGCAAGCCGTCACTGATGAGCACCGGCAGGCTGATGCGCAGGTATTCGGGCATGATCTCCCTGCAGTCCCGCCTCAGCTCATGTAAACGATAGCCGATGTCTTTTTCCCAAAAGAAGAAGTACCCGCAGGTGGTGAGAAATTGGAACCCCCACCCCACAGAGGTGGCTATGGCAGCACCCGCGATTTCCAAGCGTGGGAACCCCAGCCGCCCCTCGATCAGCAGGACATTCAGCAGCAGGTTAATACCCAAGGCCGCCCCCGCACTCAGCAGCGGCACCAGCAGCTTCCCTGCGCTGCGGAGGACTAAGGTACAGCCCTGACTGATGGCAATGCACACATAGCAGGGTGCCAGCCACCGCAAATACCGCACCCCGTAGGCGACGGTCTCGGGATCCTTGGTGAAGATACCCATAACATAGCGTGGAAACACCAGCCCGATCACCGCAAAAATCGCCGCCAGCAGCAGCTCCCAACGGAGCATGACGGTGACGGAGCGGTGGAGATCCTCCCGCTCTCCCATGCCCCAATAGCGGTTGGTGAGCACCGTGACCCCCATGCCCAGCCCCATGACACAGGCCAGAAACAAGGTCACATACTGTCCCGCCATGGAGGCAGCGGAGATTTGGGCATCTCCCATTTTCCCCAGCATCACCGTGTCCGCTATGTTCATGCCCACTGCGATCAGGGACTGTCCCGCAATGGGAAGTCCAAGCTTCAGGGTGTCAAGGTATAGGCTGCGGTCGGTCAGTGCCGCCCGAATGGGGTATGGTTTGTCCATGTGCGCCTCCAAAAGAAATCATTTGGAGATAGTATGCACATATTGGGAATGAAAAATGAATTCCAATTTGCAAATATGCGGGCGAACACAGTTCGCCCCTACAGTTGCGAAGAATACCGTCGTCCTGTGCCAATTTAGCCCCAATGGAAAAAGGACCTGCAATTGCAAGTCCTTTTGAAACATTTCCTTGGATTTGAAGCTATTAGAAGTATAGTCACTTCTTTTTATTGCCCGCCCTGAAAATGAACAGCAGCAGCAATGCCAGATAGGCAATCACCAGTCCCACTGCGATCCATACAGAGGCTTCACTTTTGGGCGCAAAGCTTACCAGCAGCAATACCGGTGCACCGAATACAATGCCAAAGGAGCTGCCCGTAACCAGATTGTTGGAGGCAGGTGTCTTCAGCTCGGGATCGATCTCACGCAGGAGCAGTACGCCGCTGGAGATGGTGCCCGTAAGCATACCGAACATGGAGAAGAAGCCCTCATACACATAGTTGGGATACAGCTTTTTGCACATCCACATGAGATAACAGAAGGTGACCACACCGCCGATGATCGCCATGAGCAGGAAGGGCAGCCAGTAGCCGCTCAGGTCGCTGATCTCGATGCTGGCAATGCCCGCAACGATCATAAAGTCGAAGGCCACGCCGCTGATACGGCTGAGGAGGTAGTTGTTCTGGTACTGGTGGTTCATGATCTTGAACTTCCGCAGGTGGGCGAACAGCACTCGGCAGGCAGTTGCCACGATGGAGCCCACAATGAAGTTAAAGCCCCACAGCAGGGTGCTGACCGTAGCTGCCAGACCGGGCGCGAAGCTCTCCAGCAGGCTCACCACGCCGTCAATGAGCAGGTAGGAAATCAGATACAGAATGATGACCAGAGCCGCCTGCACACTGAAGCGGTCCACGGATTCCGCCACGGGGATCTCGTTTTCCATCTGGAAGGTATCCACGGTAACGGAGCCGGACACATAGTCCTTGTCCTTCATGCGCACCAAACCGCCCTTGCGGCCCAGCACGTTCATATACACCACGCCCACCACGCAGGCGCACAGGTAGCCCGCCGCCGCCAGAGACAGACCGTAGCTTCTGCCGCCGAGCATGCCCAGAGCCTCATAGGTGGAGCCCACGTTGTTGGCCTGACCGGGGCCCTGTCCGTATGCCATGGGCAGCAGGATGCCGCTTGCCTTAAACAGCTCGGGCATAACAGTATACGCCAACAGCAGGGAGATCAGCAGACCCGTCAGTGCCTGCACCAAATAGGTGCTGACGATCAGTGCACCGTTCTTGGGGGCAAGGAACTTGCTTTCCCCTTCTGTTTCCTCGGGGACACGAAGGGCCAAAGCGATAAAGCCCAGAGCAATGGCATGGTAGGTGACGGATTCCAGAAATACACCGTCGATGATCTCGAAGCCCATATTCCGCAGCAGCAGCATCAGGAAGCCCGCCAAAACCGCAGTGGGCATGAGGCTGTTGCGGATGAAGGCGATTTTGCGGCGCAGCACATTGGCCACAAGAATCAGCATGGCGATAATGCCCAGCTGAATCACAGGTGCCCACAGTGCAGCATTAGCAGAAGAAAAATCCATATTACTTATCTCACAGTCTCTCTCAG
Source organism: Oscillospiraceae bacterium (assembly GCA_017415945.1). Next base: position 4,246 of record JAFQDR010000262.1, read on the forward strand.
TTTTTTCTTGTTCTTCACTTGGTCGTAGTACAGGAAGAACTTAAACACATTGTTTCCCTTGGCAGGGAGCAGCTCATAATATCGCTTATCGGCTGTAAACACCAGGGCCCGCTGTCCGTGCATGGCAAGGTCGGTAATGGAGCGGATGGGAATTTCCACATCCCCGCAGCAAAGCCGTTCCCCGTTCATGCCCACAGCACCCTCGGTGACGGGGATCTCTTGATGATCCTCCAGTCTGCGAAGCACCCCATGGCTTGCGGTATATTCCGTGCCCCGCTCCGCATCCGCTTCCGTTTGGGCTCTCTGCCAGTCGGAAAACTCCCGCAGAGTCTCGAAGGGAGCGTTCTCCAGAAAGCCGAACCGATTGTATCGGAAGGTCAGTCCGCAGTCGGCGCAGGTGACGGTATCCTCGGCGGTGGTGAAGCTGTCGTAGCTGCCGCAGTGGGGGCAGATGTACAGCAGATTTTCCAAGCCCTCCGCCTGTCGCTTCCCCTTATAGGGACGGGGATTTTTCCGCTGGGCGGCATAGGCATCCACATACAGATCCCGCTCAATGGCCTCCTGTACTTCAGCCGCGGTCATGTCCTTCAGCTGCTCGGGGGTATACACGTTTACGGGGGCACCGTGGAAGTAGCCTCGACGGATGCTTGCTCCCGACCACATGGGGCTGGCAAAATAGCCCCCCTCAATGCGATAGGTCACCAATCCGCAGCCTGCGGTCTTTACCAGTCGGCCCGTGGCGGGAACGATGGGCCACGTGACCCCGTCCCAGCTGCGGACACCCTCGGCAAACAGGCACACATTGTCCCCCTTGCGGGCCTTGCGCACCATTTCCATGGTGGTGGCGGCAGCGGAAGCACCCTTGGGTCGGATGATGGGAGCAAAGGCCCATTTCACAAAGCGGTACAGCAGCTTCATGCGGGCAACGTGCTCACTGGCCACGAAGTACATTTGATTGGGGAAGCTGGCGGCCACCGCCAGCATATCAAAGTCCGTCACATGGTTGGATATGACGATATAATTTTTCGGCAGGCTGCGGGCGGTTTCGTATGTATAGCCGAACACCAGCTTCATAAATATGGTAACAAGGGGACGGAAAATGCGATACAGGCGCACATGCTTGGAATCCATAGGATACCCTCCCATCTTTCGTTCTCTCTACTTTATTCATATCATCGCAAAAAATGAATCATGTCTATTTTATCACAAATTTCCCCATCCGCAAGTCCGTACCCGCAAAAGGGTTTTTTCATAACCGTTAAGATTTCGTTAATGGATTGTTATCTTTCACACAACGGGAATGGGCGGCTGTCCTGCAAGTACACCGGCGGGACACAAATGCGGGCGGATACTATCCGCCCCTACGGGTGCGAAACGAATTTCAACATCCTTGCAAAACCAACACATGGTCTGTGCATCAAAAAAAGAGCTGCCGAAATCAGCAGCTCTTTGGTGTGTTATGACAGACCTTTTTGAAACATAGCGAAATCGGGGACAAGCTCTGCAGCTTAGATACCGTGCTTTCACGACTCGCACCGACTAAAATAAGGCAAAATGTAAAACACACTTCGCGGTATCGTTACCGTGCCTCGACGAAGGGACTCACACAATGTCCGTACGAGCTTAAAAATCGTTTTGGTCGATGAGGGCAATGGTGAGCTCCATGGTCTCTCCCGCACGCCAGATCTCCACCTTGACGGTGTCACCTACGCGCTTATCCTCGATGGCTTCACGGATGACTTCAATGCTCTCGGCGGGATTCCCGTCAATGGCGGTAATGATGTCGTCCACCTGCAGCCCCTGCTTTTCCGCATCGGAGCCCTTGGCTACGGAGTTGACCAGCATCCCATCGGTGGGATAATCGTAGTCATCTTCCATGACCTCATTCAGATCTCCCAGATCTGACAGATCATAGACGGTGATACCCAGACCGGGACGGCCTACCACCGCACCCTCGTCCAAAATGGCATCGATCATTTCCTTGACGATTGCGGTGGGGATGGCGAAGCCCACACCTTCGATCCCGGAGGTGAAGGTACCCGTCATCTTCATGTTGACAATGCCCACCACCTGCCCGTAGATGTTGAACAGTGCGCCGCCGCTGTTGCCGCTGTTGATGGGTGCATCCGTCTGCAGCAGCTCCATGTCTCTGTTGCGATAGTTCACGCTGCGGCTGACCCCGGAGATAATGCCTCGGCTCATGGTGCCGCTGAATTCCTCACCCAAGGGGTTCCCGATGGCAATGGCCTCGTCCCCTACCTGCACCGTGGCGGAATCCACAAAGCGCGCGGGGGGCAGATCCTTGGCCTCAATTTTCAGCAGGGCAACGTCACTGATCTCGTCGGCACCCACCAGCTTGGCTTCAAACTCCCGACGGTCAAACAGCCGCACGGTTGCCGCATCGGCGGCATCCACCACATGGGCGGCGGTGACGATATAGCCGTCCTCGGTCATAACTACCCCTGTGCCCCAGCCCAGCTCGGTGCCGTCGTCATACACGATAATCTCCACGATGGAGGGAATGCACTTGGCATACAGCTCCTGCAGGGTCAGAGGCTCCGCATCCACTTGGAGCTCCAGCTTCATCTCACGGTTGGGATCGGGCTCGGCCCGCTCCATGGGGTATTCCCCCGTGATCTCATCCTCGGAAAACTGCTCGTAAAACTCGGAGTAGGCATCAAAAAAGTCCTTGGCATCCGCCACAGTGCTGTCCTCGCCGCCGAAGACCTTGGCACTGAGCACAATGGCACCGATCAGCACCACAGCGCAGACAAGGCCGATGACCCAGCCCCGCTTGCGCTTCTTGGGGGCGTTTTGGGCATACAGCTCCTCACGGCTCTTGACCTTGTACAGGCCCGCCTCTTCGAACAGGTCGGTGACCCCTTCCCCCGCAGCAGGGGCAGGGCGATACCATTCATTGTTGTTCAGGTTATTTCTCTCTTCCATGTAATTCTCCCTATATTAGGATTTATTGGGGGCGTAGCCCTGCTTGGGTTTGTCCGCAAGCTTCAAACTAAACACGAACTTGGTCACGCCGTCCTTACTGGTGGCCACGATATCCTCATCGTGGGCATCCAGAATACTTTTCACAAGATACAGACCCAGACCCACGCCGTCACGGTCCAAACTGCGGGAGCGGTCGGACTTGTGGAATCGGTCAAAGATAAAGGGCAGGTCGTCTGCGGAGATGGTCTCCCCTTGGTCTGCCACACACACATAGGCCTTGCTCCCCTGCTTCCAAATGGCAAGATACAAGGTGCCGCCCACATAGGCAAACTTGATGGCATTGTCCAGCAGATTATAAATGACACGGTGTATGGCATCCTGATCCCCACGCACCCACAGCTCGTCGTCGGGCAGCTGCAGATCCACCTCCAGCTTCTTCTCGTTGGCACGGGATTCGAAGCTCAGCAGGGTCATGACCAGCTCCTCCGTGAGATTGAAGGGCTTCATATTCTTGGGATCGGACACCTTTTCCTGCATTCTGGACATATCCAGCATTTCACGCACCAAGCGGCTCAGACGGCGGGTCTCGTCGGCAATGACCGCCAGATACTTTTCCTCCTGCTCCTTGGGGATGGTACCGTCCAGCAGCCCCTCCGCAAAGCCCGCAATGGTGGTCATGGGGGTTCGCAGCTCATGGGATACATTGGCAATGAACTCCCGTCTGGTCTGCTCGGATTTCTCCAGAGAGTCCGCCATGGCGTTGAAGGAGTCGGTCAGCGCCCCCATTTCGTCCGCCATATCCGAGGCGGAAATGCGCATGGAATAGTCCCCGTGGGAATACTTTCGTGCCGCCACGGTCATTTCGTCCAGATTCTTGGTCAGCGCCTTGGAGAAGGCAAAGCTCATAAACACCGCCAAGGTCAGCACCGCCAGAGACACCAAAAAATACAAATACACAAAGGCACCGTAAGCCCCGATGATGGAGGAGGCATCCTTGGCCACAAAGGCATAGCCCAGCACCTGACCATCGGACTTTACAATGGGCTCACCGAAGACATAGGAGGTGCTGTCATAAAAGCCATCCAAGTCTGTCAGCTGGTCCAGACGTCCCTCCGTATCGATCAGGGACAGATATTCCCGAGACACACGGGTACCTATATGGGGGCATGCCAGCTGCTTATCCCCGCAGGAGATCACATAGCCATCGGCATTGCAGAGAAAGATGTGGTTGCCCGTGCCCTGAGACAGCATACTGACAGTCATACGAATGTCCCAGCTTTCCAGCTCCCGACCGTCGTTGACTGCTGCGGTGATGCGGCTGATCTCCGCTGCATTTGCCGCCATATTGCTGCGGGCATCGTTGATGACGAAGCTGCTGCCGATAAAGACGAAGGCAATGCCGATGAGCAGGAAGCTCACCAGAACGATAGTGGCCGTCGCCATGAAGTTTTTGAAGTAGATACTGTTCAAGGAACGACTCACCTCCGTTCATTTTCATAAGCCTCCCCTGTGTAAAGGGAGGTGCCGAGCTTGCGAGGCGGAGGGGTTGTTACAACAGTAAAATTGACACGGAAAACAACCCCTCAGTCAGCCGCTCGTCCCTCGCGACTGCCGGCTCCCCTTACACAGGGGAGCCTTATTTCAATCAGTCCTCGTTAACCTTAAATTTGTACCCTACGCCCCATACGGTGCCCAGCTCCCACTTGGTGGAGACACCTTCAATTTTTTCACGCAGGCGCTTTACATGGACGTCCACGGTACGGGAGTCCCCGAAGTAGTCGAAGCCCCAGACCTCGTCCAGCAGCTGGTTTCTGGTGAACACACGATTGGGATAGGAGGCCAGATGGAACAGCAGCTCCAGCTCCTTGGGCGGGGTATCCACCTTTTCCCCTCTGACGATGAGCTCATAGGAATCCAGATTGATGATCATATTTTCATAGACCAGCTTCCGTCCGCCTTCGGGTGCAGGCTCCTCTCCGCCGCTGCCGCCATCGGTACGGCGCATGACCGCATGGATACGGGCGAGGAGCTCCTTGGGGTCAAAGGGCTTGGTCACATAGTCATCCGCACCCATTTCCAGACCGGAGATCTTGTCCATGCTTTCCCCCTTGGCGGTGAGCATAATGATGGGCACTTGAGAGATCTTGCGCACCTCACGGCACACCTGCCAGCCATCCATAACAGGCAGCATAATATCCAGCAGGATGATGTCGGGACGGAAGGACTCCGCCAGCGCCACCGCTCTGCCGCCGTCATAGGCGTTTTCGGTTTCAAAGCCGTCCTTCTGCAGATAGATCTTCAGCAGCTCCGCAATATTGATATCGTCTTCTACGATCAAAGCTCTTTTTCTCATAGCAGGCACTCCTTACTTTTGTCTTATTGATTCATTATAAACCAATTATATCAGCAGAATAAAGAGAAAAGTGAATAATCTGTAAAATACCATGCTTTATCCTCGTTTTCGGCAGATTATTCCTCATAAAGTCTGCGCAAAAGGCTGATTTCCTCTCCGTAGCCCCTGTCATCGGTCTGAGGTGTCTCCAAAATGAAGGGAATATTGTCGAATACGGGGTGGGTGATGATGCGGCGGATGGCCTCCAAGGGCAGCTTTCCCGTGAGGATATTGGCATGGCGATCCTTGCGAGCCCCCAGGTCGTTCATGGAATTGTTGAGATGCACCGCCTTGATGCGCTTCAAGCCCACTACATTGTCGAAGTGGGTCAGCACTCCATCCAAATCACGGACAATGTCATAGCCTCCGTCCCACACATGGCAGGTATCGAAGCACACCCCCATGTGGTCAGCGTATTCACAGCCGTCGATGATGCTCCGCAGCTGCTCGAAGCTACAGCCTACCTCGCTGCCCTTCCCTGCCATGGTTTCCAGCAGAACGGTAGTGTGCATATCTGCCCACATGACCGTGTTCAGCAGGTCGATAATTTTCTCGATTCCCACGGTATAGCCCTGCCCCACATGGCTGCCGGGATGGAAGTTATAATACACGCCACCCAGATGCTCCAGCCGCTTCAAATCCTCGGCGAAGGCAACGAAGGCGAACTCCCGCACATTGGGCTTTTCGGCGCAGGGGTTCAGGGTATAGGGTGCATGAGCAACCAAAGGCGCAAAATCCCGATCGGCGGTAAAATCGGAAAATGCAGAGAAATCCGCCAAATCCAAAGGCTTCACACTGCCGCCTCTGGGATTGCGGGTAAACAGTGCCAAAGCATCGCCGCCCAATGCATGGCACAGCTTGGCAGCAGGGAGATAGCCCCCTGCGGAAGATAAATGACAACCGATTTTGAACATAGTGGTTCTCCTTGCAAATAAGCACCAATGTTTGTCATCTCGAGGCAACGCCGAGGGATCTCAAGGGCTTTGCTGAAGTTGGTTTTCATCGCCATAACCCCGTCCTTATGGTTGAGATCCTTCATTCCGCTGCGCTCCATTCAGGATGACAAACAACATATAAGATTACCCCTCCGAAATTCGGAGGGGTATGTATGGGAAGAAGCTTAATTACTTCTTGTTCTTGATGTATTCGTCAATAGCCGCTGCGGACTTCTTGCCTGCGCCCATTGCCAGAATAACGGTAGCTGCACCGGTAACTACGTCGCCGCCTGCAAATACGTTTTCCAGAGAGGTCTGGCCCTTTTCGTCGTCAGCAACGATGCCGCCCTTCTTGCTGAATTCCAGACCCTTGGTGGTCTGACGAATCAGGGGGTTGGGGGAGGTGCCGATTGCGATAACAACAACGTCAGCTTCGATCACTTCGAATTCGCCTTCTACGGGAACGGGCTTTCTGCGGCCCTTTTCATCGGGTTCGCCCAGTTCCATGACCTGCGTCTTGATGCCGGTAACGCCGGTCTTCATGTCGCCCATGATTTCCAGAGGACCGCGCAGGGTCTTGAACTGAATGCCTTCTTCCTGTGCGTGGTGGATTTCTTCCTTACGTGCGGGCAGTTCGTCGAAGCCGCGACGGTAAACGATGGATACTTCATCTGCACCCAGACGCAGTGCGCAGCGAGCAGCGTCCATTGCTACGTTGCCGCCGCCGACGATAGCAGCCTTCTTGGGGCGGGTAATGGGAGTCATTGCGTCTTCCTTGTATGCCTTCATCAGGTTGATACGGGTCAGGAATTCGTTTGCGGAGTAAACACCCTTCAGGTTTTCGCCGGGAATCTTCAGGAACTGAGGCAAACCTGCGCCGGAGCCGATGAACACTGCGTCGTATTCGCTGCGCAGCTCTTCTACGTCGATGACCTTGCCGACAACCCAGTCGGTCTTGATCTCAACGCCCAGCTTCTTCAGGCCGTCGATTTCCTTGGCAACGATGGCCTTGGGCAGACGGAATTCGGGGATACCGTAAACCAGAACGCCGCCGGGGGTGTGCAGTGCTTCGAAGATGGTAACTGCGTAGCCGCGCTTTGCCAGATCGCCTGCGCAGGTCAGAGATGCGGGGCCGGAGCCGACAACAGCGACCTTGTGGCCGTTGGGTTCGGGCTTTACGATCTCAACGTCTTCCTTAGCATTGTGGTAGTCAGCAACAAAGCGTTCGATACGGCCGATGGCGACGGATTCGCCCTTTACGCCGCGTACGCAGTACTTTTCGCACTGGTTTTCCTGGGGGCAGACACGGCCGCAAACTGCGGGCAGGCTGGAGTCCAGAGAGATGATGCGGTATGCTTCATCGAAGTCGCCTTCGCCGGCAGCCTTGATGAATGCGGGGATGTTCAGGCTGACGGGGCAGCCGGTACGGCACCGGGGATTCTTGCAGTTCAGGCAGCGAGCTGCTTCGTCCTTCACCTGTTCAACGGTGTAGCCCAGAGCAACTTCGTCAAAGTTGCGGCCGCGGATGATGGGATCCTGGCTGGGCATGGGGTTCTTAACCATAGACATATTTGCCATAATTATTCTACCTCCTTCTTAAACAGGTTGCAGGCTTCTTCGTGACGCTTGTGTTCGTGTGCAACGTAGCGAGTGGAACGAGCCATTGCTTCGTCAAAGTCGATCAGGTGACCGTCAAATTCGGGGCCGTCAACGCAGGCGAACTTGGTTTCGCCGCCTACGGTCAGTCGGCAGCCGCCGCACATGCCGGTGCCGTCGATCATGATGGGGTTCATGGATGCCAGAGTCTTGATGCCGTACTTCTTGGTCAGCAGGCAGACAAACTTCATCATGGGCAGGGGTCCGAGGGTGATGACCTTGTCGTACTTCTTGCCGGAGTCGATCAGGCTCTGCAGACCTTCGGTAACCAGACCCTTGCGGGCGTAGCTGCCGTCGTCGGTCATAACGATGCATTCATTGGTCAGAGCCTTGATTTCATTTTCCAGAACAACCAGGTCCTTGTTGCGGAAGCCGATAACAGCATCAACGTCAACGCCCATTCTGTTCAGCTCGCGGATAACAGGGAAGCCGATCGCGCAGCCGGAGCCGCCTGCTACAACGCAAACGCTCTTTGCGTTAGACAGGTCGGTGGGGTGACCCAGAGGGCCCACAACGTCAGCGATGTATTCGCCGGGCTTCTTGTAGCTCATGAGCTGGGTGGAAGCGCCTGCGATCTGGAATACGAAGCTGATGGTACCCTTTTCGATATCCCAGTCTTCAATGGTCAGAGGGAAGCGTTCGCCGTCCTCGGAAACACGCAGAATACCGAACTGGCCTGCCTTGACCTTCTTTGCGATGTGGGGTGCATCCAAAGTGATCTTGATCAGGGTAGGATTCAGGGGTTCCATATCAATGATTTTTACCATGGTTTGATTCCTCCATAACACATAATCAATGTATTTTTGTTTTGTGAAATAAAACGCTTACTTGTTAAAAAAACTCCAAGTTTGTCAAAGTTTTTGCCAAGTTTCCATAAAGAAAAGTTCGATTTCCGTACTTCCTTTATACCAATTGTACAACACTTACACCCGACAAAACTTATAGTTTTACTGACACAGTATATCACACCGTTACTGTTTTCTCAAGTTTTCGCAGGATAAAAAATCCATTTTGAAGCTAAAATACAAATTTGTTAAAAATATGTCCATTTCGCAGGCGCAAAGTCTCGCATTTTTTGTGAATTTCCGCTATAATGGATCCAAAGATCGGAGGTGTCCCCATGTCCGCGAAGTCTGTTTCTCCCGCCAATGATATGACCGTTGGAACCGAATGGAAGAAAATATTGCTGTTTGCGCTGCCCATTATGGCAGGGCAGTTTTTGCAGCAGCTGTACAACACCGTGGACGGCATCGTAGTGGGCAACTTCGTCGGTGAGGCAGCCTTGGGGGCGGTTGGTGCCTGCACCACCTTAGCCATGCTGTTTCTGGCCTTCTCCAACGGCTTCGGCAACGGCTGCGGGGTCATGATCGCACAGCTGTTCGGAGCCGGGCGTATGGAGGACGTGAAGCGTGCCGTGGCCACAGGGCTCATCCTGCTGACCGCCATGGGCGCGGCGGCCATGGTGCTGGGCTTTGTGGGAGCCGATTGGCTGGTGCTCCACGTTCTGGATCTGAAGGACGAGCACCTGTCCAAGCTGGCGGTAAGCTACTTCTCCATTTATTCCTTAGGTCTGGTATTCACCTTTTTGTATAACTGCGTGGCCTCCATCCTCCGCGCCTTGGGGGACAGCAAGGCCACCCTGTATTTCCTGTGCGTGTCCGCGGTGATGAATCTCCTGCTGGATATCTGGTTCGTGGCAGGGCTGGATTGGGGCGTTGCGGGTGCGGCAGTGGCTACTGTCATCGCACAAATCGTCTGTGTCATCGTGTGCTTTGTGTATATGTTCGCCAAATACCCCATGCTCCGCTTCCGTGCGGGTGAGTTCCGCTTTGACCCCGCTCTGGGGAAGCTGTGCATTGAGCTGGGTGTACCCATGAGCCTGCAAATGGCCATCGTCAGCTGCGGCAACGTGCTCATGCAGCGGCTGGTAAACTACTTTGGGGAGACCACCATGGCGGCCTTCACCTGCGGGCTCCGCATTGAAAACTACTGTATGATCCCCGCCATGGGCTTCAACAACGCCATGAGTATGTTCACAGGCCAGAACATCGGCGCGGGCAAGCTCGACCGCATTGAGAGAGGCTGGCGGGCTGCGGTGAAGATGTCTGTGGCCATCACCTTCGTCATCGCCACGGTGCTGTTCGTTTGGGCATATCCCTTCTCCGCACTGTTCGGCGTGGCGGGGGAAGCCCAGCTGCAGGCAGTGGATTATATTCGCTTCGTCAGCTACATGATGCTGATCTTCGCCGTATATCTCACCACCAACGGTGTGGTGCAGGGCTGCGGAGATGCTATGTACGCAAGCATCTGCTCCTTCTCCACCTTGGGGGTTCGCGTGGCTTTGGCATACACCCTTGTATTTTTCTTTGATTTCGATTATCATGTGTTGTGGCGCTGCATCCCCATCGGCTGGCTGTTTGCGCTGATTTTGGCACTGCACTATTTCCTTACAGGGAAATGGAAGCACAAATCCCTCATCGGAGGTAAGAAAGCTTGAAAGACAAAAAATTCTATGCGCTGATCTCCCGCATGAAATATATCACCCGCTGGAGCCTCATGCGCAATTCCATCCATGAGAATATTCAGGAGCACAGCCACATGACAGCCGTCATCGCCCACAGTCTGGGGATCATCGGCAACCGTATCTACGGCAAGGCCTACGACCCCGCCCATCTGGCAGCGGTGGCGCTGTTCCACGATGCCACGGAGATCCTCACGGGGGATATGCCAACGCCCATTAAGTACCAGAATCCCGACATCGTAAAGGCCTATCATCAGGTGGAGGCCTACGCGGCCGATCGGCTGCTGCAGATGCTGCCCAAGGAGCTGCGGGGAGACTATGCCGCGCTGCTGGGTGCGGAGGCAAACGACAAGGAGACCTACCGTCTGGTAAAGGCTGCGGACAAGCTCTCCGCACTGATCAAGTGCGTGGAGGAGCGGAAGGCGGGCAACACGGAGTTTATGTCCGCGGAGCGCAGCACACGGGAGTCCATCGCAAAAATGGAGCTCCCCGAAGCAAACTATTTTATGGAACACTTTATGCCCGCATTCGAGCTGGACTTGGATGAACTGGGAATCGGAGGATAAACGAAAATATGGAACAGGTAAAAATCGACCGCATCAACGAGCTGGCAAAGCTGGCAAAGCAGCGTGAGCTGACCGCGGAGGAAGCTGCGGAGCGCGCAGCACTGCGCAAGGAATTTCTGGCAGACTTCAAGAAGAATCTGACCGACACCCTGGACAACACCTACATCGTAGACGAAAAGGGCAACAAGAAGAAGCTGGAAAGAAAGTAAGAAAGATATTTTCACTTTAAGAGAAAGACTCGCTAATTAGAAAGGACTGTACTATGACTGAGCACAAAATTGTATTTGGCGATAGTCGTTCCCTAAATCATATCAAAGACAAGTCTGTACAACTGATTATTACTTCTCCCCCCTACTGGCAACTTAAAGATTATGGAACAGAAGATCAAATCGGGTTTAATGACAGCTACGAAGAATATATCAACAATCTCAACTTGGTTTGGAAGGAATGCAATCGCGTTCTTGCTGACGGCTGTAGATTGTGTATCAACATCGGCGACCAATTTGCTCGTTCTGTATATTACGGAAGATATAAGGTTATCCCCATCAGAACAGAGATCATTCGCTTCTGTGAATCCCTTGGGATGGATTATATGGGTGCTATCATTTGGCAAAAAACAACTACCATGAACACCTCTGGCGGCGGTGCTATCATGGGGAGTTTTCCTTACCCAAGAAATGGTATTCTAAAAATGGATTATGAGTTCATCCTCATTTTCAAGAAATTGGGAAATGCTCCCAAGCCTACAAAACAACAAAAAGAAGCTTCTGCCATGACCAAAGAGGAGTGGAATCAATACTTCTCCTCCCACTGGTATTTTAATGGCGTAAGACAAATGGGGCATATCGCTATGTTTCCCGAAGAATTGCCAAAACGCTTAATTAAGATGTTCTCTTTTGTCGGCGAAACAGTTTTTGACCCATTTGCAGGAAGTGGCACTACTTCACTTGCCGCAAAAAATCTCGGAAGAAATTCCATAGGCTATGAAATCAACAAAGAGTTTGCACCTATCATCTACGAAAAATTGGGAGCTAATCAGCTTGCATTAGACGATAATGCTAAAGTAATTTTTGAAGATGATACAATCGGGAATGTGGCATCTTTTGACCAGCTTCCATATATTTTCCGTGATCCTCATCGCATGGATAAAAAAGTAGACATAAAAAAGCTCCAATTTGGTTCAAAAATTGACCAGTCACAAGCCAAGAGAGAAGAATTATTTGGTGTGCGGAATGTACTTGCGCCGGATATAATCGAACTATCAAACGGGCTTGTTGTGCGTTTGTTAGGTATTAAACCAAACCCACAACATCGAATTGAAGCCATTGAATTTTTGCGAGAGAAATTCCATAAGAGACGCGTTTTCTTAAAGTATGACACCGTAAAATATGATTCTGATAACAATCTCCTTTGTTATGTATATTTAGACAACAAAACGTTTATAAACAATCATCTGGTGAGAACCGGATTTGTAGATGTTGATACTTCAATTGAATATACCTGTAAAAAGAAATTCTTGGATTCACTTCCTAAGTAACTCCAAGATAAAAGGAAGGAGTTCAACTCGTAACTCCTTCCTTTAAATTTATTTTGGTCTCATTTGCAGTAGTAAATCTCGCTCCGCTAATATTTTCTTCTCAATATCTTTGGATACTTCTCCGTTTACCGGCATAACAATAAATACTTTTCCTCCAAAATCACGCTTAAAAGCTTTGTGCCCAGTTTCTTCCGAAGAACGCGCTTTACCCATATATATCGATAGATTAGCCGATTTATATGTGGATGGTTTAACCTGCAATCCTATTTTATATCCGTTTATGTCAGCCCATAGGTCAACCCAATAAGGCGATCCTTCTACCTCGCTTGGGGTTTCGTAAAATGGAATTCCTCCAATAGTCAGTGCGGGTTTCATCTTCTACCATGCTCCTTGAGATACCCCTCGTATTGTCTATCTATCACTAGATTGTGTATAAAATCTATACAGTCTTCTTGAGTAATAGAATCTATTAACGCTGGAAAAAATCGCTTTTCCCCAGGAAGAATATTATGAACTTTATCGTATAGTCTAAGTCCTATATTTACAATTTGCTCCCTTGTTCTTACGTTGGAATAATAGTAATCCTCCCATTCTTGCAGACAATTAGGAGAACATAAACGAATAGAATCAGAGGTAGGCCCCACATTCACTTTCTTGTTCAATCCCCAACGGTTGGTCGTGTAATTAAGAATAAATTCTTTGTTTGCTATCGGCATACTCTGTCCTCCCTTTATTCTTCAACTTCAATCGTCAATCCTGTTTTCTTTTTTGTGTAGTAAATCATCTTTACGTCAATGGATTCAGACAATCGCCCCATCGTTTTATAAGTATCAGGTTTTACGGAATAAGGAACATTACCTACATATCCATCGATACCAACAGATTCCTCCTCCGGCGTTGCAAGTCGATAGTTTGTCCCTTTTCGTTCAGCCAAAGATGCCAAAATTGCTTTCTGTACATACAGTCCATCAAATGTCTTATCAATGACCAAATCTTCAACCCAATGCTTCACCATTTCACGGTCAATTAGTTTGATCGCAACACGAAGATTTTCAACCTGTGCGTAGATTTTATCGGTTGCCTTATCGAAGGCGGTTGGATACCGCTGGATATACCACTTTTTCCAATTTTCAATCGTTATCTCTTTTCCAGAAGCCATAAATTCCGGAAATAGTTCCGACATCTGACCAACCACAACAGGGCGTGTGCCCTGTGCATTTTGATTTGCCCAGTTAATCAATTGAGAAGTGTATTTGGGGAACTCATAAGTATCGCTCTCGTTGTAATGTTCAAGAGCTTCATTTTTCAGTGTGTATTTCATTTATTTCTCCCCTCAAAAAATCTCTCCATCTTCGCTTCTCGTTCTTGAATCCCACTAATTCTTGACCGAAGATTTGCTTTGTACTCGTCCATCTCTTCCTGAGTTGAAATAATATAATATCCTTCGCCGTTCCCTGCCACCGGCAGTTCATATTTATCTGCACATTTGAGCACCAAATCTCGTGCCTTTCTATGTGTCTTTTCCGTTGGATTTCCATATTTGTCTTGGATTACTTGAGCCGACACAGGATTATCTTTACCAACATGCCTTTCGAGCAACTCCTTGATTTCTTCTAATTTATCCATTGTCCAAAACCTCCTCAACAAAAAGCTTATATGTTTCAACTCCAAGCGCATCGGCAATACGCTGTATATTTTCAAGAGAAATGCTTCTGCGGTTACACTCTATTGCGCTAATATATGTCCGATGCAAACCGCATTTCTCGGCAAAAGCCTCTTGCGAAACTCCCATCTTTTGACGATACCGTTTCACATTTGCACCAAATACTTTTACAATGTCCATACGCATCCTCCTTTTTCTATATGCTGCGCTTTTGAATACAATAATTCTACATACAATAAGTATCATTCCACAATGTACAATCTCTCATATACGCAAAAACTCCCACCTCGGATGAGATGAGAGTTTAATTTATATGGAAGTAAATTACTTCTTGTCGATGGGCAGGCCCGCTTCCTTGCGTTCCTTGATTGCTTCCTTGCGGCTCAGGTTGACACGGCCGCGGTCGTCGATCTCGCTGACCTTGACCCAAGTCCAGTCGCCTACGTTCAGAACGTCTTCCACCTTTTCGGTGCGCTTGTATTCCAGATCCTTGATGTGGCACATGCCGTCCTTGCCGGGTGCCAGCTCGATGAATGCGCCGATGGGGATGATGCGCACTACCTGACCGTAGTACAGCTGACCGACTTCGGGCTCGAATACGATGTTTTCGATGGTCTGGCGTGCTGCGCGGCAGGCTTCGATGGATTCGGATGCAATGTAGATCATGCCGTCGTCGTTGATGTCGATCTTGCAGCCGGTGTCAGCGGTGATCTTCTGGATGACCTTGCCGCCGGAGCCGATGACTTCGCGGATCTTGTCGGGCTTGATCTGCATCTGGATCATCTTGGGAGCGGTCTTTGCCAGTTCCTTGCGGGGTTCGGGCAGTGCCTTCAGCATGATCTCGTCCAGAATCTGGAAGCGAGCTTCACGGGTGATCTCGAATGCTTCCTTCACGATCTCGTGCTTCAGACCGTCGTTCTTCAGGTCCATCTGGATTGCGGTGATGCCCTGCTTGGTGCCTGCTACCTTGAAGTCCATTTCGCCGTGGAAGTCTTCCACACCCTGAATGTCGATGAAGGTGGTGAAGTCGTCGCCGTCCTGGATCAGACCGCAGGAGATGCCTGCTACGGGAGCCTTCAGGGGAACGCCTGCGTCCATCAGAGCCATGGTGGTGCCGCAGATGGAGCCCTGAGAGGTGGAGCCGTTGGAGGACAGGATTTCGGATACTACGCGGATTGCGTAGGGGAAATCTTCCACATCGGGAATAACAGCTTCCAGAGCCTTTTCAACCAGTGCGCCGTGGCCGTATTCGCGGCGGCCGGTGGAGCGCTGTGCCTTTGCTTCGCCAACGGAGTAGCCGGGGAAGTTGTAGTGGTGCATGAAGCGCTTTTCTTCTTCTTCCCAGATGGTGTCCAGCTTCTGGCACATGGACAGGGTGTTCAGAGTTGCGATGGACAGAACCTGAGTCTGACCGCGGGTGAACAGAGCGGAGCCGTGAACAACGGGCAGAACCGCAACTTCGGTGCCCAGAGGACGGATTTCGTTCTTTGCACGGCCGTCAACACGCTTGCCTGCCAGCAGCCAGTTCTTAACGACCTTCTTCTGCATCTTGTACAGGATCTCGTCCATATACTGCATCATTTCGGGGAAGGTTTCTTCGTACTTTTCCTGAACAGCGGTGATCCATTCGTTGACGCGAGCTTCGCGAACGTTCTTGTCATCGGTGTCCATGCAGTATTCCATGCCCGCAAATTCGTTTGCGCACAGGGTTTCGAACAGTTCTTCGTCGAAGGAAGCCTTGTTGTAGGTGAACTTTTCCTTGCCGACTTCCCGGACCATGTGGTCGATCATGTCCAGAACGGGCTGCAGACGTTCGTGTGCCTGTACGATGCCTTCGAACATAACTTCGTCGGGAACCTGATCGGCTTCGGATTCGATCATAACGATCTTCTTGTGGGTAGCCGCAATGGTGGTGGTCATGCGGTTGGTCTTGCGTTCTTCCTGAGTGGGGTTGAACAGGAACTTTTCGCCGTCCCAGCCCAGAACGATGCCTGCGATGGGGCCGTTGAAGGGAACATCGGAGATGGAAACTGCTGCGGAAGCACCGATCATAGCGGTGATTTCGGGGGAGCAGTCACGGTCTACGGTGAGCACTTCGCAGGCGATGACAACGTCGTTGCGCAGGTCGGAGGGGAACAGAGGACGCATGGGGCGGTCGATCAGGCGGGAAGCCAGAACAGCGTTCAGGCTGGGCTTGCCTTCGCGGCGCATGAAGGAGCCGGGGATGCGGCCTACTGCGTACAGCTTTTCATTGAAGTCTACTGCCAAGGGGAAGTAGTCGATGCCGTCCTTGGGACGAGCGGATGCGGTGCAGGTGACCAGTACGGAGGTTTCGCCGTACTTTACCAGAACGGATGCGTTGCACAGTTCAGCCATCTTGCCCACTTCAAAGGACAGGGGACGGCCTTCGTACATCATTTCAAACTTTCTGTAATTGGGGAAAGTTTTTTCACGAATGATCATGTGAATTCTCCTTTTCTTTGGAATATTTAGAGGAAGCCACCTGACCTTTTAGCACTTGGATTTTTCAGCTCGTTTTTTCAGCTCGTACCAACAGTTTTGTTATCGAAACATTGCCGCACGGTAACGTTTTTGCAAGCATTGTTCATCGCATTCCGCATGATAGATACCGTGCAGAAGCAAAACATATTTGCAGCAACGTCCGTACGAACCGAAAAATCCAAATACTAAATCGTCAGGCAGTTTCGACGATTGCGGATTTTGGGGGTTATGAAAAAAGGCAGGACAATATACAATTGTCCTGCCTTAAAACCTTCATAACCTTCGGAAAATTACTTACGGATACCCAGCTTAGCGATGCAAGCACGGTAACGTTCGATGTCTACCTTCATCAGGTAGTTCAGCAGACGACGACGCTTACCGATCAGCTTGAACATGCCCTGACGAGAGTGGTTGTCGTTGGGGTTCTTCTTCAGATGCTCGGTGATCTGGTTGATGCGTTCAGTCATGATAGCGATCTGAACTTCGGGGGAGCCGGTATCGGTTTCGTGTGCGCGGTTGCTTTCAATAACAACAGTCTTCTGTTCCTTAGTGATCATTGTAGGAACTCCTTTCATTTTTTAGGTTATCCTGTGACTAAGTAACGGGCGCGAAAGGTTACCGACAGTCTGTCGGCCGTTTCCCGAAACTGAGTTCACGGACACATACCCGCATATATTAGCATATTTCACTCAATCTGTCAAACCTATTCTGCACATATTATCCAAAAATTTTGCATGGGAACAATTGGATTGCACAGGCAGTCTGATATGGTATAATTACTTTGTAGGGCAGGGCCTTGGTCCTGCCGAGCCGCACTGAAACAACTGCCATTGAAACCGGCCACACGGCGGGAGCAAGCCCCCGCCCTACAATAGGTGCGGCGCATTTTTCCAAGGAGGTATTCCCATGACATTATATATGAAGCAGAAGGTATTGGCCTTCAAGGATCGCTTTTACATCACCGACGAAAAAGGAAACAACGTCCTTTATGTGGAGGGTGAGCTGTTTTCTCTGGGCAAAAAGCTCCACATTTACGATATGCAGAACAAGGAGCTGGCCTTGGTGCAGCAGCGTTTGCTGACCCTTTTGCCCAAGTTCTCCGTCATGGTGGAGGGCGAGGAAGTGGCGGAGATCGTCAAGGAACTGACCCTGTTCCGCCCCCGATACAAGGTCAAGGGCCCCGGCTGGACCGTAGACGGGGACATTTGGGACCATGACTACAAGATCCGCAAGGGTCTGGATGCCATCATCCATGTGAGCAAGGCCTGGCTGAGCTGGGGAGACACCTATAAAATCGACATCGACAAGGGCATCAACCCCGTCATGGCCATTGCGGTGGTGCTGGCCATCGACTGCGTACTGGACGCGGAAGGCGCGGATGTGGATATGAGCGTGGATAATGGGTAAAGGAATCGCGGGGGAAGCTTGAATTTGGTAAAGGCGTGTGATTGAATGAAAAAGAAGAAAGTCATCAAAAAGATTATCTTAATTATATGTATCGTTTGGATGTTTATAGCTATAACAGACTTTGCCATGGCAATGACTTGCCATAGACCTCTTTTCTGTATCAATCTTACACCGGATGAATATTACGAAAAATTTATAGGACTTGGCTATTCTTTTGATATCGTTGACAATTCAAAAGAGTTTTTTAAGATAGACGCCTACAAAGGATACATCTTAGGGCGCGAGGTTTGCGGAAATTATATAGATTAACAAAGAGTTACGTCAATTCCAATTGATTGCTCCGCTGACTACCGACCGCAGCCTCGCCTCCCTCTGATGAGGGAGGTGGGCCGAGGAACGAGGCTCGGAGGGAGAGAACATAAAAATATAACGCGGTTAAAAAGTCTCTCCCTCAGTCAGCTTCGCTGCCAGCTCCCTCATCAGAGGGAGCCAAGGCTGCGGCACAAGCAAAACAACAATGCAATCACCCCACCTGTGGGCAAACCATGGGTGGGGTGAATTTTCTTAGTTTTTCAGGCTTTGCATGGGCGCGGGGATACGTCCGCCGCGGGAGACGAAGATCTCGGGGGATACGGTGTTGATGGGCATGACAGGGCCGCTGCCCAGCAGGCCGCCGAAGTTCAGCTCGTCGCCCACCTGCTTGCCGATGGCGGGGATCAGGCGCACAGCGGTGGTCTTGGAGTTGACCATGCCGATGGCAGCCTCGTCGGCGATGATGCCGCTGATGATGGCGGGGGTAATGTCCCCGGGGACAACGATCATATCCAGACCCACGGAGCACACCGCGGTCATGGCCTCCAGCTTCTCCAGAGTCAGCACGCCGTTTCTTGCCGCTGCGATCATGCCCTGATCCTCGGACACGGGGATAAACGCACCGCTCAAACCGCCCACGTGGGAGGATGCCATGACGCCGCCCTTCTTCACCGCGTCGTTCAGCAGTGCCAGCGCAGCGGTGGTGCCGTGGCAGCCGCACTGGGCCAGACCCATGGATTCCAGAATGTTTGCCACGCTGTCCCCGATGGCGGGGGTGGGTGCCAGGGACAGGTCGATGATGCCGTAGGGCACGCACAGACGGCGGGAGGCCTCCTGTGCCACCAGCTGACCCATACGAGTGATCTTGAAGGCGGTCTTTTTGATAATGTTGGCAATTTCGGTGAGGTCGTCCTCGGGCTTTGCCTTGGCGATTGCCGCGCGGACAACACCGGGGCCGGACACGCCTACGTTGATGACACAGTCGGGCTCACCGGGGCCGTGGAAGGCACCTGCCATGAAGGGATTGTCCTCGGGTGCGTTGCAGAATACCACCAGCTTTGCCGCACCGATGCAGTCACGGTCAGCGGTGAGCTCTGCGGCGCGCTTGACGATGTACCCCATCTTCTTCACCGCATCCATATTGATGCCTGCTTTTGTACTGCCGATATTCACGGAGGAGCAAACCAGATCGGTTTCCGCCAGTGCTTCGGGGATGGACTCGATGAGGGCATAGTCCCCGGGTCCGAAGCCCTTGTGTACCAAAGCAGAGTAGCCGCCGATGAAGTTGACCCCTACGGTCTTTGCAGCTCTGTCCAGGGCGCGGGCATAGTGGACGGGGCTGGATGCGGGATTTGCACCTGCCAGCATGGCAATGGGGGTGACGGAAATGCGCTTATTGACGATGGGGATGCCGTACTCACGGCTGATGTCCTCCCCTGTCTGCACAAGGTTTTCCGCATAGGAGCAGATCTTATCATAGACCTTGTCGCAGGCACGGTGGATATCGGAGTCGATGCAGTCGAGAAGGGAGATGCCCATGGTGACGGTGCGGACATCCAAATTCTCGTTATCGATCATGTTGATGGTTTCGAGAATGTCATGTGTATTGATCACAGTACAGCCTCCTATCAGATGCGGTGCATGGCGTTGAATACATCTTCATGCATGGTGTGGATCTTCAGACCCATGGCTTCCCCCGCCGCATCGAATTCGTCCGCCAGAGAGGCGAAGGAGACGTTGCACTTGGAGATATCCACCAGCATGACCATGGCGAACAGCTCCTGCATAATGGACTGGCTGACTTCCAGCACGTTTACATTGTGGGCGGCGCAGATGGCGGTGACCTTTGCCAGAATACCCACCATGTCCTTGCCGATAACGGTAACAACAGCTCTCATATGGAAAATACCTCATTTCGGTGTAGTTTTTGAATAGTTATGTACATTATATGTGTTTGGGAGATAATGTCAAGACATGAGGAACATGGGGATGGTTCTCTCTGTCCGCACCAAACGCCTTTTCCATCGTAGGGAGCGTCGTCCTCGACGCTCCGTGACGCAGTGGGACAATTACCGATGGACATGAAAACGTAAGGTATCGGACTGCGAAAAATGCGGAGCGTCGGGCGCCCTTTGTGGGTGTGCAGAGCTACGACGCTCCCTACAAAAGCAATTTTTTCGGTGGAGCACGGCGGGAGCAAGCCCCCGCCCTACAAAATATAATTACAATGCACAAAATCAGGGCAGCCTTGCGGCTGCCCCATGTCCAAGTATCAGTCCTCGTAATAATCCTCCAAGGGAATGTCGTCTACATACAGCTGCAGGATCTCCCAGTTCAGATACCATGTATGGTCTTGGTCGCCGATTTCAATTAAATCGCACAGCGGAATTTCTGCAGTTTCTCCCGGGAACAGCATAGGCCATCCAATCTCCGAGGAGTAGTGCTCAGTGTCCGTTACAAAGTCATTGAAAAAAGAAATATCCAAGGTGTAAGAGGTATTGTTGGTATAGCTTATGATTTCGCAGCCGTGTTCTTTGCTCCACACGGTACCTGTCCCCACCAGCTGCTCCCGCAGGTCGTATTCCACCTCAAGCATAGCTGCGGTGCGAACCATCATACCGTCGTAATAGGCAAGCACCTCGGGGTCGGCACCGAAGATGTCATACATCTCATTGACTCGCAGCATCACAGCACTCAGCTCATACATGGCAGTCAATTGCTCAATGCGGTCAAGCTCGGGCTCCGACAGCATTTGTACTGCTATGGCAGTCCACTTTGCCTCCTCGTTCAAGTCATGGCTGTCAAAGACCTGTGCAGCCAGATGTTCAAACTCGGGAAGAAACATTTGATGGATCTCCTGCTCCGCTTCCGTGGACACATACTCATACGTGCCGATATAAGCAAGCTCCGTTGCATAGACAGTCAAGGCATTGATAAAGTCCAAATCCGCACCGTCCAAGCGGTTTGCAGGGGGATAGTCGGGCTCGGGCACAGGCTCGGTTCTCGAGATCTCAATGTCTTCCCAAAATACCTTATCCACAAAATCCGAAATATTGAGTTCGGGCAGCGTGAAGCTGTCCATGGAATAGGATATGACCTTGGGCAAATACAGCATCAGCACAGCCACCAGCGCAATCACCAGCAAAACCACCACACCCAGCACCGCCAGTGCCGTGCGGGAGTTTTTGCGGTTGCGGTCGGGGTCGATATCCGTATTCCACACTTGATTGGCTCCGTGGTATTCGGTTTCCGTAAGAGCAGCCTGCGTCAGATCCGCACCGCAGCGGACACACTGCTTGGCACGGGCATAATTTTCCAGATAACATTCGGGACAGCGCATGGTAAGACCTCCTTTTCCGTATTTGTTCTCACAGATAGTATAGCATATTGGGACAGCGGTTGGAAGCGGTTGCAGTATATGTTTATCGATAGTTTACAATCAAGACCACCGGCGTAGGGAGCGTCGTCCCCGACGCTCCGTGACGCAGTTGGGCAATTGCCGATGGACATGAAACCGCAAGGTGTCGGACTGCCGAAAAAGCGGAGCGTCGAGGACGACGCTCCCTACGCCGGTGGATACTTTCGGTACAGCAAATTTTCCATTTTTGTTTAAATTGCTAAAGGTAACACCTTTTTCTGTACAAGCTGACGAAAATACAATTGCCCTTTGACAGGATACAGCACAAGGAGTATAATAGCCTCAATCAACAAATTCCACAAGGAAAGGGGATTCATCGTGAAGGTATTCGCTATGGCTATGATGATGAAGATGCGCATGTGCCCCATGTGCATGTCTCGCCGTGCCTGAATACCGATGACCTCCTGAAGCCATACCCATAGAATCACAGCAGGAAGCCATCGAAGGGCTTCCTTTTTTGTTACCAAAATCCAAACCGAAAGGATGTAAAATCATGCATCTCAATCAGTTATTGCGGACAACCAAATTCCGAAATCAGCGAATGTGACCCTCGGGGCTCACAAATCATTCAGAACATCATCAACATCGAACAAAACATCTTTTAACATAAAACAAAAAGGAGAAATTACAATGAAAAAGATCATCGCTCTGGCTCTGGCACTCGTCCTCTGTTTCGCACTGGTCGCCTGCGGCGGCTCCTCTGATGAAGCTGCTTCCCTGACCATCGCAGTTCCCAACGACACCACCAACGAAGCACGCGCACTGCTCCTGCTGCAGGAACTGGGCTACATCACCGTTGACCCCAACGCAGGCATCACCGCCACCATCGGCGATATTACCGATAACCCCTACAACATCGAATTTGAAGAAGTGGAAGCCGCTCAGATCCCCAACATCCTGCAGGACGTTGACTTCGGCATCATCAACTCCAACTACGCAATCCCCGCAGGTCTGAACCCCGCTGAGGACGCTCTGGCACAGGAAGGCTCCGCATCCGCATACGTCAACATTCTGTGCGTAAAGGAAGGCAATGAAAACACCGATGCAGCCAAGGCTCTGGCAGCAGCTCTGTCCTCCAAGACCGTTGCTGACTACTTCGCAGCTACCTACGCAGGCTCCGCTATTTCCGTAGTGGAGAACCCCGGTGACGGCTATGACGCATCTGTTGACTACGCAGCACTGGCAGGCACCACCATTTCCGTGGCAGCTTCCCCCTCCCCCCACGCTGAAGTTCTGGCTCTGGCAAAGGACATTCTGGCAGCCAAGGACATCACTCTGGACATCGTAGAATTTACCGACTACGTACAGCCCAACATGGTCGTAGAATCCGGCGAGATCTTCGCAAACTACTTCCAGCACGTTCCCTATCTGGACGACTTCAACGCTGAAAACGGCACCCACATCGTAACCGTTGCAGGCATCCACGTTGAACCCATGGGCATTTACGGCGGCAAGCAGGCTTCTCTGGACGCTATCAAGTAACACGAACACCAAAAAAAGCCGCGGCCATACACCGCGGCTTTTTTATTGAATAGTATTTTGAATATGCTCTTGTAGGGCGGGGGCTTGCTCCCGCCGTGCTATCCCGTTCCCGCTGCCAAATAAACAAAGCGGCGGGAGCAAGCCCCCGCCCTACAATCGTTTGATCAGAAAACCTCTGATCTTAATAACGCCAACACGTATCCATGGCGTTTTTTCTCGGGAGTACAAAACTATGATTGAAATTAAGAACCTTTACAAAACCTTCCACACCAAGGCAGGTGATGTGGATGCTCTGAAGAACATCAACCTCACCATTAACGACGGTGATATTTACGGCATCATCGGCATGAGCGGCGCAGGCAAGTCCACTCTGGTCCGCTGCATCAATATGCTGGAACGCCCCACAGGGGGGCAGGTCATCATCGACGGCAAGAACATGGAGCTGCTGTCCGATAAGGAGCTCCGTGAGGCCCGTCGGGACATTACCATGATCTTCCAGAGCTTCAACCTGCTCATGCAGCGCAACTGTCTGAAAAACGTCTGCTTCCCCATGGAGCTGGCAGGGGTGAAGAAGGCAGAAGCGGAAAAGCGAGCCATGGAGCTGCTGGAGCTGGTAGGCCTCCCCGACAAGGCAAAGGCTTATCCCGCACAGCTGTCGGGCGGTCAGCAGCAGCGTGTGGCCATCGCCCGCGCACTGGCAACCAACCCCAAGGTGCTGCTGTGCGACGAAGCCACCTCCGCACTGGACCCCAACACCACCCACTCCATCCTGTCTCTGATCCGTGACATCAACCAGAAGCTGGGCATCACCGTGGTCATCATCACCCACCCGATGTCCGTTGTGGAAGAGGTCTGCACCCATGTGGCCATTCTGGACCGTGGGGAGGTTGCGGAAGTGGGCACCGTAGGCGCTGTATTCTCCAGCCCCAAATCCGCCGCGGGCCGCCGTCTGGTGTTCCCCAACGGTGAGGACGACATGGTATCCGACCCCACCAAGGAAAAGCGTCTGCGCGTGGTATTCAACGGCGCGGAAACCGCAGGTGCCCCGCTGATCACCACCATGGCCATCGAAACGGGCATTGCGGTGAACATTCTGGCGGCATCCATCCGCAGCATCGAATCCCGTGCCTACGGCAGTATGCTGCTGGGTATTCCCGGAAAGCGGGAAAACATTTTCACGGTCACAGACTATCTGCAGGCCGTGCCCGACGTATTCGTAGAGGAGGTGTGAGACTATGTTGGCAAAAGCATTTGATGCCGAGTCCATTGCTCTGGCGCTGAAGGTCATTGAAACCGAGATTCCCTTCGGCATTTGGGAAACCATATACGCAACCGTCGTCTCCACCGCATTCGCCATTCTGCTGGGTCTGCCTCTGGGCATGCTGCTGGTAGCAGGTGACGCAAACGGGGTCAAGCCCCTGCCCAAGTGGTTCATGAGTCTGCTGAACACCGTGATCAACCTGCTGCGCTCCATCCCCTTCCTGATTCTGATGATCATGGCATTCCCTCTGGCCCGCATCATCGTAGGCACCACGGTCGGCACCACCGCCTGCATCGTGCCTCTGGTCATTGCAGCCTTCCCCTTCGTGGCTCGTCTGGTGGAAACCAGCCTCCGCGAGGTGAACCCCAACATCATCGAGGCGGCACAGTCCATGGGTGCCACCCCCTTCCAGATCATGTGGAAGGTCATGCTCCCCGAGTCCGTGCCCTCCCTGCTCAGTAACTTCACCACCGCCATCACCACCATTCTGGGCTACACTGCCATGTCCGGTATCATCGGCGGCGGCGGTCTGGGCAAGATCGCCATCAACTACGGCTACTATCGCTATAAGTATCTGGTCATGTACGTTGCGGTCATTCTGCTGATCGTTATTGTCCAAATCTTCCAGTCCGCAGGCACCAAGGCCGCTATCAAGAGCGACAAGAGACTCAAGTAAACACGGAAAACACCATTCCCACGGGCAATGTCATTAAGATAAGGAAAT